>JAHIWG010000093.1 GCA_018816345.1 Spirochaetota bacterium | reverse complement strand
TTCAAGGTCCTGGCCCTGGTACCGCTATCGATGGTGCTCTTCAAGTGGCAGCTCGTGGCCGGCATGCCCAAGGGCGCCGACCTATCCTTCATCTGGCTCAAGGTCGTGGTTCCCGTCACGACCCTGGTGCCGGTAGGAGCGGTCTTCCTCGCGTTCATCACGACCTACGGGCTCATGGAATTCATCGGCGTGTTCCTGAGGCCGGTAATGCGCCCTATCTGGAAGACTCCAGGCAAATCGGCGGTGGACGCGGTCGCCTCGTTCGTCGGGAGCTATTCCGTCGGGCTCCTCATCACGGACAGGATGTACCAGAGGAACAAGTACTCCGATAAGGAAGCGGCGATCATAGCCACGGGATTCTCGACCGTCTCCGCTACCTTCATGGTCATAGTCGCCAATACGACCGGGCTCGGCGGCCCTAAGTTCGTACCGTACTTCTGGTCCACCCTGATCGTGACGTTCCTCGTGACCGCCGTCACCTCCAGGATCTACCCCATCTCCAGGAAGAAGGACACCGGCTTCGAGGGCAGGGAGCCTATCCAGGAGCCTAAATTCCCCATAGCCGAGATTCCCAGGGAATCCTGGGTCCTCGCCTGCGAGGCGGCTGACAACTCCGGCAGCATTCTCGCCGAGGTAGGCAAGAACATAGTCTCAGGCATCAAGCTGTCGGTCTCCATAGGGCCGACGCTACTGTCGATAGGCTACTTCGGCCTCGTCCTGGCGCACTTCGGCTTATTCGATATCGTCGGCTACATCTTCGTGCCCTTCACCTGGCTGGCGAGCCTCGCGTTCCCCGCCCTCGGCGACCCGGTGACGCTCGCGGGGGCCCTCGCCGGGTCGCTCGCGGAGATGTTCATACCCGTCGGCATGATCGCGGCGGGCGGCGCGCTCGTGAAGGCGGTCGTCGCGATAGTATGCGTGGCGGAGATCATCTTCTTCTCCGCGTCCATCCCGTGCATCATGTCCACGAGCATCCCCTTGAAGATAGGCGACCTGCTGATCGTATGGTTCGAGAGGGTCGTGCTGTCGCTGTTCCTCGCTATTCCGTTCGCGCTATTGCTCATAGCGGCATAGCCCCACGTAGCCGATAGCGCTCCGACCGAGGAGCGCGCGGCGCCTTCGGGTCCCGCGCGCTCCTCATATCGAGGCGGGCCAACCGCGACGGCCAGCCTCGACGGCCAGCCGCGACGGCCTGTCAGCGACCGAGCCCCGCCAGTTCCGCCACGGAGTTTACCGCCGCGAACAGCAGGGTGGCCGCGAGGCTCGCCGTGGGATCCGGTCCGTCGGCGCGGGGCGATACCTCGCAGATGTCCAGGCCGACCGCCTTGCCGCTCGACAGCGAGCGCTTGAGCATGCGCAGCAGCGTCTCCGGATCGAGCCCGAGTGGTTGGGGGGCGCTAACCCCGGGAGCCCAGGCCGACGAGACGACGTCGGCGCAGACGGTAATCATATGGGAATCGGCGCTCGCCAGGAAGGCGTCGATCGCCGGATAGGCGGAGGCGGACCCTCCCTCGTTTATATCCCTCGCCAGGAGCCACGAGGCGCCCGAAGCGGCCGCGTCCCGGAAAAGGGCTACGGTGTTGGACCGCTTCTGGGCCCCGACGCATAGGTACCGGAAGGGCCGGCCCTCCGCCTCCGAGGCGTCAGCGATCTGGCGGAACATCGAACCGGAGCTGCCGCCCTGGGGATAGGGCCTCATGTCGAGGTGCGCGTCGAAGTTGATTATCCCCAGGTTCCCGGGACGGGCCCGTTGGCCGAGCCAGTGCCCGTACGCCGTCTCGTGGCCGCCGCCCAGGACGACGGGGAACCATCCCCGCTCGCGAATCGCCTCGACCTTCCTCCCGAGGAGGGCTTGCGCCGCCTCGAGGTCGGTTCCTTCGCAGTCTACGTCGCCGGTATCGTAGAGGGCGAGGGACCGA
Organism: Spirochaetota bacterium; assembly: GCA_018816345.1. GTDB lineage: Bacteria > Spirochaetota > Spirochaetia > Treponematales > UBA12059 > SZUA-370. The sequence goes on along the minus strand of JAHIWG010000093.1, from coordinate 12,603 downwards.
TCGAAGGAGCACGGCAGGTTGGCGGCCTCGGCGCGGATGGCGGCGGGTCCGAGACGCGCCCCGGCCCGACCCTGATTGCGCTTGACGCCCTCGTCGCAGCGGAAGCCGATGATCGCTACGCCCCGAAGGGGCGTTCCCTTCGCGCGCCCGTCCGGGCTCGCCGTCTCCTCGCGCTCGAGGTCGACGGGCTCTATCCATTGATGCCAGCGGAACGCCTCGAAATCATCTATCGAATCGATCCGTCCGCTCCAAGAAGCTCTAGATCCAGCGCGGTACATACGACCTCCGGGGTTCTCATCGTACGCCGTGCGCGCGTAGCACGGCGCTTTTTCAGCTCGTCGCGAGGCTTCAGGTACGGATAGGCCCGAGCCGCCATCCGCCTACTACCTACCGCGACTCCCATTTCCCTTGACGTACTATGAATCTGCCTTATACTCGTCAATAGGTGTTGCGTTACACCTATAGACGAATTTGCTGGAAACAGCGAAAAAGTGGAGGTATTCGAATGAGAGGAACGGTTTCAAGGGTCGTGTCGATCGGCTTGATGCTCGCCATCATATTCACCGTCGGGTCGTGTTCCAAGCCGGAGCAGGCGGCCAAGGACGTCGAGCTAAGCATGTTCCAGCTGAAGGTCGAGATCAAGGACGCGATAGACGGGTACGCGGCCAAGTACTCTGCCGCGACGCCCGGCGTCACCATGAAGGTAGAGACGCTCGGCGGGGGCGGAGACTACGGCGGAGCTCTCAAGGCCAAGTCCCAGGCCGGGCAGATGCCCGATATCTTCGTCATAGAGGGCCTCGGCGGATACAATATCTGGAAGGACTACATCGCCGACCTGAGCGGCGAGAGCTGGGTCAAGGACACCGACCTCGCCATGAAGGTCGACGGCAAGGTCGTGGGCTTCCCGGTCGCCATAGAGGGCTACGGGCTCGCGTATAACGCCGATATCCTGAGCAAGGCCGGCATCGACCCCGCGTCGCTCACGACCCGCGCCGCCTACGAGAAGGCGTTCGCTACCCTCGCCTCGAAGAAGGTCGAGCTCGGCATAGACGCGCCCGTCGCCATGGCCGCGTCCGTCGCGGGCGGCATGTGGTGGGTGGCCGCCCAGCACAACCTGGCGTGCTACTGGGGAGGCGGGCTCGCCTTCGACGATACCAGCGTCATCGACAAGGCCCTCAAGGGCGAGCTCGACGAGGCGCGCTTCGCCCAGTACGCGAAGTACCTGCAGCTACTCTTCAAGTACGCGGACCAGAACATACTCCTGAACGGAAGCTACGACGACCAGGTAGGCTCCTTCGCCCAGGGCAAGACCGCCTTCCTGCACCAGGGCAACTGGGTAGACCCAAACCTCAAGCAGCTCGGCGTCACGTTCAAGATCGGCTACGCGCCCCACGCGTTCCTCGACACCGAGGAGAAGGGCCTGTACCTCTTCGCCCCCAGCTGGTACTGCGTCAACTCCAAGAGCCCCAACGCCGCCGCGGCCAAGGCCTTCCTCACCGCGATGGCCACCACGCCGGACGGACACGACTACATGGTCAACAAGGCCGGCATGATCCCCGCGTTCAAGTCGGTCACGCTGAAGCCCGCCGGCCAGCTTAGCCAGGCCCTCATGGCGGCCAACGCCAAGGGCGGCAACTACGGCGTATTCTTCGGGATGCTCCCAGACGGGGCCGGCCAGAACGTGTTCGGCCCGATCTTCGACCTGTTCGCCCAGAACCAGAAGAACCTCGATCGCTTCATAGACGACATGAAGAAGGCCGTAGCCGGCCTTCCCAAGATGTAGATCATTCTTACCGAACGGGGGCCGCCGGATAGCCGGCGGCCCCGTTTCCCAGGAGCACGTCATGAAACGGAACCGCGCCGTCAATATCCTCTTTACGTTTCCATGCGTATTCGCCTTCACGATGATAATCCTCATACCGTTCTTCTACGGCCTCTTCTATTCGATGACCGACTGGAACGGCGTCAGCGAGGATATCCATTTCATAGGGTTCAAGAATTTCCGCTACCTTTTCTCGTCGCCCGACTTCCTCTACTCGTTCCTGATAACGATAGGCTACACGGCCATCAACATCGTGCTCGTGAACGTCGTGAGCTTCATGCTCTCCCTCATCGTGACCAGCAGGATACGGTTCAGGAATTTCTACCGCGCGGGATTCTTCATCCCGTACCTCATCGGCGGCATAGTCCTCGGCTACATCTGGCAGTTCATCTTCAACAACGCGCTCACGGCGATAGGCGACTCGCTATCGATACAGGCGTTGCAGGTCTCGTTCCTTAGCAAGCCCGGCACGGTCATATGGATCATGTCCGTGGTCAACACCTGGCAGTACGCCGGGTACATCATGCTGATATACGTAGCCTCCATACAGAGCATACCCGCGTCCCTCATGGAGGCGGCCGCGGTGGACGGGGCTAACTACATAACGCGCGTGTTCAAGATCCTCATACCGATGATGGCCAACGCGTTCACCATCTCGCTGTTCCTTACGCTGACCACCAGCTTCAAGCAGTTCGACATGAACCTGACCCTGACCAACGGGGGCCCCGCCACGAGGTTCATGGAGATGCCCGTCAAGGCCAGCCAGCTCCTGGCCATGAACATCTTCAGCACCGCTACGGCCAACCGCATGGCTGAGGCACAGGCCAAGGCGGTAGTGCTGTTCGTCGCCCTCGTCGTCGTGGCCCTCATACAGGTATCGATGAACAAGAAGAAAGAAGTGGAGATGTGATGGCCCGGAATACATCGCTCGCGCGACGGCGTAAGTCCAGCTACCGAGGCCAGGCCGCCCTGGGGTTCTTCGTCATAGTGCTTTTCGTCGTCTTCATGATCCCGTTCGCGATGGTAGTGCTCAACTCCGCGAAGACGTCCAAGGAGATCATCTACAGCGCCATCTCCCTGCCCTCCAGCTGGGGCCAGCTGTTCAAGAACGTCTCCCTCATCTTCAATAACCCGACGGTGGATTACCTCGGGGCGTTCTGGGACAGCACCGTCATCACCGTACTGTCCCTCGTCGTGATAGTCCTGTTCTCCTCGATGTGCGCGTGGGTCCTCGTCAGGAACAAGTCGGCCTGGTCCGCGATCCTCTTCATGGTATTCGTGGCCGCGATGGTCATACCCTTCCAGGTGCTGATGTATCCGCTCGTGCGCTGGATGCGCGTGGTCGGCGACTTCCTGCACCTGCGGCTCCTGGGGACGGTTCCGGGCATCGTGTTCGCGTACCTCGGGTTCGGCTGCCCCTTGTCGATATTCATCTTCCACGGCTTCATAAAGAACATACCCCTCGAGCTCGAGGAATCGGCCACCATAGACGGCTGCTCCCGCGGCAGGACGTTCTTCCTGATCGTCTTCCCCCTCCTGCAGCCCATAATCGTCACGGTGCTCATACTGAACGGCATCTGGATATGGAACGACTACCTCCTGCCGCTGCTCGTCCTCGGCTCCAACGGGATAGTCCAGACGATACCGATCGCCGTCACCGCCTTCGCGGGGGCGTACCTGAAGCAATGGGACCTGATACTCACGTCCACCATGATAGCCATGCTCCCGATAATAGTGCTGTACCTGTTCGCGCAGCGCTACATCATCAAGGGCATGGTAGAAGGCTCTATTAAGTAGTTGGAGGCACTATGAAGATCGTATTAGTCGGCGCCGGCAGCGTGCAGTTCGGCTGCGGCACGCTCGGGGACATTTTCTGCAGCGAGTATCTCGCCGGCTCCGAGATCACTCTGCACGACATCAACGCCAAGGCGCTCGACGCCGTCCTCAAGACCGCCGAGGCCAGCATCGGGCACCATAAGCTCCCGTTCACCGTGAACGCGACGACGGACAGGCGCGCCGCCTTCAAGGGCGCCGATTTCATAATCTCGTCGATCGAGGTGGGCAACCGCTTCCAGCTATGGGACGAGGACTGGAAGGTCCCGCTGCAGTACGGCGTCCACCAGGTCTACGGCGAGAACGGCGGCCCCGGCGGCGTCTTCCACGCGCTCCGCATCATCCCGCCCATCCTCGACATCGTCAAGGACGCGACGGAGATCTGCCCCGCCGCCTATATATTCAACTACTCGAACCCGATGACGGCAATATGCACCGCCGTCAAGCGCGCGTATCCCGAGGCGCGCTTCATAGGCATGTGCCACGAGATAGGCTGGCTATCCAGGTGGCTGCCCCGCATGCTGGGCATGAAGCCCGAGGACATCTATTTCAGGGCCGCCGGGCTCAACCACTTCAGCTGCATGCTCGAGGTCAAGGACAGGGCCAGCGGCCGGGACCTGTATCCGGCGGTACGCGAGAAGGCGCCCGGCTTCTTCCAGTGGGAGAGCGGCTACAGCGACGTGCTCGACTCGTACAGGGAGACCGGCGTCATCGAGGAGTCCGAGCAGTTCGACAAGAAGAACGCTAACAAGAAGAGCCGCTACGAGTGGGCCGACAGGAGGCTCATCAAGTTCATGCTCGAGCGCTACGGGCTCCTGCCCATCACCACCGACAGCCACTTCGGCGAGTACCTGGGCTGGGCCTGGGACGTGGTCGACCACCGCGGCATAATGGACTTCTACGACGTGTACAAGGCGATGCTGTCGCAGAACGCCAGGCACGACATACAGCTGAAGACGACCGAGCGCGTCGTGCCGATAATAGACGGCATACTCGGGGACGCCGGATTCGAGGAGTCGGCCGTCAACGTGCGCAACGACGGGCTGATACCCGACCTGCCCTCCTGGATAGCCGTCGAGGTCCCGGCCACGGTCGGCAAGCACGGAGTGCGCGGCATCCCCGTCCTAGACGCTCCCAAGGGCTACCTCTCGCTGCTCCGGGGCTACTGCGGCGTGTACGACCTGACGGCCGAGGCGGTCATACATAAGAAGAAATCCCTGGTCGTCCAGGCGATGCTCGCGAACCCCGTCGTCCACCAGGCGTCGCACATAGAGGCGATGGTCGACAGGATGATAGCCCAGCAGGGAAAATGGCTGGGATACTTGAAATAAACCCGCGCTAGCGTGCAGAATGCGCGTCGGTCCTGCACGCACTAACTCAAGCACTGGATACCATGGCCACGATAAAGCAAATAGCCCAGAAAGCGGGCGTAAGCCCCACCACCGTGTCTAACGTACTGCACGGCAATACGTCCAAGGTCTCGCCCGCGATACTCAAGAAGGTCCGGGCGATACTGGAGGAGGAGAAGTACGCTCCCAACATGGGGGCGGTCATCCTCGCGCGGAACAACTCGCGCATAATAGGCGTGATCCTGTTCATGGAGCCCAGGAGCGACGAGACCGTGCTCGAGGACCCGTTCGCCTCGACGATACTGGGCACCCTGGAGCAGGAGCTCCGCAAGCACGGCTACTTCATGATGCTCCACACCTCGGTAGACAAGGACGAGGTGATCAGGCTCGCCGCCACCTGGAAGCTCGACGGCCTGATCCTGCTATGCGTCCCGAGCGAGGTCTCCGGAGCCGTCAGGAAGAGCATCCAGACCCCGGTGGTCTTCGTCGACTGCTACTTCGGGGACGACGGCCAGGATTACCATAACATAGGCCTCGACGACGACCGGGGCGGCTACGAGATGGCGAGGCACCTCCTGTCAAAGGGCCATACGAGGATGGCGTTCATGGCCAACTCGCCCGACAGCCCGAGCGTCGATTCCGCGCGCTTCGACGGATGCCGGAGGGCCTTCGCCGAGGAAGGGCTGGACTTGGCCGACGTCTGCTACATACCGGTCTCCAAGTCCAGCAAGGCGCGGCACCTGCTCTATCGCCGCCTGATGGCCGAGCCCCTCGAGTATACGGCGCTCTTCTTCTCCTCCGACTATTACGCCGCGGACGCCGTGAACTACTTCTACGAGCGCGGCTTCGACGTGCCCGGACGGGTCTCCGTCGCGGGCTTCGACGACAACTGCTTCTCGAGGCTCGTCCGCCCCCACCTGACGACCGTGCACCAGGACGTCTTCCAGAAGGGCCGCAGCGCCGTGTCGATGCTTATGAGGCTCATACGCAAGGAGCCGGTCCACGAGACGGACGTCAGGCTCCCCGTGAGGCTGACGATCCGCGACTCGGTACGTCCCATCGAAGGGACGCCTCGGGCGTAGCGTCCGCCGCTCGGGCGCGTCGGCTCGCCATCCATGACGCGCCCAACCCGCGGACGGGCCCGGTCGTGGAAGCTCTCGGGGTTCACGCTGAAGCCTCCGAACCTGCCGGCCGGGTCCTTCTCGTCGCCGCCCGCGCCGTAGCGCACCATGACGTCGCCGAGCCGCAGCTGCGACAGGTCCGGTATCCCCACGCTTATCTCCTCGAGGTCGCGGGCCATGAGTCGGCTCATGCATGCTTGTAACGTCTTGAATACGGCCGCGTTGTACGCGGCCGAGTCGGCTACGGCGAGGTCGCGGCACCTCAGGGAATTCCCCAGAGGCGTATCGTACCGTCCCAGCCGACGGAAGCCAGCGTCGCGCCGTCAGGGCTGAAGGCAACGCGGAGGACCTCCGACTCGTGGCCTTCGAGGGTCGCGAGCGATTCCTTGGACGATAGGTCCCAGAGCTTCAGGGTCCTGTCGTGGCTCGAGGAGGCCAGGAGCCGCTCGCCTCCTCCCGCGCTGAAGGCGACGCCGTTCACGTAGCCTTGATGGCCAACCAGCGTAGCCGCGTCCTTCGCGCCCTTCGCGAACCAGACTCTAATAATATTGTCGTCGGTACCCGCGGCGAGGAGCTCGCCGGAGGGACTGAAGGCGACGTCGCCGATGTGCCCGATATCCCGTACGAAGACGGCGCGGTCCTCACCCGTCGCCGCGTCCAGGAGGCCGGCCTTCCCGCCCAGGCTACCGTAGGCGACGGTCGCGCCGTCCGGGCTGAAGGCGGCGCTGAGATAGCCCCCTTCGCCTACGTGGCTCCATACCAGTTTCCTCTCGGCTACGTCCCAGAGGCGGATGTCGTCATGAAGGGAGCACGAGACCAAGTACCGTCCGTCGGGACTGAAGCCGAGCTCCCAGACCGGGGAGCCGTGCTTTCCGACTACGGCTATCCTATCGCCCGTCGACGGATCCCACAGGGTCACCGACGCGTCGAAGCCGCCGGTAGCCAGCATCCGTCCGTCGGGACTGAATGCGCAAGCGACGTTTTGCGAGGCGGGCGCATCGAGGACTAAGCGGAGCCGGCCCGTCTTCGGCTCCCAGATGGATACCCGGCCGATTCCCGCCGCGCAGGCCAGCGTCGCGCCGTCAGGGCTGAAGGCGAGGCTTGATTGGCTCACCCGTCCCTTCTGGTATCCGGGAATCGCCAATGTCTCGAGCAGGCTGACCCTATCGGCATCGGCCGCGGTGATAGGCCTCATAGGCCCCTCCTCTCCGGAGCACGACGCGTAAAGGACTAGCGCCGTCAAGGCCACGGCTCGCGGGAGAGCGCGAACCTTGGCGCGGGCCCGATTCGATCGCATCGATCATCCCGTAGCCGCTAGTCGAAGCGGATGGCGCGGCTATCGAGGAGTCGGACGCGCCTATCGGCGGCCCAGCGGGTATTCATATTCGCGACGGTTTCGGCCGAGCCAGACCGGGACGGCATGGAGTGCGCGTCCCTCGCTACGACCGTGAGCCAGCCGTCGAAGTACGACGACTCGACGGTCGACTTGACGCACTCGTTGCTCGATACCCCGCAGATGACGAGCCTCCCGACCCCCAGGCCCTCCAGCGTCGGCCCTAGGCTCGTACCCGAGATAGCGCTCGTACCGGCCTTGACCAGCTTCAAGTGGCCGGGACCGGGCGCGAACGGAGGGGCCAGCTCGAACCTGTCCTCTCCGGGCCTCGAGTCCTCGTCGTTGGAGTAGACCCAGACCACGGGACTGCCCGCCGCGTCGGCGGCCGCGACGAGCCGCCGTATCGCCGCGACTACCCGTTCCTGGTCGACGATCGGCATGTTGGCCTTCTGCATATCCATCACGACGAGCGCCGTCCTCTTCCCTTCCGCCCAGCGGGTAGGCTTCCACTCTTTCGCGGCGGCGAGTTCCCGCTCGGTGAGCCCGCCGCGATCGGGGGCGCACGCCGGCGAGGCGAAGGAGGCGATCGCGACGGCGAGGCCGGCGACTACGATGCTGGCGCGGGTCCCGATCCCGCGGCTCTTCGCTTTCGCCGAACGCGGCGTTCCATCCATGCTGTAACCCTCCTTCGCGGGGTATCGCGGCCGACCGAACCGGTCGGCCGGCTCGCATTGGATTCTGTCATGTTTTTTTAATTTGGTCAATTTTTTGGCGCTTCCCGGCGGCTATGCCGAGTCGACCCCGCCGGACAGCCCCGACGGAGGTTCGCCCCGCGCGGATCCCGGCCGCCGGTACGCCCGAGCCCGGTTCATTCATGAGCCTTGGATAGCGCCGATACAAATGTGAAGTTTTATATGCGCTAGATGGGCCTTCTCGTTAAAAAATACTTGCGTGCCTGGAAGTAGTGAGCGAGAATACGGGGCATGGTCGTTTGGATCATGGTTCGACGATAGCCCCGGATCGAAGAACAGCCATAGACCCGGGCCTTCACCGCCGTCCCGCATAACAGCTCCTACCTATCGGTTAAAGGAGGCAGTCGATGCTAAGGGAAACCCTTCTCAGGACGCTTGACGATTTGGTCGGGCGCTACGGTAAAGCGAGAGAGAACCTATTGCCTGTCCTCCAGGACCTCCAAGCCGAATTCGGCTTCCTGGGGGAAGAAACGATCAACGAGGTGGCGAGAGCCTTCGGCCTATCCCAGACGGAGGTCTTCTCGGTGGCGTCGTTCTACCATTTCCTTAACACGCAGGAGAAAGGCAAGTACGTCATTAGGATATGCAGAACGATTTCGTGCGACTTGCGCGACAAGGCCAACGTCCTCCGCGCCCTCGAATCGGAGCTGGGGATAAAGATGGGCGAGACCACCCGCGACAAGAAATACTCGCTCGACTACGCGAACTGCATGGGCACCTGCGACCGCGGTCCATCGATGATGGTGAACGATCGACTGTACGCCGACCTTTCCCCGTCGAAGGCCGTCGATATCATACGAAGCTATCGATAGGAGGTCGGCTATGGCGCGAAAGCTTGACGTCGTGTTCTCGGATATCGAGCCGGGTTCCGCCTTGCGGGCGGCGCTCGCCATGACTCCTTCGGACGTGATCGGCCTCGTATCAAGATCGAAGCTCAGGGGCCGCGGCGGCGCCGGGTTTCCGACGGGCATCAAATGGGATACGGCCCGAAGGCATGAAGGCGCCGAAAAATATATCGTCTGCAACGCCGACGAAGGCGAACCGGGTACGTTCAAGGACAAGAACATACTCGAGAGGCAGACCGCGAAGGTACTGGAGGGGATGGCGATAGGGGCGTACGCGATCGGCGCCTCAGAAGGCTTCATCTACCTCAGGGGAGAGTACAAGTACCTCGTGAGCGATCTAGCCAGGAAGATCGGCGAGATGAAGAGCCAGAACCTGATCGGCCCCGATATCTGCCATGAGAAGGGCTTCTGCTTCGACATCCATATCAAGCTGGGATCGGGTTCGTATGTCTGCGGAGAGGAAACGGCTCTTCTGGAATCGCTCGAGAGCAGGCGCGGCGAACCTCGGAACAAGCCCCCCTACCCCGCGGAATCGGGTTTCCTAGGGCGGCCGACGGTCGTGAATAACGTCGAGACGCTTTCGTTCGTCCCCCATATCCTCCTCAACGGCGCCGATTGGTTCCAGCAGTTCGGGACGGAGAAGTCCACCGGCTCGAAGCTTTTCTCCGTCTCCGGCGACTGCGGCAAGCCGGGAATCTACGAATTCGAGTTCGGCATAACGATCCGCGAGCTCCTGAAGGAGATAGAGGCCGACGCGGGTACCAAGGCCGTTCAGATCGGCGGAGCCTCGGGGTTCTGCGCCTGCGCCGACGACTTCGACAAGCCCATATGCTTCGAGGGAATTCCTACCGGCGGTTCCATCATCATCTTCAATAAGTCCAGGAGCATGTTCCGCGTCCTCAAGAATTTCGTGGAGTTCTTCCAGGAGGAGTCGTGCGGCCAGTGCGTCCCGTGCAGGGAAGGCTGTTCGAGGATGCTCGAAGGCATAGAGAAGTTCGAGAAGGGGAAAGGGTCGTCGAAGACGATCAACGACCTGCTCGAGCTCTCGGAGACGATGAGCCTCGCCTCTAAATGCGGCTTCGGACAGTCGGTCCCGAATTCGTTCAGGACGATAGCGTCGAAATTCAAGGATGAGATACTCTCTGCGGGGGAGGGAGAACTATGGCAAAGCTGACCATCAACGGCGCTCCTTACGAAGCCAGCGCGGGAATGACCATCCTCGATGTCTGCCAGCGCGAGGGGATACACATCCCTACCCTATGCAACCATCCCGACCTGAAGACGCAGGGTATATGCCGCGTATGCGTCGTCGACGTCAAAGGATCGAAGACGCTTCAGTCGGCCTGCGGCACACCCGTTTCCGATGGCATGGAGATCCTGACGACGACCGACAGGATTCGAAAGGCCAGGAAGACCATCGTCGAGCTATTGCTCGCCAACCACTATACCGACTGCACCGTCTGCCCGAAGAACCTGAACTGCGAGCTGCAGAGCCTCGCGAACGAATTCGGCTTAACCGATCTTCGATGGAAGGAGAGGCGCGAACGCACCCTTCCGCAGGACGATACGTCCCCGGTCTTCGTGCGCGACAACAATAAATGCGTCCTATGCCAACGATGCGTCAGGGCCTGCGACGAGCTGCAGGGAGTCTACGCCGTCGCGAACCTGTACAAGGGCGATAGCACTATCGTGGGGTCGGCATTCAATAGGCCCATCTCCGAGGTCGTCTGCATCAACTGCGGCCAGTGCGTCGCCCATTGCCCGACGGGAGCGCTCTATGAGAAGTACTGCATAGAGGATGTCTGGAAGGCCATAGACGACCCGGATAAGATCGTGGTCATCCAGACCGCCCCGGCGATCAGGGCGGCGCTGGGCGAGGCTTTCGACTATCCTCCGGGGACCCGCGTGACGGGGAAGATGGTTTCAGCCCTCCGGACCATGGGCTTCGACAACGTGTTCGATACGCAATTCGCCGCGGACCTGACCATCATGGAGGAAGGTTTCGAGCTTCTCGGCCGGCTGAAGGACGCGCTCGCGGACGGCGGGAAACCGTCCCTGCCGATGATGACCTCCTGCTCCCCAGGATGGATAAAATTCCAGGAGCATTTCTTCCCCGAATACCTTCCCAATCTCTCCACCTGCAAATCGCCTCAGCAGATGTTCGGAGCGGTCGTAAAATCGTTCTGGGCCAGGAAGATGAACCTCGATCCGGCCGACATCGTCTGCGTATCGGTCATGCCCTGTACCGCGAAGAAATTCGAGGCGGCGAGGCCCGAGATGGGAACCGACGGCGATCAGGACGTCGATTTCGTCCTGACGACGAGGGAGCTGGCAGTCATGATAAAACAGGCCGGAATCGACCTGAGGGATATGGCCGACTCGGCCTTCGACGATCCCTTGGGAGAGTCCACGGGAGCCGCGACAATATTCGCCGCGACGGGAGGCGTCATGGAGGCGGCGCTCAGGACGGCGTACGAGGTCGTGACAGGCAGGGAGGTCCCGTTCAAGGATCTCGATATTACTCCGGTGCGGGGCCTGGACGGCGTGAAGCAGGCTGGTATCGCGCTGACCGGCGTCAAGAAGGAATGGTCGTTCCTCGAAGGCGTAGAGCTGAAGGTGATGGTCGCCCACGGCACGGCGAACGCCAAGGCGGTCATGACCGCGCTGAGGGACGGGAAGCTAGACGTTCACTTCATCGAGATTATGACCTGCCCTGGCGGCTGCCTCGGCGGGGGCGGACAGCCGCTGCCGGTCTCTCCCGAGAAGAGGCTGGCCCGGGCCCGCGCCATATACGAGGAGGATTCCGAGAGCGTCCATAGGAAATCGCACCGGAACCCGTCCATCGCGAGGATCTACGACGAGTTTTTCGGATCGCCGAACAGCCATCTCGCGCACGAGCTTCTACATACCCGTTATACGGTACGCGGGCAGTACTAGGAAACCGCCGACGGAAGCTTATCGCAGGCTGCCATCTGTACTGGACCGGGCGAACGCCGGCATCCCGCTATTCCATCGACGAGGGGCAATCCATGGTTAATTCGGAGCAGGCCTCGGCTCCCTCGGCCTCGCGGCGCTCGTCGATTACGGGGTCCATGCCCGCGCTCGCTGTCGAGCCCGCCTTGGCAGAGCACTCGGGATGCCAGAAGAGGAGGAAGCGTAGGAGCGATGCCTCGAACTGGCCAGCGCGACTGGCTAGCGCGACTGGCTATACGGCGTCGAGGAGGGCTAGGCCTTGGCCGTATTGCACGAGGGGCAGAGTCCCTCGACGAAGAACTGGGACGACTCGAAAGCGTAGCCTTCCGGGGCGTCGGGCATGGGGGGGGCGCCTATCGCGGGGAGGTCGCTGACCCGGGCGCAACGCCGGCAGAAGAAATGCGCGTGGGCGGAGGTATCGGCGTCGTACCGGACGTCGGCGCCGGATATGGCGAGTCGTTGCGCTATGCCCCGGCGGGCGAACAGGTCGAGGGTCGAGAAAACGGTCGTCCGGGATAGCGTGGGCAGCTCCTCGACGAGCGAACGGTAGACGGCGTCGGCGGACGGGTGCGTCC
>JAHIWG010000092.1 GCA_018816345.1 Spirochaetota bacterium | reverse complement strand
GCTCATCTGCTTTGCTACTACTATACCATGACGCGGACAGGGCCAGCAACGCGCGCACGAAATCGTTGATTAAACGGGTACAAGCCTATATACTACTCTAAAATATGGAGCAGCTGCTCAACGAAATCAGGATCGCCTACATAGATTCTGGAATTAACCAAGTCATACTCGACATTCCCGAGGGTGCCCGTAACGGGCCTTACGGGATGCGGTTCAATCAGAACGAGGAATACTTCGTAGAGCTCGGCTCGCCGCTCTTCGTCCCGCGGCTCCCTATACACCACGATATACGGAGGCCCGTGCCCGACGCGGACTACGCTACGGCCGTCAAGGACGTCGTGAAACAGATGGTTTCGTTGCTGCCCGAGTGCTTCTCGGGCCTTACCTACTTCTTCGATCCCGCCGAGATCCTCAAGCCGTGCTTCTATCGCCTATACAAGGCCGATACCGACGTCTACCTCTATCTCCTCCGCGTAGACCTCCTGCCCCGCCCCTTCGAGGTAGAGACAATCGAGGCGGGCACTAACGACCTGACGCAGGCCTACTCCACGCGGCGCGTCTACATGGAGTCCGAGATCATCCCCCTGGACGCGGTGATGTGGGAGTCCGGACGGGTCAAGGCGTTCCGCATACGCCAGCTAATATCGCAGACATGGATAGGCGAGACAGGCAAGGGCTATCTCGTCCGCGGCGTATGGATGGACACGGACCTATCCAAATTCTTCACCAAGCTATTTCTGCCGTCTGGCAAGCGCATCTATCCGTACTATCCCCTGTTCTGCAAGTATAAGACCATCTGCGCGACGTCGCCAGTCATGAGCTCGGAGGGCCGGAGGGGCCTCATCCCCCTGCTTCACCGGACCGTGCAGTTCTTGTCGCCGGAGATAGGCAAGATCCAGGACGTCCTGAGGAATTCGAAATTCGAGGAGAAGCTGCCCGAATTCGCCGCCCTTCGCGATAGGATCCCCGATTCGTGGAGGGGTCCGCTCGCCGGATTCGGCGTAAAAGCCTACTTGAACGATCGCGAGCAGAAGGAGTATTCCCTCGAGTATGGAAACGATACGGCTTAACGATATACGCGGCCTGAGAGTCACCGTCATGGGGCTCGGGCTCAACGGCGGGGGCGTCGCCTCGGCCAGGTTCTTCGCCGAGCGGGGCGCGAAGGTCACCGTTACCGATACCAAGGACGAGTCCGTCCTGGCGGAATCGATCCGGGCCCTCTCGGCGTACGATATCAGGTACGTGCTCGGCCGCCACGAGACGGCCGATTTCTCGGAGGCGGACCTGGTCATCAAGAACCCGGCGGTCAGGCCGGACAACGCCTTCCTCCGGGCGGCCAAGGCGGTCGAGACTGACCTTTCAGTATTCCTGCGGCTCTGCCCCGCGCGCATCGCCGCGGTGACCGGCTCCAAGGGCAAGTCGACCACCTCGACGGCCCTGGCCTGGATGCTCGGCTCTAGCGGCGTAAAGACCTTCCTAGGCGGCAATATCACCGTCTCCCCGCTCGGGTTCCTCGACGAGACCGGACCCGACGACGTCGTCGTGCTGGAGCTGTCGAGCTGGCAGCTCGGCGACCTCAAGGGCCTAGGGGCGCTGAGGCCGAGCGTGGCCGCCCTTACCCGCATAGTCCCCGACCACCTGGACCGATACGGCACCATGGAGGCCTACGTCGCCGACAAGCGCCTGATCTACGCCGACCAGGGCCCGGAGGACTGGACCGTATACGATATCGACGACCCGTACGGCCGTTCGTTCGCCGCCGAGACCAAGGCCCGGACGCTCGCCTACGGCGCGAACCTGCCGGAGGGCGCGTTAGGGGTAAGCGTACCGGCGATCGGTCCCTGCGTCGCGGAGCTGCCGGGACTCGGGCGAGCCGTCCTCGTCCCCGAGGGACTCCTCGTCCCCGGCGCGCACAATAGGCGCAACGTAGCCGCGGCCGCGATCGCGGCGTGGGCCCTCGGGGCGGCTCCCTCCGCGATCGCGTCGGCCGCGGCCTCCTTCAAGGGCGTCGAGCACAGGCTCGAGCCGATACGCACGCGTCGCGGGGTCCGATGGTACAACGACTCGGCCGCCACCGTGCCCGAGGCGACGCGGGCCGCCGTGGAGGCCTTCTCGGAGCCGGTAGTGCTCATCACGGGAGGCACCGACAAGAAACTAGACTTCGCCGAGGCTAGGGCCGCCTATAGAGCGGCGGCCGCCCTCGTCCTCCTGGAAGGCACCGGCACCGATAAGATCCGCGCTATCCTTGACGCCGATTCCATTCCGTACCGCGGGCCGTTCTCCTCCATCCAGGAGGCTGTACTCGAGGCCTCGGCCGCGGCTACGCCCGGCTCCATAGTGGCGCTATCGCCGGGATGCACATCGTTCGGTATGTTCAAGAACGAATTCGACCGGGGCCGGAGCTTCAAGGCGGCCGTAGCGGCCCTTCCCGATTAACGCGAGTACGATATAGAGCAATAGCCCACCGACGAGTCCGCCCCGGGCGTGATCTCGTCGCTGGAGCCCCGCATGAGCAGGCGGGAGCTCGACGCGCCTACGCTCCCGGCGTAGGCCATCGCAGCTATCGCCGCCCCGACCGAGCAGGCCGAGCCCTCGTCGCCGGCCAGGCGCAGGGCGGCTTCCGTATCGAAGCCGAGGAAGGCCGCCTCGATGGCGGTGTCGGATTTCCTCGCCCACGCGAAACCCGTCCGGCCGGAGCCGGCGGGCTCGAACCCGTAGGACTTGCCGTAATGCGTAAGATCGGTAGACCCTAGCACGAAAACCCGCTTAGAGCTTCTCTGCGCGTACTCCGCGATCGCGAGCCCCAAGTCCTTCGCCCCCGCGTCGTTAGGGGCCCTGAAGCAGGCGACGGGGACGCCCTCGAACCTATACGCGGCCATGGGCAGGTGCACCTCGACGGTATTATCGGCGCTAGTATCGGGGACGGCCTTCACCGCGCCTGCCACTTCGCGGACGAGCTCCGCGTCCGCGGCTACGACGCGCGAGGGCGTCTCGAAGCCGTCTTCGGGGTAGTACCTGAACTTGGAGCCCGCGGCTAGATGCCCGCCCACTATGACGACGGCGTCGGCGTCCGCCGCCGCGCCCCATGCCGCCCACGCGATCCGGCCGGAGTAGTACCACCCCGCGTGGGGAGCGATGCAGGCCGACGCGCCCCCGGGCCTGGCCGCGCCGTCTACCCGGTCCCACGCGCCCAGCCTAGCCTCGAGCTCCCTGGCCGAGGCGGGATACCATCCCTCCGGGAGGCTCCTCTGTCGGATGGACATATAGACTCCTTTCGGTTCCAAAATAGCGATAATAGGATTATACTCTACGACCATGAAACGTGGACCATTACTTATAGCTCTGTGCTCCTCCGTCGCAGTCGCGCTCATAGCCGCGTGGCCCGTCGCGCGCATAGCCCGCGCCGTAGGAGCCGGTCAGTCCGAGGCCCGCTCTTCCTTCTCCTCGCTCAGGCGAGCGGCCCTGAACGTCGTGTCCGAGCCGGGCGACTCCGTAGGGAAAGCATGGCGCGCGGAGGCCGAATCCGCGTGGCGCTCTCAGGGCCGACTCCTGGCGCTAGTGATCAAGGACTCCGATGGCGAGGTGCTCTACGCCATGCCGGGATCCTCCCCCTATTATAAGAGGACGGACGACGGTCTGTCGTTCGAGCGCCCCGAAGGCACGACCACCCGTTTCAGCGGCCCCCTGTCGTCGGGGCTCTCCATTGAGGCCCTCTACGTGACGCTTAGCCAAGAAGCGGCCTTCTATCCGATCAGGGACGCGGCGGTGGTACTCGCCGCGCTGCTCGCGGCGCTCGTAGCCTGGCTTCTAGTATTGTCGAACGTCAGGCCGGAAGCCGACGCGCGGGCCGAGGAAGGCGCCGAGTCCGGCGACAGGGTCCCGGGACCGCCCCCGGTTCCCGCCGACGAGTGGGCGCCCGCCGTTCCCGAGATCGAGCTGGAAGAATCGTCGCTCTATTCGGAGGACCCCTTCGACGAGGCAGCCATCGAGCCGATCTCCGTACGGGATGGCGCCGAGCCCCTTTCCCGCGAACCGACCCGCGAGCCGGCCCGCGAGCCGAAGCCGGCCGAGGCCCCGAAGGCCGCTTTCCTCAGCAAGGACGATCTTCCCGACGGAGCCCTCGAGGGCCCTCGAGGCCTGTTCGACTCCGAGTCCAGCCTCGGCTGGGAGGCGTACCTCCGGGAGCGCCTCAGCGCGGAACTGAGGCGCTCCGCCTCGTTCGAGCAGGACCTTTCCCTCCTGATCGCCTCGCTTGACGGCTCCAAGCGGGGAGACGAGGAATTCAACCTGTTCGCGGCCTCCGTCAGGGATTTCTTCAGCTTCAAGGACATGGCGTTCCTGTTCGGGGACGACGGCGCCGCGTTCATCCTGCCTAACATGGACGTCGACCACGCCCTGAGGATGAGCGAGGAACTGCAGAAGAAGCTATCTCTCCTCTTCCGCAGCCGCATGCCGGGAGGCGGCAGCGGCATCCATATGGGGCTGAGCTCTAGGGCCGGACGCCTCGTCGACGCGGACAGGATCATAGGAGAGGCGATGGCGGCCATAGGCAAGGCGAAGAGCGACGGGAGCGATTCCATCCTGGCCTTCAGGCCGGACCCGGAGAAGTTCCGGGCCTACCTCGCGGGCCAGTAGCCTAAGGCTTGAGCTCGTCGAGGGTCTTCAAGGCCTCGGCGAGCGCCCAGGCAGGAACGTATAGCCGCCGCTCCCTCTGGGACGAGGCCACGGCGAACCTGCCGTCTTCCCGCCTCTCCTCGATCGATAGCCTAGCCGAGCGCCCGTTGCCCAAGCGTAGCTCCACGCCGACGCCCTGGGCTGCCTTAGCCTCGCTTGCCGGAGCGTAATCGTCCCCTCGTATAGAGGCCAGCGCGCGCACGAGCGCCTCCACCTTAGCCGGATCCAGGGCTATCCCCTTTGCGGTCCATCCGGAACCGGACTTGCTAACAGTAAAATCGTACGACTCGACGACGCCGTCCTGTGAGGCCTGGCCGCCCTCGAACGCTATCTCCTGGACTGACTCTACGGTCGGCGGAGCGGTCCAGGCCCTGAGGTCCAGCCAGGAGCTACGGTCGCCCAGGGCGTAGGACGCCATTCCGGACGATGCTAAGTAAGCCTGGGACCCGCCCTCCGGGGCGAGGTACACGCTGCCCGACGATTGGGCGTAGGAGCCCAGGGTGAATTCGCATACTACCGAGCCCTTGGCGTCGGAAAGCGATACCTTCCTGGCCGACTCCCCTTCCAGGCCCAAGCTGGCCCAGGACGATTTGTCCCTCGCTACGGGCTCGAGCCGTTCTACCGAGTCGACGGCCTTGAGGAAGGCTTCTATCCTGGCTCCGTCGGCGGGCAGGCCGCCGTCGGGCGCTAGGTACGTCCAGGAGCCTCCGCTCTTCGATAGCTCGACGACCTCCGGCCCCTCTATCCTGATGGCGCTGACGTCCGAGGCGTCAGCCAGGAGGTCGCGCCTCGTGGATCGGGCCTCGGCGGATCGTGGCGACAGCGCTATCCCGAGGATTATCGCGAGCGCCAGGAAGGCGTCGAGGGCGAGCAAGGTCTTGAAACGCCGATTATAGTCCGTCATGCCGCGCCTCCCTTCGATACGGCCCGCGATTCTCTCTCCAGCCTATTCCGCCCGGCCGAGCGGGCGAGCGCGTAGACTACGATCCCGAGCGGGACCAGGCCTAGGCACACGGCGTACGTCAGGGCGACGAGGAAGTCGCGAAGCCCCGCGTCCTTGATCCTATTGAGCCGGGTATCCGACGTCGCCCTGGAGCGTATCGATATCAAGTCGTCGCGCGAGCTGAGCCAATCGGCGGCCGATAGCGCGAACGACGCGTTGAAGCCGGAATCGCTCATCCTCATAAGGTCGGTGAGGAAATCTCCGGATGAGACTACGACGAGGCGAGTCTCCGGCGATACGGCGGCGGGCGCTGGGGCCGCGGGGGCGCCGTCCCTGTACGGCCTGTCCCCCGCCGCGAACGCGCTCGGGAACGAGCCTGTCGCGGAGGCCGCGAGGAGGTACTGGCCTCCCGTCTCCGTTCGCTCGAGCGCGTAGAGGCCCTGGTCCTCGGGCCCCGCGGCGAAACGCGAGGTCTGGAGCCAGGCCTTGGGCGTAGTCCAGGCGAGCTTCGTATAGCTCGCCCCGGGCGCGGGCTTAAGCTCGAGGGCGCTAGGCCAATAGAGGTCCAAGCCCGCGAACCTCGCCGTCAAGGGGCTGTCGGCGTCGACGAAATCGGCGTCCACGGCTACCCAGTGAGGGTATCGCACGTACTGGATCTGGAGCCCCCCGGACTGCCTCTGCGTCTGGAACGGCACGGTGAGGTTCGACTGGTCGAGGACGAGGTTGCGCCTCACCTCGAAGCCGTACGCCGACAGGGTCGAGAGCAAGCCTCCGTCCGGGACCGCGGCCGCGGCCAGGCCCCGGTTCGGGTCGACGTTCACTCCCTTGACCGCGAAGAAGGCCTTCCCTCCCCGCATTATGTACGCGTCCACGAAGGCCGCGTCGTACCTGTCCATGGCCGCGTTGCCGAGCACGAAAAGGACGCTGACGTCGTCCTCGACGGCCGCGCCGCGGCGAATCTCCCGAGGCTCGTAGCCGGCGCCCGCGAGTACCGAGGAGAGGGTCTGGTAGTCGGCCGAGACCGACTTATCCTCGTCGCCGACGAGGAGCCCGGCTACGAGGTGTATATCGCCGACGACCGAGCGCACGGCCTTCACAATCTCGTACTCGAGCGTCTCGGTGGAGAGTATGGCGGGTATGCTCTCGTGCCGGTCCAGGTACTCGACGACTATGCCCGTATAGACGAGGGCGACGCGCTGCTCCGACTTCTCCACGACCTGCATCTGCTGAGCGGCGAGGCCGAAGCGATCGGCCTCGCTTGAATCCTTAGTCGGATCCACTACCCTGACGCGTACCTTACCCTTATTGGCGGCCTCGAGCTCCCGGAGGAGGTCCTCTATGGCGCCGGGCCCGGGATGCCTGTCGGCGAGGCTCTTGGAGACGAAATAGCTTATGCGCACGCTCTCGGGAATCTCGTCGTGCAGGCCCCGGGCCGCCTCGGACAGCGTGAAGGCCCGGCTCGACGTTAGGTCGATGCGGGCGAAGTACATAGTCGACGCTATAGCCGAGAGCGCGATAGCCGCCGCCGCCAGCGCCATGAGCGTCCGTTCCCGCTTCCTGATGGTATCGTGCATCGCGCCTACCTCCACTTCCCGGCGGCGAGCAGCCGCGTCGTGGCGTAGAGGCAGGCTACCGTTATGATTGCGAAGTACGCTACGTCGCGCGTATCGACGACCCCGCGGGAGAACGACGCGAAGTGGTACGATAGCGACAGCCAATTGACGAGCCCGGCGAGCGCCGCCGGCAGGTCCATCCAGACGGTAAGCTGGGATAGCAGGCTCAAGGCCAATAGGACCAGGACCGTGGACATGAAGGCGCTGATCTGGTTCTTCGACGTCCCGGAGATCGCCTGCCCGATGGCTACGACGGCCGAGGCCGCCATGGCGGCGCCGAGGTATTCGGCGAGCACGGTGCCCGGGTCGAAGCGGCCGAACATGGAGGCCATCAGGGGAACGGGCAGGCTCGCGGCCAGGGCGACGCCGATGACGGCCATGGTCGCCAGGTACTTGCCAGCGACCAGCTGGCCCTCGCTGAACGGCATCGTAAGGAGCAGCTCGTACGTCCCCTGGCGGCGTTCCTCGGCCCAGAGGCGCATCGTCAGCGCCGGGGCGAGGACCGATAACACGAACGGCATGAGGGAGAAATAGCCTCGCATCGTCGCCTGGCCGGCTGCGAAGAAGTTTCCTAGGAAGAAGAACAGCGTCCCGCATACGAGGAGGAACGCGACGATGAAGATATACGCGACGGGGGAGTTGAAATAGGCCGAGACCTCCCGCTTCGCTATGGTGAAGGTCCCGTTCATTTGCCAGCGTCCTCCCGCGTGAGCCGTACGAATATATCCTCCATGGACATACGCTCCCGACGCATCTCGACGAGCTTAGCCCCGGATCCGACGGCCCAGTCGAATACCGACTCGGCGACCGAGTCGCCGTCGCCCGGGCCGGCAATTATCATGAACCTGGCGGGGGACGCGGTCGCGCCCGCCCGCTCCGCCGAGCGCACTCCGGCCAGGGAGCGGAGGCTTTCCAACGCCGCGGGGCCGGCGTTCGTTAGGGCGCACTCGATGCGTTCCTCGCCTTGCATGCCGGCGGCTATCTCCGCCGCGCTCCCCTGGGCGACTATGGTCCCCTCGTTGAGGATGAGCACCTCGGAGCAGAGCGCCTCGACCTCCTGGAGGATGTGGGTAGATAGGATGACCGTCTTCTCCGAGCCCAGGGAACGGATAAGGGCGCGGATCTCCAGTATCTGATTGGGGTCGAGGCCCGTGGTAGGCTCGTCCAGGATCAGGATGGCGGGATCGTGGAGTATGGCCTGGGCCAGGCCGACTCGTTGCCTATAGCCCTTGGAGAGGCGTTCCATCCGCACGCCGTAGACGCCGCCGAGCCCGCAGGCGACGACGGCCTTCTCGATGGCGGCGTTACGCCGAGCCCTGCCCGACCTAGCCGAGAGCCCCCTCGCGTCGGCGACGAACCCTAGGTACTCCGCTACCGTCATGTCCAGGTACAGGGGAACGCCCTCCGGCAAGTACCCGACGACGGCCTTGACCCCCACCGGATCCAGCGCTACGTCCTTGCCGTCGAGGAGGGCCGTGCCCGCGCTCGCCCTGTGGTAGCCGGTGAGCGCCTTCATGATCGTCGTCTTCCCCGCCCCGTTAGGCCCCAGCAGGCCGACGACCCTTCCCGATCCTACGGTAAAGCTTACTCCGCGCACGGCCTCGAATTCGCCGTAGCGCTTCGCGAGCCCCGATACTTCTATCATGCGAGCCTCCGAGATAATACTGGCCACAAACAACCGGAGGCGCCGCCCGGTTACGGGCCATTTTCCGCGGCCTCAGGCCGGGCCGCTAGTCCACGTAGTCGATGGAGAAGCGCATGCGATCCTTCGAGAGGACCGTCTCGGGGAAGACGGCCTTGGCCTCGTCGAGTAGCACGCGGAGCTCCTGCTCGGCGTATCGAGGGCTGTAGTGTATCAGGGCCAGCTTCTTGACCTCGCCGGCGTCCCTGGCGATGGTCGCGGCCTGGAAGGCCGCCATATGCTTCTTCTCGACCGCGCTCGGTAGCAGCTCGCGCTCGAACATCCCCTCGCAGACGAACAGGTCCGAGCCCTTAACCTCGGGGGCTATCTCGGGGAAGTATAGCGAGTCGGTCACGAAGCTGAATTTCCGTCCGGTCCTGGCCGCGCCCATCACGTCCTCAGGCCTCACGACGCTCCCGCCCGAGCCTTCGACCGTCTCCCCGGCCTGCAGCCTCGACCAGAGCGGCCCCCTGGGCACGCCCCGCTCCACGGCCCTCTCCGGGTGGAACGCGCCCGGGCGGGGATCCTCCTCGAACGCGTAGCCGTAGCAGGTCTTGGTATGGCGCAACGGGAAGGCCCGTACCCTGAAGCCGTCGCCCTCGTAGCATATCGCCGGCGCCTGGATCTCCTTGACGATTATCTCGTAGTTGATATACATGTCCAGCACTCGGCGGCTCGTCTCGACGTATTCCGCTATCCTAGGCGGGCCGTATATATAGAGCGGCTCGTCGCGGTCCACCTGGCTGGACAGCATGAGCAAGCCAGGCAGCCCGGTCACGTGATCCGCGTGCGTATGCGAGATGAATATCGCGTTGATCTTCTTCCAGCGGAGGTTGAGCCTCCTGAGGGCTACCTGCGTACCCTCGCCCGCGTCGAAGAGGAACAAGTCCCCCTCGCGGCGCAGGAGGACGCTCGTCAAGTGTCTATGCGGCAGCGGCATCATCCCGCCGCAACCGAGGATAAAGGCTTCTAGGTTCATCGTACGGTACTATACGGAAAAAACGTCCTATTTGGCAATCGCGGGCGAGTCCGAGGCCGCGGGCCGCTATTCGTCACGCGACACTTGCCCAGGGACGCACTTTCGTGCGAAGATACAATGATGCGAGAATTCATGGACCTCGGGCTAAGCGACGCCGTAGCAAAGGCATTCGCCTCGCTAGGGTTTGAGGCCCCCACCGAAATACAGAGTCTAGCCATACCGGCTATCATCCAGAAGCGCGACGCCTACGTGAGCTCCGCCACCGGCACGGGAAAGACGTTCGCGTACTTGGCGCCCATCCTCTCGGCGATAGACGCCGGCGCGAGGACCGTGCAGGCGATTGTCGTCACGCCGACGCACGACCTGGCCGCCCAGATCGAGCGGGAGACGGTACGGCTCGCGGAGGCGGCGGGGCTCGGCGTCAGGGTAGCCTCCGCTCTCGGATCGATACCCCTGAAGCGCCAGCTCGATAGGCTAGCCGACAAGCCGCACGTGATCGTCGGGTCGGCCGGGCGCATCCGCGACCTCGCGCTGGCCGGGCACATAGAGCTTTCGGCCTGCCTATGGGCCGTGCTCGACGAGGCGGACAGGCTCTTCGAGAACGAGGCCATAGACATCACGACGGAGCTGCTCTCGGCGCTGCCCGAAGGCTGCAGCAGGGTCCTGGTCTCCGCCTCCCTGCCCAACCGTACCGTGGAGCGCTCGTCCGCCTGGTTCAGGGACGCTCTCAAGCTGATCATCGACCCGTCCGAGGCCCTGCGTACCACCATAGAGCATTGGTGCTTCCACTCCGCCTCCCGATCGAAGCTCGAATTCCTAAGGCGCTTCGAGTCGGCCGTTAAGCCCGAGCGCTGCCTGCTCTTCGCCTCGTCGAACGCCGCGATATTCACGATACAGAAGCGCCTCGACTACCTCGGCTTCCCCGCCGTCGTGCTCAAGTCCGACAAGGACGGCTCCGAGCGCAGGAACGCCCTTACGGAGTTCTCGAGCGGCGCCGCTAGATGGCTCATAACCACCGACCTCGGCGCCCGTGGGCTCGACCTGCCCGACGTCTCCCACGTCATCAGCTTCGACCTGCCCGAGGAGCCCACGATCTACATGCACCGCGCCGGCCGCACCGGCAGGGCGGGCAAGCACG
>JAHIWG010000091.1 GCA_018816345.1 Spirochaetota bacterium | reverse complement strand
GCGCCCGGGTCGCGGTGGTGGAGGCGGCTCATCGCGTTGAAGAAGTGCGTGGAGTGGAGTATGCCGGCCTGCATGCCCTCCATCATGTTCTCGTAGGTCGCGTCGGTATGGCCGGCCTGCAGGACTATGTTCCTGGAGAGGCAGTACAGGGCCAGCTCGCGCATGCCCTTGAGCTCCGGCGCCACGGTCATATTGGTGATATGCCCATGCCCGGCGCGGTAGAGCCGCTCCATCACCTCTATGTCCACGGGGCGCACGTACTCCGACTTCTGCACGCCTAGCCTCGCCATCGACACGAAGGGGCCCTCGAGGTGGACGCCCATGACGCGGGCGCCGGTTTCCTTGCCCATCGCCGCTACGCAGGCCTCTATAGACTTCTCCATGTCCGCGAGGTCCATGGGATAGATAGTAGGGCAGAAAGCCGTTACGCCGTAGGAGCCGAGGCGGTCGGACATCGCGACTATCGCGTCGACCGACATGTCCTCGGTGCCGAAGCCCGCGAAGCCGTGTATGTGCGTATCGATGAAGCCGGGAGCGACGTAGGCTCCGTTGGCGTCGAAGACGCGGGCGTCGGAACGGAAGCGTTTCTGGGCGAATCGCTTCTCCGAGAAGACGTCGGCTATGCGGCCGTCCTCCACGAGGACGGCGCAGCGCTCCATCCGGGCGTAACCGGCGAGCAGGGTGGCGTTATGGACGCAGACTTGCGACGTATCGTACCTCCGCGAGAGTATGCTTATATCGCCCCGACCGGGCACGAGCCGGTCGCCGCTACGGCTCCCGAGAGGACTCGAGCCACGGCCGAGGCCGATAGGCTAGTATACTCATACGCGCACAGGACGGCACTACCCCCTAAGCCGAGTCGCGCCAGCCCGGCGGCGTCGTAGGGGTCCCTCATCGATACGAAAGCAAGGGGCGCGCCTTTCTCGGCGCAGGCCGCGGCCACGCGCCGCACGAGCGTTTCCTGCGCGGGGTGCCTCTGCATGGAATAAATCCCTATGAATACGGGCCCCGAGCCGACTCCGGCGACGGCCCGCGCGATGGCCTCCTCGTCGGGATCGACGGTCGCCTCCACCACCTCGAGGGAGGACCCGGCCGCGGCGAGGGAGGCGGCCATGGTAGGCGACGCGAGCACGACTCCGTCAGCGCCCTCGGCCCCGGTCTGCAGCTCCGGCCTCAGGTCGACGTAGAGCCCGCCCCCCGCCGCGGAGGGGAGGCTTCCGCCGAGGATGCTCATCGAGGCCTCGGACATCCTGCGGGCGAGGGCCGCGGCGTCCGGGGACAGGAGGCTCGCCAGGGCGTCCGCCTTGAGCGCGGGAGCCCGTACTGCCCGGACCCTGGACTTGACCGCCAGGACGCGGGCGACCGACTCGTCGATACGCGACTCGGGGATGGTCCCGTCGAGCACCGCGGCCTTGATCTCGTCGAAGGCGGCTTCCTGCAGCGACGCGGTATGGCTGACGCAGACGACGTCGGCGCCCGCGATCACGGCGCGGATGGCGGCGTGGTCGTACCGCCCGTCGATCGCCTTCATCTCGAGGCAGTCGGTGACGATCAGGCCGTCGTACCCGAGCCCGCCCCGGAGGAGGCCGGTGAGGACGCGGCGCGACAGCGTCGCCGGTATAGGGTCGGGCTCGACGGCCGGGAAGAGCACGTGGGCAGACATGATCGACGCGACGCCCTCGGCTATGAGCCGCTTGAACGGCGCGAGCTCCACGGCCTCCAGCCTCGCTAGGTCGGCGCCTACGCTGGGCAGGCCCAGGTGCGAGTCGACGTTAGTGTCGCCGTGGCCGGGGAAGTGCTTCGCGGTAGCCGCGAGCCCGGCGCGGGCCAGCCCGCGGGCGTACGCCGCGACGAGGTCGGCCACCGCGAGGGGATCCTCGCCGAAGCTGCGCACGCCTATGACGGGATTCTCCCGGTTAACGTTCACGTCGGCGACGGGAGCGAGGTTCCAGTCGAAGCCGACGGCCTTGAGCTCGGCCGCGGCCGCGGCGACCATGTCCTCGACGTCGGAGAGGCTCGCCCCGCCCCCCGCGACGGCCGCGGCCATGGCCATGGCCCCCGGCATAGGCGTGAATCCGGCCCTGATCCTGGCGACGATGCCGCCTTCCTGGTCGAGCGAGACGAGGGGCTCGACGCCGGAGCGCTCGGATATCATAGACCGCAACCCGGCGAGCCTATCGTATAGATACTCCGGGCTACCCATGTTGCGGGAAAAAAGTATAAGATTGCCCATCGGGCGCCGTTCCACGACGCGGCGGAGCGCGTCGATTCCGGCGTCTCCCGCGGGGTACCCGACGAGGAGCATCTGGCCGATCTTCTGGTCCAGTGTAAGTTCCGAGACGGTCGCTATGTTCATAGGCCGAGTATCGCGCATTTTAGGACGCTCCGCAACAATATTTTACCGAAAACTAATATTATTAGAAATTATATTCCACGCCTCGAAAAAACATGCTACACTATATCATATACGTCGTGGTTCAGCATCCAATAAATCGAGAGGACGGACAGCGGTATGACGAGCGGAGTAGCGCTATTACGCGAGATCGTCGATTCGTGCACTGAATCCGAGAGGAAGATAGCGGAATACCTCATCCTCAATCCCAAGACGGCCGTGTTCTGCACGATAGCCGAGCTGGCCAGGCAGGCGGACACCAACCCGCCCGCCGTCATACGGCTATGCAAGCGCGCCGGGCTTTCCGGCTACAGGGAGCTGCAGATACTCCTCACGAGGGACCTCTACGCTACGCCCGACCCCGAGGCGGAGGAACCGCCCCCCGCCTTCGAGCTCGACTCGAGCCAGTCGGTCGAGGTCATAGCCAAGACGATAGTATCGAGGACGACGGACGCCATAGAGCGCGTCCTGACCCTGCTTAATACGGGTTCCGTGGAGGAAGCCGCCGCCACGATACTGGCCGCGAGGTCGATAGCCATATTCGGCGTCGGCGCGTCGGCGAACGTCGCCTACGACCTGTACCAGAAGCTGTCGCGGATAGGCATCCCCTGCTCGTTCGCGTTCGACGCGGACGTGCAGATCAGCGTCGCCTGCGGCTTGACCGAGGCCGACGCCGCGATCGCCATCTCCTACTCGGGGAAGTCGAGCCATACCATGACGATAGCCGAGGAGGCGAAGCGCTCCGGCGCCAGGCTCATCGGCATCACGAGCGTCGGGCAGAGCACCCTGTCGAAGCTCGCCGATATAGTCCTCAACGTGCCGGCCACGGAGCCCCTCCTGCGCACGAGCGCGTCCCTCTCCAGGGCGACGCAGCTGGTCATGGTAGACATCCTGTACGCCACCGTAATCTGCCGGAGCATAGAGCTATCGATCCCGAGGCTCGAGCGGAGCCTCAAGGCGGTGCACGAGCAGGATATAAAACCGTCGGAGAAGCCGTAGCCATGGAGCCGAAACCTATCCTTATAGACGCTCTGGCCCGGGCCGACGACTTGGCGTCCCTATGGAACGCCTCCGCCGGACGCGAGTTCCCCCTGGACCGAAGGCTCCTGACGCAGCAGCTTACCATGGATACCGACCCGAGGCGTTGCCTCGCCTTCGCCGAGCCTGACGGCTCGCTGGCCGCCGCCATCCTCGCGAAGCGGGCGGCCAGGCCCGGGGCCTCGGGAGAGACGCCGCCCGTCGGCTACATCTCCTTCCTGGCGGTCGCGCCCGCGCGGCGGAGGCGGGGGCTCGGGACGGCTCTGGCTGACGAGGCCGGGGCCTGGCTGGCGTCGACCGGCGCCGCGAGGATAAGGGTAGGAAGCGACCATTACCACCTGCTCCCGGGCAGGCCCGTCGAGGCGGGCGAGGGATACGACGCCCTCGGGGCCTTCCTACGGGCGCGCGGCTTCCGGGACGAGGGCGCGGAATACGACCTCGTCTCGGACCTCTCCGCGGGGGGGGGCCGCCCGGTCGACGGCCGACGCTCCCGCGTCGACCCCCGCTACACGTTCAGGCCGTACCGCCCCGGGGAACGGGAGGCCGTCGTCGCCTTCATGCGCGGGAACTTCCCCGGCCGGTGGGCCCAGGAGATAGAGGAGGCGCTGGACGCCGGGATGAGGCCCTCCGACCTGTTCCTCGCCGTCGACTCGGAGGACGGCGCCGTCGTCGGCTTCTCCCGCGTCTACGACGGCTCGAGCCCCGTGCTAGGCCCCGGCGTCTACTGGAGGGGCATCATGGGCGAGGCACCCGGCGGGCTCGGCCCCATCGGCGTCGACGCGTCCAGGCGCGGGGCGGGGATAGGTCTCGGGCTGCTACAGCGTTGCGTCGACGAGCTCCGGTCGAGGGGCGTCGGGATCATGGTCATCGATTGGACGGACCTAATAGATTTTTACGGAAAGATAGGATTTAAAGTATGGAAACGGTACGAAGCCATGAGCGCGGAGATAGGGCGGCCTTTACGATAGACCTAACGAGCCTCACGACCGAGCGCGAGAACCCGGCGAGCGCGGACATCGACTCGAAGAGCACCGTCGAGATCCTCGAGATCATCAACACCGAGGACAAGAAAGTCGCCTTCGCGGTGGAGAAGTCGATAGCCGACATCGCCGGCCTCGTCGACGCGGTGGTCGCGTCCTTCAAGAAGGGCGGCAAGCTCGTCTACGTCGGGGCCGGGACCTCGGGGCGGCTCGGGGTACTTGACGCCTCGGAATGCCCGCCTACCTACGGGACGCCCCCCTCGATGGTCCAGGGCCTGATAGCCGGGGGCCGCGAGGCTCTCGTCAAGTCGATCGAGTCCGCAGAGGACAAGGAAGACATGGGCGTCAAGGACATAGAGGCCATAGGCTTCTCGGGGAACGACGTGCTCGTCGGCATCACCGCCTCCGGGCATGCGCCGTACGTGCTCGGCGCCATGAGGAAGGCCAGGGAGCTAGGCGCGGCGGTGGGCGCCATCTCCTGCAACCCCAACTCGGGAACCTTCGAGCTGGCCGACCATCGCGTATTCGTCGACGTCGGCCCCGAGGTAGTCACCGGCTCCACGCGCATGAAATCCGGCACGGCGCAGAAGCTCGTGCTCAACATGATAACCACCGCGGCGATGATACGCCTCGGCAAGGTCTACCGCAACCTGATGATAGACCTGACCCCGGTCAACAAGAAGCTCGTCGAGCGGTCCAAGAACCTCATCATGCGCGCCGCGGAATGCGACAGGGAGACCGCGGAGAGGGCCTTCGCCGCGTCGGGCAAGAAGCCCAAGATCGCCATCGTCATGGTCCTCCTGGGCATAGACGCCTCGAGCGCCGAGGCCCTGGTCGCCGCCAACGACGGGCACCTGTCCAAGGCCGTGGAGGCCTTCAACGCGGGAAGGGACCGGGACCGTGGCCGCTAGGTACCTCTCCGTCGGGCTGATGTCGGGCACGAGCGTCGACGGGATAGACGCCGCCCTCTCCGAGCACGGCGTAGGCGACGACGGCCGCGTCGACGCCAGGCTGCTCGCCGCCGTAGGCCTTCCCCTCCCGGACGGCATCCGCGCCGAGATATTCTCGCTCTTCGAGGACGGGGCCGGCTCGCTGGACAGGATGGCCCTGCTCGACATGGAGCTGGGCGAGGCCTTCGCCGAGGCCGCGCTCGCGGTCATGAGGGAGGGAGGCGTCGGGCCGGCCGACGTCGCCGTCATCGGCTCGCACGGGCAGACGATCCGGCACGTCGCCGGCGCGCCGGGAAGCGCGCGGCGGGCGAGCCTCCAGATAGGCTCGGGCGCGGTCATCGCCGCGAGGACGGGCGTCGTCACCGCCAGCGACTTCAGGCCGAGCGACATAGCGGCGGGAGGCACGGGCGCGCCCCTCGTCCCGTTCTTCGACAGGATAGCCTCCGCGCGGTTCGAGAAGCCCGTCGCCTTCCAGAACTACGGAGGTATCGGGAACGTATGCTACGTCCCGGAGTCGGGGCCTATCGTCGCCTTCGACACCGGCCCCGCCAACATGATCGCGGACCGCCTCGTCTCCGAGATGTCGGGCGGCCTCGAGCGCTTCGACAGGGACGGCGCCGTCGGCGCGAGGGGAAGGATACGGCGCGACCTCCTCGACCCGTGGATGACGCACGCGTTCTTCTCCAAGCGCCCGCCCAAGAGCTCGGGCCGGGAGGAATTCGGCTCGGCCTTCTACGCCTCCCGCCTCGCGCCGCTCGTCAACAGCCTGTACGCGGGCTCCGAGAAGGAAGCGCTCTTCGCCGACCTCGTCAGGACCGCGGAAGCCTTCGCCGCCGCCTCCACCGCCGCCGCCTACAGGGAGTTCCTCCCGTCGATGCCCAGGACGGTCGTCGTCTCCGGCGGCGGCGCCAGGAACCCCCATATCATGGCCGACCTGCGAGAGGCGCTGCCCGAGTGCGCCGTGGCCGACGCGGACGAGGCGGGCCTATCCATAGACTATAAGGAAGCCATGGCCTTCGGGCTATTCGGGCTTTGCCGCCTACTCGGGCTCCCTAACACCGAGCCCGAGGCCACCGGCGCCGAGCGCGCCGTCAGCGCGGGAGCGCTCTACCTACCGTGACGGAATGGATATTCGGCATAGACGGCGGAGGGACCAGCTCCCGTATCCGCGCGGAGTCGCTTAGCGGCGAAGCTCTCTATACCGGCTCCGACGGGAGCACCAACCCCCACTCCAACGACGCGGGCGCGGTCCTGGCGGTTCTAGGGCGGCTCGTGTCCGGAGCTCTCTCCAGCGGCCTCGATCCGCGGGGGTGCCGGGCGGGCTTCATAGGCTCGGCCGGCGTCGACATTCCCAAATTCCGGCGCTCCATAGCCGAGGCCCTCCTCGCCGCCTTCCGCTCGGCTTCCGGCCGAGCCGACCTGGAGCCGGCCTTCGCCGCCGGCAACGACGCGGAGCCGGCCCTCGTCGGCGCCCTCGGGGACATCGAGGGATACCTCCTCATCGCGGGTACCGGCTCCATAGCCCTCGGTAGGACGAGGGCGGGCGACTACGTGCGCTCCGGCGGATGGGGGCATTTCCTAGGCGACGAGGGCTCGGCCTTCTGGATAGCCTTCGAGTCGGTGAAGCGCGGCATACGCTCGATGGAGGGCCGGGACGCGCCTACGGGGCTACTCGACGAGGCCGTCGCGTTCTTCGGCCTGCCCGACGCTCAGGCCCTCATACCGTTCACGTACGGGAATTTCAGCAAGGCGAGGATCGCCTCGTTCGCCCCGAAGGTGGCCCTGGCCGCGGAGCGCGGCGACGAGCTGGCGCGATCGGTGATGGACGCGGCGGCCGGCGAGCTTGCCGCGCTCGCGTCGTCGGTCGCGAGGCGGCTCGGGGAGCGGGTAACGCGGAAGCGGATAGCCCTCTACGGCGGGCTCCTCGAGAAGAACCGGGCGCTCAGGGCGGCAGTAGGCGCGAGGATAGCGGCGGAGCTTCCCGAGCTGGAGCTCGTCGAGCCGGAGGGCGACGCCCAGGCCGGCGCGTGCCGGCTGGCGCGAGAGCTCCTCGCCCAGGCGAAGGACTCCTGACCTAGCCCCGGACGAACTCCCCGAAACCCAGCCGCCTCAGTATGAGCAGTGCGTTTCGCCTGTCGACGACGCCCGGCTTGAGCTCGTAGTCGAAGCTGAAGTCCCCTGAGTCGAGGCGCTCGGAGAAATGGAAGGCGTCGTAGCTCCCGACCGTCGCCTCGGCGATCTCGAGGTCGTGCGTCGCCGCGACGACGAGGGAACCGCTCCCGGCCAGGTGCCCCAGGATATCGATGGACGCGGCGATACGGTCGGCGCTGTTCGTGCCCGACAGTATCTCGTCGACGAGGGCCAGGACGTGGCCCGCGGCGCACGCCTTTATGATGAACAGCAAGCGTTCCGCCTCGGCGAGGTATCGGCTCTTCCCCGCCATCAGGTCGTCGTCGATCTCTACCGACGAGACGACGCGGAACGGATGCGCCTCGAACGACTCGGCGAAGGCGAACCCTAGCGTCCCCGCGAAAGCCATGTTCAGACCGAGCGAGCGCAGGAAGGTCGTCTTGCCCGACATATTCGTCCCCGTGATTATGATGCCCCTATCGGCCCGGAACGAGACGGGCACGCATCCGTCTACCAGGGGGTGCACCATGCCGGAGACGGCGACGCCCTCCAGGCCCTCTCCCACTACGGCGGCGCGGGCCGGCCCGCCCTCGGCCAGGAGCTCGGCTATCGCCGCGCCCGCGTCCAGGGCTCCGAGCGTCTCGTAGACGGCGGCGATGTCGTCCCGATGCCTGACGAAGGCCGAGTAGAAGGAGAAATAGGCCCGCAACTCGCCGAGGAGGAAGATGCGGTAATAGTCGACGACCATGCCGACGAGGTCTCCCGACATCCCCGCCAGGGAGATTCCCGAGCCGCTCGAGCCGAATAGCGCCTTGCGGACGGGGATGCGCCCGACGACGGCCGCGAGCCGAGGCAGGGAATCCAGCTCGGGGACGCCCGTAGCGACGGGAAGGGCGTGCGCGGCCGCGCGGAGGGCCGATAGCATGCGTCCCAGGTACCGTATCGAGTCGGCGTGGGCCCCGATATAGGGATTAGTCCTCGTGAACGCGACCAGGTTTACGAGAGCCGCGCCGATGACGACGAAGACGGGGTAGAAGCCGAAGGCTATGGACGCGGCGACCGCGAGAGCCGAGGCTATCGACCAGGCGTCGAACCAGGGCTTGAACCTCATATAGTCGGTCCCCGGCGCGCCCCACAGCTCGCAGGCCACGTCGCCGCGCCTCTGCCTGCCGAGCCTCGCGGAAACGGCCCTGAACGCCGCCCTCTCCGCCGGGTGCGCGGCGAACCAGCGG
>JAHIWG010000090.1 GCA_018816345.1 Spirochaetota bacterium | reverse complement strand
CGGCCGGATCGCTGGCCAGGAAGTCGTCGAGTATGTTATGCACCAGGAGCTCTCCCCCGGCGGCCGCGCGGAGGCTAGGCTCGAAGGTATCGAGGACGCTCCTCACGGTATGGATCAAGGCTACCCGCCTAGGCACGTGGTTCTCTCCCTTTAGTCGCCGAGGCGCCGCGGGGGGCGCCGAGGAGGGCGCCTCGGCGGGCGCCCCTGGTTACGGGCCCGGGGCCGCGCGGGCAAGCGCCGGCTCCGGCGCCTTCTTCGCGGCTCCCGCGCCCCGATAATAGTTACTTGCCTATGGATTTCAGGTAGGTGGCCTGGAATTCGGCCATGAAGGCGGCGGTCTCGGAGCTCGTCATGTAGGCCGGCTGCAGCTTGAATTTACCGATATAGTCGCTCTGCCACGCGGCGGATTCCGAGACCTCCTTGAGCGCCCTGCTCCAGTAGGCTACGGCGGCGGGGCTCATGCTCTTCGGGGCGACGACGCCGCGCCATACGGGGAACTCGACGTCCTTGTAGGCTCCGAGCTCGCTCAGCCTCGGGGCGCCGGCGAGGTTCCCGGTGAAGCGGGTCTTCGAGAGCGCCAGCACCGGCGTCAGCTTGCCCGCGACCACGTACTGGTCGGCCGCAGCCGGCTTGGAGATCACCAGGTCGACGTGGCCGCCGAGGATTGAGGTGATAGCCCCGGAGGTGGCGTCGTTGGTGATGTACGCGATCTGGGACTGGGTGAACCCGAGCTCCTTCACGAGCAGCTCGTAGGTGGCGACATCGTCGCCCTTGGAACCGGCGATGACTACTTTAGCCCCGCCCTTCACCGCGGCTATGATCTCGGCGAAGCTCTTATACTTCGACATCTCGCCTATGTACAGGAGCTGCTTATCCACGGCCATCAGGGCTATCGGCGTGAAATTCTCGAGGCGATTGGCGGTGTTCTTGACCATCGGCATGAGGTCGCCCGAGTTGAAGGTAAGCAGGGTGTGGTCGGCCTGGGCGCCCGCGGCGACGCGGCTTACCTGTAGGCGCACGACCTCGCCGCCGCCGTCGGTCTTATTGGCGACGAGGAAGCTCTGGCCGCCGGAAAGGTCGCCGCGGGTCATGATGTCGCTTATCATGCGGGTATAGATGTCGCTACCGCCTCCGGGGCTGGAGGAGACGAACCACTCGATGTCCTTGGACGGCTTGAAGGCGGAGTCCGCGGCTTCCTTGGTCCCGTTGGCGAATAGCGGGCTGGCGATGGCGAGCACCAGCGGCAGAACGACGAACGCAGAAGTCTTCTTCATGTCTTGCTCCTCTAAATACTATATTCTTCCGCGGAGCCAGGCCCGCGTGCAGGGACTATTGACCGGCGCCCTTGCTCTTCAGGAGCCCCGCCCTTACCAGCAGGGGCCGCGCGGCGGTGAACAGGACGATGGCGGACAGGACGACGAGCAGCGTCAGAGAGATGGGTTTCTCGAAGAAGATGCCCAGGCTTCCCCTGGAGATGATGAAGCTCTTCCTCATATTGGACTCGAGCATCGGGGCCAGCACGAAGGCGAGCAGCACGGGAGCGGTAGAGTAGCGGGCCTTCTGCAGGACGTATCCTACTATCCCCGAGAGGAACATCACGACGACCCCGTACATGGAGTTGCTCGTACTGTACGAGCCTACGACGCATATGACCGTGATGCACGGGATGAGGAGGCGAGTCGGGACGGACAGTATCTTGATGAGGAAGGGAATGACGCCCCACGCGATCAGCAGGGTAACGAGGTTAGCCAGGAACAGCGACGCGATGAGCCCCCAGGCGAAGTCCGGCTCGTTGACGAACAAGAGCGGCCCCGGGTTCAGTCCCCACATCATGAGGCCGCCGAGCAGCACCGCCCCCGTGCCCGACCCGGGGATGCCGAGGGCCAGGAGAGGCGCGAAAGCCCCCGCGGCCGCCGCGTTATTAGCCGACTCGCAGGCAGCTATCCCCTCGATGGCGCCCGAGCCGAGCGGCTCCTCGCTCTTGAAGGATTTCTGGGCCGCATAGCCCATGAACGAGGCCGTCGTCGCGCCGGCGCCGGGGAGGACTCCGACGAAGGTGCCCAGGACGCCGGAACGGAGCGCCGGCGGCAGGAGCCGCTTGAGGTCGTGGCGCGTCACCATGCTACCCCGGAGCGTAAGCTTGTCGGCGGCGGCCTTGACCTGCAGGCTCCTCTCCTCCATCAGCTTTATGACCTGGGCGAAGCCCACGATGCCTATGACGAACGGGGTGAAGCTTATGCCGCCTAGCAGGTAGATATTGCCGAATTCGTAGCGCGGGCTACCGGATAGCGTATCCATGCCTACGCAGGCGAGGAGGATGCCGAACGCGGTCAGGAGCAGGCCCTTGGTCGGGTTCTCGCCGACTAGCCAGCCTATGGAGGTCATGGCGACGAGCAGGAGGGCCGTCATCTCCACGGGGCCGAACCTGAGGCCGAAGTTGGCGAGCGCGGGCCCGGTAAAGGTGAGGATGACCATGCCCACCAGCCCGCCTATGAACGAGGATATATTGGAGGTGAGCAAGGCCTGGCCGGGCCGCTTCCTCACGGTAGCCATGGGGTACCCGTCGAGCGCCGTCATCACCGCGGGGCTGTCCCCGGGGATATTGAGGAGGATGGCGCTGAACGCGCCGCCGTACATGTTGGCGTAGTACAGGGCGCCGAGCATGATGATGGCCGTCGTCGGGTTGAACCGATAGGTGAGGGGTAGCAGGAGCGCGACCCCGGCCAGCGAGCCGATGCCGGGCATAGCGCCGACTATCAGCCC
Source organism: Spirochaetota bacterium (assembly GCA_018816345.1). Lineage (GTDB taxonomy): Bacteria > Spirochaetota > Spirochaetia > Treponematales > UBA12059 > SZUA-370. Next base: position 16,211 of record JAHIWG010000090.1, on the reverse strand, counting down.
CAGCACCGCGCCGAGCGCCATCGCGCCTACGTTCTGGACCGTGAACAGCACGGCGAAGCCGTGCATCAATAGCTGTATGTTTTCCATCGAGGCGCCCTCTATCGGAAGATTAATTCGAAGATGATTCCCTTAGGGAAGGGAACTCCGAGCCACAGGACGAAGCAGCCGACCACGATGGCCATGACCACGCCGAACGTTACGAGCGTGGCCCGCCACGAGCACCTCTCGTAGAGCCTCAGCCATACGAGGAGGTAGATCGCGATGCTCGGTATGAGGCCCAGAAGGAAGGTAGCCCCTATGATCAGGGCCACGCTCAGCACCACGTACCAGTTGGCTCGCGGCCAGGACGGGGCCGCCTCCTTGAACGAGGCGAAGAAGGCGAAGGCGCTGAAGATCAGCATCGCCGTCGCGATAACGACGGGGAAGAATCCAGGCAGGGGGCCCTTGTCCTCGTGCCAGAAGCCGTAGCGGCCGAGGCCCAGCCAGATGAACACCCCGGCCATGGCCGCGGCCGCTATCGGGATTACCTGATTGACGCCGAACGGCGCGGGCGATCGCTTTCGATCCATTATTCTACTCCTTCGGCGGCGGCCTTATGGGCCGCCATGCGGCTCGTCATCCTCACCGCGTTCTCCAGCGCCGCCGTCTTGGCTATCCCCTTGCCCGCGATGTCGTACGCCGTCCCGTGGGCGCAGGTGGCTATCGGCGCCTCCAGGCCGCCGGCTATGGTTATGCCCTCGTCGAAGCCCTTGAGCTTGAGCGCTATCTGGCCCTGGTCGTGGTACATGGTCACGACCCCGTCGAAGTCGCCGGCGAAAGCCTTGATGAAGAGGATATCCGAGGGGAAGGGGCCGCTGACGTCGATGCCCGCCGCCCTCGCCTGCTCGATGGCGGGGATTATTACGTCGAGCTCCTCCCGACCGCATAGCCCGTTCTCTCCGGCGTGCGGGTTCAGGGCGGCCAGGGCCAGGCGGGGCCTGGCGATCCCCGAGCTGCGGAGCGAGCTGTCCGCCAGGCGGATGGCGCGGTCGATCGTCCTCGCCGTCAGGTTGGCGCTGACGTCCTTGATGGGAATATGGCTCGTGGTCCGGGTCGTCCAGAGGTTGCCCAGCACGTTGATCTCGCCGAACGGGCCGGTATGGCCGAAGAGGCTCGCTAGCAGGTGGTGCTCGCTCTCGAAGGCGCAGCCGCCAAGCTTCATAGCCGCTTTATTGAACGGCGCGAAGCAGAATCCGTGGATCGCGCCTTTGGTATACAGCCGCGCCGCCACTTCCAGCATAGCCACGCAGGCCGCTCCGCTCTTCACGCTTATCTTGCCTATCTCGAAATCCGTGGCCGGATCGAGGTTACGCTGGTCCAGTACCGGTATGCCTTCGTTCCAGGTCGCCTCGGAGACGTCGGAGATAGTCTGGTATCCGACGTCCTTACCGATTATCCTCATGCCCGACTCGAAGACGCGGGCGTCGCCGATGATGACAGGCCGGCAGTAGTCGTCGAAGAACCGCGAGGAGGCGAGCCGCGCCATCAGCTCGGGACCGACCCCGGTAGCGTCTCCGAGGAGCATTCCGATTATGGGTTTCTGTACCATCTTATTTAAACTCCATCGTTATAAGTAATCCACGAACTAATAATCCATATTGCATCAATTGTGCCAAATTACCTCCTTTGTGAAAATAAATTATATGTATATTAGGGATATAGACTTATCGCAGGATAGGTAATCCGAGGAACTCCGAATGCTAGTACTGTCCTGTCGCCATGTTTCAATACTGTTTCACGGATAAAACATTTGTTTCACGTGTTGCATATTTTGAAACACGGGATCTGACGCTGAGCTAGAGTCGCGGAAAAGCCTATCGCTTTAGCCGCGCCTCCTCCTTCAGCTTACGCCACAGCGTCGTGCGGCTCATCCCTAAGGATTCGGCGAATTTGTTCCTGTCCAAGCCGCTCTCTCGCATACGATCCGACAGCGAGGCCTCGCATTCCGCGCGACGCGAGGCGCCCGGGGAACCGGGGCTCCGATCGTCGCACGAGCCGGAGCGCTCGTCGAGGGCGTACTGGGCATCCACCTCGCGGCGGTCGATCACGCCGGATTCGTTTAGTATCACGAGGCGCTCGCTGAAATTGCGCAGCTCCCGGATATTGCCCATCCACGGATAGCCCCGCATCGCCTCGCTCACCCCCGGCTCGATGCGCGGCGCCGGCTTACCGGTCTCGGCGGAGTACTTCTCGACGAAATGCCTGAAGATCAGGTCGATATCCTCGGGCCGATCCCTGAGCGGCGGGATCCGGAGATTGAGCAGGTTGATCCGATAATAGAGGTCCTCCCGGAACGAGCCGTTCCTGACGCGCTCGAGGATCTCGATATTGGTAGCGGAGACTATGCGGACGTCCACGGGCACGATCGCGTCACCGCCTATCTTCCGGATCTCGCGCTCCTGCAGCACGCGAAGGATCTTGGACTGAAGGCTCAACGGCATCTCGCCTATCTCGTCCAGGAAGATGGTGCCCTTATGCGCCAGCTCGAACAAGCCGATCCGGCCGCCCTTGACCGCGCCCGAGAACGATCCCTCCGCGTATCCGAACAGCTCGCTCTCGAGCAGCTGCTCGGGAAGGGCCGCGCAGTTGACCGCGACGAAGGGATGGGAGCTGCGCCTGCTGGCGCTATGTATGCTCTGGGCGAAAAGCTCCTTGCCGGTCCCGGTCTCCCCGACTATGAAGACGCTGGAATCGTAACGGCTGTACTTCAGGGCGTCCGCGATAAGCTTCCTCATAGCCGCGTTGGCGCTGAGTATGTTCTCGAATCGGTAATGGGCCACGAGGCCCTTCTTGCTGAGCTCCTTGCGTATCTTCTGCTCCGTCTCCCGGAGAGCCTCTACGTTCTTGCACGTCACGAGCACGCCTACGCTCTCCCGGTCGACGGTGATGGGGGCCGTCTTGACCAGCATAAGCTGCCCGCGTATGGTACGGAGCACTTCCGACTCCGGTTGAGCGGCGACCGCCAGCTCCCATTCGCCCTCCGGATGCAGGTCGAAGACGCGCCGCCCCTCCATCGGCAGCCGATCGCCCGGGCAGAAGAGCGTCGACGCCCTGGTATTGGCGGCTATGACCACCCCCTCCTTGTTCAGGGCGAACATGACGTCCTCGGCGTTGTTCAGCACGGTCGCCACGAGGTTCGCCCTCGTCCTCTCCCTGTTGAGCGAACGCGCGGCGGCCACGGCCTCGTTCACGGCGCGGGCCATGGCCTCGTCCCCGGACTTGATATGGATGTACCTGAGGCCGAGGTCGTCGCACCGCTTGCACAGGGTAAGGCCGCCTATGAAGGTGCCGACGCCCAAGGCCGAGAGCTCCGAAATGGCCTCGCGGAGCCTTTCCTCCGTATCGGCCTGCCTGAAGTACAGGGGGATGCCGGTCAGGTCCTCGAGCTGGGCCGCGTCGCATATGCCGGCGTCCGTCAGCACGACGCCGACGCCCCGCCCTCCCCGCTCGGCGCGGCATTTCCACAGGGCGGCGATCAGGTCGCTCCCGGATATCGATATCTCGACGAGGTGGATGGCCGGGTTGGCCCGGGCCATCGCCTTGCCTGTCAGCCCGCGCGCCACCACGATATCGGCGTCGCGCCTCTTGATGACCGTATCGTCGGTGCCGATGAAATGCTCGAGCTCGACTATGAAGTCGCCGGTATCCGCCGCTCGCAGGCATCGTCGCGCCGGCTCGTAGAGCTCCTCGTACGGAACCACTATAAGGATCTTGATCATTGCCGAAAACGTCCCCCCGACGGCCCGGAGCGGGCCCCTCGGCATGATACCACGGAAAACGCGGCCGCGGTCGCGGGCCCGGGGCCTCGGTCGAGCTACGCGGGAGGCGCGGGCGCCGCCCGCGATCGCGCGCCGCAATAAAAAGGCCGCCCGGAGCTATCCGGGCGGCCGAGCATAGGCTAGAGGCTTATCAGCGCGCGGCTTTCGTCGCCAGCTGGCCGGAAGCCGCCTTGGGCGCCTTCTTGTCCTGGATCTTTTCCCAGAAGTAGACGAAGCCGGAGGCTATGAAAATCGTCGAGTATGTTCCGGACACCATGCCGACGAGCAGGGCGAGGGCGAAGTCCTTGATGCCGCCGGACGTGAAGATATAGAGCGACAGCACGGCCAGCATGGTCGTTACCGTGGTTATGATCGTTCGCCCAAGGGTCTCGGAAATAGACCTGTCCAGCACGCCTGAAAGCTTGGCAGTAGGGTCGAGCTTCCGGTCCTCCCTGATGCGGTCGAAGATAACGATCGTATCGTTGATGGAGTAGCCGAGAATGGTCAGGATAGCCGCTATCGAGGTGGTATTGAACTCCATCCTCGTCCATACGATGAAGGCTATCATCATGAGGCCGTCGTGCAGGATGGCGAGCACGGCGCCAAGGCCGAACTGCATCTTGAACCTGATGGTGGCGTACGCGAGGATCGCGAGCGTCGTGAACAGGGTCAGCTTCCACGAGTTGTCGGCGAGGTCCTTGGAGAATCGGGCGCCCACGTAGTCGGTGCGCATCGCGACTACCTTATCGGCGCCGAACGCGCCCTCGAGGGCCTGCGTGATCTTCGAGGGAACCTTCTCGCTGAACGACTTATCCGTGCCGTCGTCGCGGACGCGGATCAGGTACTGCATAGAGTCGGCGTCGCCGACGCTCTGCACCGAGACCGTGCCGACGGCCTGCATGGCCTCGCGGACGCGCTCGATCGAGCCGAACGCCTCCGCGGGCGACTTGGCCCCGCGATGGACGAGGACGGGGTCGGTACCGAGGGCGTAATCGCCTTGGAAGGTCGGGACGAGCAAGTCGGCGGAGAGCCCGGCGCCGTCGCGGATGCTGACGTCGATTCCCTCGGTCTTCATCGCGGCGGCGAGGTCGGCTATCGTGCCAACGGTCCTGAGGTTCCAGCTCGCGGTGCGGGACTCGACGGAGGCTCCGGAGAACACCACGCTAGCGGTGGAATCGCTTATGGAGAGGACGGGAGCGCCAGCCCCGGAATAGGCGATATCGGCGGCGGGATAGGCCAGCTGCACGGCCTGGTTGATACCGGCCTGGAAATCGACGCCGAGGTTGATGCCCTTGGTCGCGAGCCCGACGAGGCCGAAGGCTATGAGCGCGACCGAGCCGATGGCGGCCGGGACGAAGGCCTTATGGAATTGGATAACGCGCTTCATTTGACCCTCCAGCTGATCGACAGCGCCTGGCGCTTGAAGACGTCCGTGTTGAAGTCGAAGACGAGCCTCGAGACGAAGAGGGAGGTGAAGAGCGACGACATGTTACCGATCGCGAGGCTCACCGCGAAGCCCTGGATGGGCCCCGAGCCGAGCTGCGAAAGGAAGAGCGCGGCGAGTATCGTCGTGATGTTCGAGTCCATGACGGCCCAGAAGGCCTTGGAGAAGCCGGCGTTGATCGATGCCTTGCGGCCCTTCCCCTCGCGGAGCTCCTCCTTGATGCGCTCGAATATGATGACGTTGGCGTCTACGGCCATGCCTATCGTGAGCACGAAGCCGGCGATAGAGGGGAGCGTCAGGGTCAGGTTGAACGCGGAGAGGATCGAGAACATCAGGAACAGGTTGAGCACCTGCGCGAGCGCGGCGTTGACGCCCGCGCCCTTGTAGTACACGAGCATGAACACGAACACGGCCGCGAGGCCGATGAGCACGGCGTTCCGGCCCTCCAGGATCGAGTCCTCGCCTAGCGAGGCGCCGATCGCCTGCTGGGTCTCGACTATGAGCTCGACGGGCAGGGCGGCGGAGCGCAGGATCAGGGCCAGGTTATTGGCCTCGTCCGCGGCGAAGCCGGTGATCTTGACGTTAGCCTGTATCGGGCCGGAGATGCGGGCGCCGGTGCGCACGCGGTCGTCGAGCACCACGGCCATCGTCTTGTCGACGTTAGCGCTCGTCAGGGCGTAGAACAGCTCCCCGCCCTCCTTGTCCAGGCTGAAGACTACCTCGGGCTGCCCCGTGACGGGATCGGAGGAGACGGTCGCGCTCTCGATATGGTTGCCGTCCAGCCCCGCTTCCGCGGCTAGCACCATATAGCGCCCGGTCCACTCGTCCAGGCCGTACTTGTCCTTGGTGTAGAACTTACGGACCATGGTCCCCGCGGGGATGAGCGTCGGATCGGCGAGGTTGAGCTTCTCGTCGATGGCCAGGGGATTCGCGTCCAGGTACTCGGTCAGCGTGGCGGTGGCGGCCTCGTCCACGATATGGAAGGCCAGCTTGCCGCGGCCGAGGATAATCCCGTTTATGCGCTCCGGATCGGCGGCGCCCGGTATCTCCACGTAGATCCGGTCCTCGCCCTGGCGGCGGATTACCGGCTCGGTTAGGCCGAACTTGTCGATGCGGTTATTGAGGACCTCGACGGCGCGGACGACGGCGTCGTCGCGCTCGGCGGGGGACAACGACTTGCCCAGCTTCGTCTCGAGGGCCTCCAGGTCGGCGCGGATGACGACCGACATGCCGCCCGAGAGGTCTAGGCCGAGCTGCACGGCGCTTCCGTGCAGCTTCTTTAGAGCCAGCACGCGCGTGCGGTGGTAGTCCTCGAGCTCGGCGAGGGCGTCGCTCCGGTTGTCGAAGGCGGCCAGGTAGGCCTTGGCGTTCCAGGCTTCCGGGGCCTTGAGGCCGACTTCCTTATAGATCGCCTTGGCCCGCTTGACGACGGGGCCGAAGCGATCCGGGAGCGGGTCCGGCGTCGAGGCGAGGGCCTCTATTTCCCCGAGGTCCGCGCGCGCCATGCGCCACGCGAATTCGCGGATCTGCTCGCGTGAACCGAGCGCGAGCGCCTGGTCCTCCTTCGGAGTCATGGCGTACCACTTGATCGAAGGTAGGAGGAAGGCGAAGGCGACGGCCAACACGGCGAGCACGATGATGAATCTTTTGGTTTTGTTCATGCGTTGACTCCGGTGGTGTCGAAAGGAGGTAGGAATCGCGCTCCCCGCCCCGCGGGGGGGGAGGAGCGCAGGGACGTTACTTGGAGGCTTCTTTCTTGTCCTCGACGGCGGGAGTCTCGGATTCTTCGCCGCGGGCCTCTACGGAAGCGATGGCCGACTTGCTGAACTCGAGCCTGGAGGAGTCGTCGACCTTGACCACGACGGTCTTTTCCTTGACGGAGTTGACGGTGCCGTGGATGCCGCCGATGGTGACTACCTTGTCGCCCTTCTTGATCGCCGCGATCATCTTCTGGGCTTCCTTCTGCTTCTTGTTCTGGGGCCTGATGATGAGGAAGTAGAAGATCGCGAAAACGGCGCCGAACATAACGACGGTGGAGATCATGGAACCCGTCGAATTAGCGGGCGCGGCCTGGAACAGGCTCAGGCCGGAAAATAAACTGTTCATGTCGATGTCCTCAATTTATAGGAAGGATTGTCGGCAAAGGTACCATAGAAGCCATGCACCGTCAAGTTTAGGTCGGGGCGACGCCTGGCGAGCGGAATCAGGCCACGGAGGCACGGAGCAGGAATCAGAATAAAAGACAGAATCAATAATCGACTCTCATCCTTCAGGTCTCTTCTTCCTTCTTCGTGATTGCCTCCGTGCCTCCGGGGCTAACGCTCGTACGCTAGACTAGCGGACTTACTTTACCAGGCGGGTGCCGGCGTCGCCGTCGACGGCGGCCTGGGCCTTCTCCAGGCTGGTAATGACGACGGTCTTGCCGCCGCGCTTAATGAAGTCGATGGCGGCCTCGATCTTGGGACCCATGGAGCCCTTCGGGAACTGCCCCTCGGCCATATAGCGCTCGGCGTCCGCGACGGTCAGGGTGTCGAGCACCTTCATGTCGGGCTTCTTATAGTTGATGGCCACCTTGTCGACGCCGGTGAGGATGAGGAGCTCGTCGGCCTTGAGGAGGCCCGCCAGGAGGGCGCTGGCCCTGTCCTTGTCTATGACTGCGTCCACGCCCTCGAGCATGCCGTCGGCCGCCCTGCAAACGGGCACGCCGCCGCCGCCTACCGCGATGACGACCCTGCCTGAATCGAGCAGCTCGTGGATCACGGCCTTCTCGACGACGTCCACCGGGATGGGGGAAGCTACGACGCGGCGATACCCGCGGCCCGGGTCTTCCTTCATGACCCAGCCCTTGGCCTTGCACGCGTCGAGGTGCTCCGCCTTGAAGAAGGGACCGACGTACTTGGTCGGGTTGAGCATGGACGGGTCGTTCTTGTCCACCACCACCTGCGTCACGACCGTCACTACGTCGGTCTTGACGCCGGCCTTGAGGAGGGCGTTCATCAGCGACTGCTGGATCATATACCCTATCGAGCCCTGGGTATCCGCCACTATGACGTTGAGGGAGCTGGGCGCGACCTGCGCGGCTCCGGCCTCGTTGCGGATCAGGTGGACGCCGGCCTGCGGGCCGTTTCCGTGGGTCAGGACGACGCGATGGCCTTCCTTGACGAGGCCGACGATTGCGGCCATGCTCTTGCGGGTATTCTCGAACTGCTGCTCGATCGTACCCTCGGTGCCCTCCTCGATGAGGGCGTTCCCCCCCAGGGCGACTACGATAGTCTTCTTGCTCATACTGGACCTTCCTTTTTTAGGGCGCCCCGCCGCGGGTCCATCGAGGCGCGACGCGCCGTTTTCCGCAGGCGAAGGAAGGTCTAGTATAATCCACTCCCCGCGCCGTGGACAATCGGGAGCCGCCGCTCCCGGCGCTCATCTTTATAGGCGGGCGCGGGAGATCGCGCCGCGAGCAAGGAGCGTCCGAGTAGCGCACGCGGAGCGTACTACCGTACGTGGGCATGCGCTACGACCGAGCGACGCCGCTCCCGGCGCTCGTCTTTAAGGGCGGGCGCGGGAGATCGCGCCGCGAGCAAGGAGCGTCCGAGTAGCGCACGCGGAGCGTACTACCGTACGTGAGCATGCGCTACGACCGAGCGACGCCGCTCCCGGCGCGAGATCCTGCGCCCGTTAGAACGAGGCGAACTTAGACTTATACCCCTTCTTCAGCGATACGAGCTCGCCTTGGATAGACTCCTTCGACTTGTCGGAAGTCCACTGGAACCTGACGAGGCCGCCGGAGGCCTTGGGGTCGACCCACCAGATATACCTATACGTGGCCTTCTCGTCCTCGTCGTAGAAGGACCACTCTATCCGCTCGGTCTGGAAGGTACCGGCCTTTACCTTGATCGTCTCCTTGCCGTCGACGTACTTCGGGAGATCCTTGGGATCGAGCCCGCTCGCGGGGGCGGCTTCCGGCGGGGCGGTCTCGGAATCCGGCTTGGCCTTGCCGGGCTCTTCGAATTTCGCCTCCTCGACCCGCTTGACGTCCTCGTTGAAGTAGCGGATCTTGCGAGCCATCAGGTTCTTGTCCATCAGGGCCTCGAATTCCCAGCTCTCGCCGTCGGCGCGCCACGAAAGGTACCACCAGCGATCGCCGTTGGGCATGGCCTTGAGGAAGGCGCGCTCCGCCTCGACGGCGCTCATCTTGCCGTCCTCGTCGTAGCTCTCGATGCGCCATACCGCGCCCTGCGTCTCCTCGAGGTCGTAGAACCCGGCCCCGAAACCGCCGATATAGAAGATCTGGGAATACAGGACGTTGAACATCATCTTGCGGGACATGCCCGTGATGCCGACGGCCGACGATACCTCCGCGGACGCCCTCGCCGACACGGACGACTGAAGGTCGGCGAGCGGATTGAAGCCGCCCAGGCCGGGCAAGGAGAAGCACGACGAAAGAGACGAAACAGCCGCTACCGCGATGAATCCGGCGACTATCCGAGTTCGATTACCCATACGACGATACCTCCATTATAAACCTATCGGTATTGTAGCGCTTCCTATGGAAAAGGCGAGGGGATTTATTATAAAACGCTCGGTAGCGGGTCGAGCCCGGAGGGGACTATTCGCGCTCGCGCACGGCGCACGAGCCCCTTATGATGAGGCTCGTCGAGAGGACTATGCTCTGCGGCCCGGAACGTCGGCCGAAGACGAGATCGACGGCCAGGGAGAGGGCGGCCGCGCCTATCTCGAAGGCCTGCTGGCGTACCGTCGTCAGCCCGATCATGGCGGAGAACGGCAGGTCGTCGAAGCCGACGAGCGACACGTCCTCGGGCACTCGCAGGCCCGCCTCGCGCAACGCGCTGAGGGCGCCGAAGGCCATGTAGTCGTCGGAAGCGAACACCGCGGAGAAATCGATCCCGGCCGCTATCCTCGCGGCCACCGCGGAGCGCGCCTTCTCCAGGGAGAATTCGCACTGCTCGAAGAGGCGCCCGCGGCTCGGGCCGGGAAAAGCCGGCTTTTCCGGGCGCTCAGGGCGCTCAGGGCGTTCCGGCCTCCCGGCCTGGTCGGCTCTCGCTGCCGTCGCGGCTCCGTCCACGAAGCCGGCGTAGCGCTCCGCCTCGGTGCTCAGGCCGCTCTCGCCGGCCAGGTAGAGTATGTCGCGATGGCCTAGGCTTCCGAGGTACACGGCCGCGTTATAGGCGCCCTGGTAGTTCTCAGAGCCTACGTAATTGATGCCCTCCGCCCGGGCCCGCCTATCCATGTATACGACGGGTACGCTCCCGCCCCGCGGGCGCACCACCTCGAGCCCCCTGCCGGGCGCGTCGAACCCCTCGGGGGCGACGACGAGCATGGCCCGCGCCCCGCGCTCTATTAGGTGTATCATCCGCTCGGAGGCCGCGGCCGGATCGTCGCCGGAATCGGCGAGCACGATATCGATGCCCCGCGTCACGGCGACCGACTGGACTCCCTTCATGAGCGACGCGAAGAACGGGTTCTCGATATCGGGCAGCATGAGCCCGACGAGCGGCACCGCGGAGACCGAGGACGAACGGGCCGAGCGTAGCTTAACGTATCCTAGCCGATCGATGGCCTCCCGAACCTTGATCGCGACCTCCGGCTTGACGTAGGCGCTATCGTTAATGACTCGCGATACGGTGGCGATGGAGACGCCGGCCGCGGCCGCGATGTCGTTAATGCTAGGTCCTTTTAGTTTTTCGTCCAGCTTCATTCGTCCAGTATAACGGGTTTTTATAAACGCGCATCATTTTTCTGTAAATTTCTTTGATTTTATCACGATCTCTCATTCTATTTTCTTTGACATATCAACGTAATCGCACTAGGATTCTCTACTAGGAGGATCTGATATGAAGAAAACCATAGCGCTGGCTCTCGCCACGCTCGTCATCCTTTCTTCTTGCGCGAAGAAGGAAGAGCCCAAGCCCGCCGCCGAGGCGCCCAAGCTCAAGGTAGTGCTGATACTGAACGGAACGCTCGGAGACAAGTCGTTCTTCGATTCCGCCGCCAACGGCATGGATCTCGTCAAGGCCGACATGGGAGACGCCGTCGAGACCAAGGTCATCGAGATGGGCTACGACCAGAGCAAGTGGGAGCCCACCCTCATAGACGTGGCGGAAGGCCCCTGGGATATAGTAATCTGCGGCACCTGGCAGATGACCGAGGCCCTGCAGAAGGTCGCCAAGGACTATCCGCAGAAGCGCTTCATCATCTTCGACACCGCGGTGGATTACTCGCTCGGCCTCGCGAACGTCTACTCCATCGAGTACAGCCAGAACGAGGCCTCGTTCCTCGCCGGCGCCCTGGCCAGCTACGTGACCGGCTCGTCCCTCCCGCTCGCCAACAAGCAGAAGGTCGTCGGATTCCTGGGCGGCATGGACATCCCCGTCATCAACGACTTCCTCGTGGGCTACATCGAGGGCGCCAGGTACGTGGACCCGGCCGTCAAGGTCGCCATCTCGTACATCGGCTCCTTCGACGACTCCGCCAAGGGCAAGGAAATGGCCCTGGCCCAGTACGCCCAGGGCGCCGACATCGGCTACAACGTCGCGGGACAGGCCGGGCTCGGCCAGCTCGACGCCGCCAAGGACGTCAAGCGCTACGCCATCGGCGTGGATTCCGACCAGGCGGCCATCTTCGCCACGAGCGACCCGGACAAGGCCAAGCTGATCACCACGAGCGTGCTCAAGCGCGTCGACAACTCGCTCCTCCGCGCCATCCAGATGCACGCCAAGGGCACCGCGCCCTACGGCAAGTCCGAGACGCTGGGCTTCGCCGAGAAGTGCGTCGGCCTCGCCAAGAACGACATCTACATGCAGCTGATACCGGCCGACGCCAGGGCCAAGCTGGACGATATCGAGGCGAAGATCATCGCCAAGGAGATCAAGGTCGGGACCGCGCTGGGCATGTCCACCGAGGACCTGAACAAGATCCGCAACGCCGTCAAGCCGTAAGACCGGCCTGATATACTGATTATCGCCACGGAGGCACGGAGGCGCGGAGACTGGGAGAGGGAAGTCGAAAGATGATAGAGGGACCTGCTCTTCCATCTTTCCTTTCCTCTTCTTCTCCGCGACTCCGTGCCTCCGTGGTTTGTATCGTAGTTGAATTCGAGTAACTAGGGGATGGGTATGGATGAATTGCTGAGGATGGAAGGCATCACCAAGGTCTATCCGAACGGCATCGTCGCCAATAAGAACGTAGACTTCTCGGTACGCGCCGGGGAGATCCACGGGCTCGTAGGCGAGAACGGCGCGGGCAAGTCCACGCTGATGAAGATCCTGTTCGGGTTGAACCAGGCCGAGGAAGGCCGTATAACGCTCGAGGGCAAGGAGATACGGGTCGACTCCCCGTACGCCGCCATCGGGCACGGCATAGGGATGGTGCACCAGCACTTCATGCTCGTCCCGTCGCTGACGGCCGCGGAGAACCTCGTGATGGGGCTCGAGCCGCGCAAGGGCATATACCTGGACATAGCCGCCGCGATCAGGACGACCGAGGAGCTCGGCAAGAAGTACAACCTGATCGTCGACCCCAAGGCTACGGTCCGAGACCTGCCTGTCGGCATCAAGCAGCGGCTCGAGATACTGAAGGCCCTGTTCCGGGGTGCGCGGATACTGATCCTCGACGAGCCGACGGCCGTGCTGACGCCGCAGGAGACGGAAGAGCTGTTCTCCCAGCTCAAGCTCCTGCGCGAGCAGGGCAACACGATCGTATTCATCTCGCACAAGCTGAACGAGATAAAGGAGCTCTGCGACCGGGTGACCATAATGCGATCCGGTTCGGTACAGGGCACGTTCGACGTCTCGAGCGTAGACGAGAAGGACATCTCCCGCCTGATGGTCGGCCGGGACGTGATCCTGGAAGTCGAGAAGGACGAGGCCGAGCCGGCCGAGACGGTACTGAAGGTCCGCGGCCTGGTCGTCTTCGACCGGTTCAAGAAGCGGGCAGTCGACGGCGTGTCCTTCTCGGTACGGCGGGGCGAGATCCTCGGCATAGCCGGGGTCGAGGGCAACGGCCAGGGGGAGCTCGTAGAGGCGATCACCGGGCTCGGCGCCATAGCGGCCGGCGAGGTATCGGTCAACGGCAAGGACGTCGACGGCATGAGCATCCGCGAGATACGCGAGGCCGGCGTGTGCCACGTGCCGGAGGACAGGATGACCTACGGCTGCGCCCCTAACCTCGGCGTCGAGGCGAACCTGATGTCGTGCAACCACGACTCGCCCGAGTTCACCGGCCCCGTGTTCCTCAAGGGCAAGGAGATACGGGCCAATTCGCAACGGCTCATAGCGGAGTACGCGGTCAAGTGCTCTTCGCCGCTCCAGGAAGTAGGCATGCTCTCCGGCGGCAACATCCAGAAGGTGGTCGTGGCCAGGGAATTCTCGTCCGGGCCCTCGCTGATAGTCGCCGACCAGCCGACGCGCGGCATAGACGTGGGGGCCACCGAATTCATCAGGGCCCGCCTCGTGGAGCTACGGGACGCGGGGGCCGCGGTGCTCCTGGTCTCGGCGGACCTCAACGAGGTGATGGAGCTGTCGGACAGCCTCATCGTCATGTACGGCGGCAAGATACGCGCGTACGCCCCGGACGCCAAGGCGGTAGGGGAAGAGGAACTCGGGCTCTATATGCTCGGGCTCAAGAACCAGTCTTCCGAGGAAATCGCGAGGGTCGTCCATGACTAAGCAGCAGAGACTCTTCGAGGTCGTACGAACGGGCCTCGCCATACTGATAGCGCTCGTCATAGCGCTCGTCATCATCCTGGTCGTATCCGACGACCCGGGCGACGCGCTCTATAAATTCCTGCTGGGGCCGCTAGGCAGCTTCAGGCACTTCGGCAACGTCATAGAGCTGATGATACCGCTCGTATTCACGGGCATAGCGATAAGCATCATGTTCTCCGCGGCCCAGTTCAACCTCGGCGCCGAGGGCGGATTCTTCATCGGCGCCATCGCGACGGCCTTCGTGGCCATCAAGTTCAACCTGCCGCCGGTCATCCACCCTATCGTCGCCATACTGTTCGGCAGTCTCGTAGGCTCGCTGTTCTGCGGCATTCCGGCGGTGCTGAAGGTGAAATGGGGCGCTTCCGAGCTCGTATCGAGCCTGATGTTCAATTACATCGCCTTCTTCTTCGGGCTCTTCCTCATCAACTACTACCTCCGGGACGCCTCGGCCGGCGCGATGGTGTCGTTCCTGTTCAAGCCGACGGCCCTCCTGCCCAAGCTCGTCCCGAAGACGAGGATATCGGTGGGCATATTCGCCGCCGTGGCCCTCGTCGCGGTCGCGGCGCTGTTCATGCAGAAGACCAGGTGGGGCTTCCGCATCCGCCTGACCGGCGCCAACGCGAAGTTCTCGCAGTACTCCGGCATCGACACCAACGCCGTCGTAGTCTACAGCCAGGTCATAGGCGGCTTCATAGCCGGCCTGGGCGGCTCGATAGAGCTCCTGGGCATGTATACGCGCTTCTCGTGGCAGAACCTGCCCGGCTACGGCTGGGACGGCGTCATCGTCGCGATCCTCGCGCGTAACAACCCGCTCTTCGTGCCTATCGCGGCGTTCTTCCTCGCCTACCTGCGCATCGGCGCCGATATCATGTCCCGCTACTCCGACGTGCCCAACGAATTCGTCGCCCTCATCCAGGGCACGATAATAATCCTGATCGCCGCCTCGAGCTTCCTCGCCAAATACAGGCACAAGCTCGTATTCAAGGAAGCGACGCGGGCGGTAAGCGCCGGAGGCGATCGATGAACCAGGTACTCTCGCTCATTTTCGCCCCGGAGTTCGGGTACTCCGTCCTCCGGGTCACGACGCCCATACTCTTCGCGACCCTCGGGGCGCTCATCGCCGACAAGGCCGGCGTCACGAACATCGCCCTCGAGGGCATCATGCTCATCGCGGCCCTGTCCGGCGTCGTATTCAGCGCCATTACCGGAAGCGCCGGCGTCGGACTGCTCGCGGCGGTCGCGGCGGGCGGGCTCGTCGGCCTTTTCCTGGCCTACTGCGCGCTCAAGCTGAGGACCGACATCATCCTCTCGGGCATAGCGATAAACCTGATGGCCTCGGGCGGCACGGTCTTCGCGCTATTCCTCATCGCCGGCGACAAGGGCATCAGCTCGTCCCTGGCGTCCAAGGTCCTGCCCAAGCTGACCATACCCGGCATTTCGTCGATACCCGTGCTGGGAACGATACTGTCTGGCCACAACGTGCTGACCTACCTCGCCCTGGCGATGGTCGCGGTAACCTTCGTGTTCCTCTATAAGACGCCCATAGGCCTGCGCATCAGGGCGGTCGGAGAGAACCCCAACGCCGCGGCGTCGGTGGGCATAGGCGTCACCAAGATCCAGTACATGGCGCTCGCGCTCTCCGGCATGATGGCCGGCCTCGGCGGCGCGTACATGTCCATGGGCTACGTATCGTGGTTCTCCAAGAACATGACGGCCGGACGCGGCTTCATAGCGCTGGCCGCGGAGGCTATGGGAGGCGCGACTCCCCTCGGCTCGCTCTTGACGTCGCTCCTCTTCGGTTTCTTCGACGCCCTGTCGAACACGCTCCAGCTGATGAAGATTCCGTCGGAATTCGTCAATATGCTCCCCTACGCCGCCACCGTCGTAGGGCTCGTGGTCTACACGGTGCAGAAGACGAGGAGGGAGCGCGTAGCCCGAGAGGCCGCCGGCCCGACGGGCAACGCCGCGGCGTCGGGGAACGGTGCTACGCGATGAGCCCGAGGCCAATTCCGGTCATCATGGATTGCGACCCGGGCCACGACGACGCGATAGCGCTCGTCCTGGCCCACGCCTCGCCGGAGATAGAGATACTCGCGGTCACGACGAGCGCCGGCAACCAGACCATCGACAAGACGACCCTGAACGCGCGCAAGGTGCTCTCGTTCCTGGGCTCGGACGCGCCCGTAGCGCGGGGCGCCTCCAAGCCCTTGTTCCGCGACCTGATCATAGCGCCCGAGGTGCACGGCG
>JAHIWG010000089.1 GCA_018816345.1 Spirochaetota bacterium | reverse complement strand
GGCTCCTCGAGGTGGTCTCGAGCCCGGCCAGGACGGTATACACTATCCTGATGTCGCGCTTGTCGCGGGCGTCGATAGACCTGCGCTCGACGCGGAATTCAGCCATGGTCGGGGGCTTGACCCCTATCTCGCGGGCGACGCGCCCCCTGAGGTAATGCTCGTCGTGGTCGAGCGGGCAGTTTATATTCTGGACGCGGTAGAGGTTCATGGCTCCAGTATACACGAAGAACCGCGCTTATGCTCGGCCCGGCGCGCCTACGATCCTCCCGACGCGTTCCTTGCCGGACGCGATTTTCCAGCCGTCCCGCGCGTTGAAGTAGAGGTACCAGAGCCCGTCGGCCTCGCGGAAGCGGCAATCGCAGGCGTAGACGTGCGAGCCCGTCCAGCCGGGCTCGGGCTCGACGAGGGGCTCGGGCCGGGCCTGGCGCCACGACAGGCCGTCCTCGGAGCGCAGCGCGAAGATGGCCGAGCGGGAGCGCCCCTCGGCGTCGCCGTATATCCTGTTCTGGAGCCCTATCCAGCCGTCGTCCATGGCCAGGACCTTCATCGAGCCGGCCCCGAGGTCTCCGGCCCCGTCCGGCTCGATGACGGGCCGGGCTTCCGGCTCGAACGGCCCGTAGGGCGACGAGCCGCGGGCGAGCGCTATGGATCGCGGCTCGCAGAAGCCGCAGTCGGCTATCCACGACAGCGACGCGGAGAAGTATAGCCTCCAGGCTCCGTCCCTCGCCGCCGGCCCTCCCGCTGCGTCCGGCTCTCCCGCGGCGTCCGGCCCGCTCTCGCGTACCAGGCAGGGGTTGGAGACCGAATTCCCGAGCGACGGGTCCCGCATCCAGTCCAGGGTCGGCCGGATGAGCGTCCTTGGCGCCGACCATCGTTCCAGGTCGGCGCTCGACGACACGGCTATAGTCGATTCCCAACGCCGCCTCAGCGGGAGCGCCGTCATGGGGAGCGCGAGCGGCGCGTACTTCTCGTAGTAGAGCAGGTACTCGTCGCCTACGCGCCTCGCGAACGGCCGCATCGCGTCCCTGGCTACGAGCCCGCGGTCCCGCCAAGACAGGCCGTCCGGCGACGAGTAGCGGTGCACCCCCCAGGCGGAGTGCGCGAACAGCTCCCAATTCTCCGTTGGCGTCTCCTCGGGGAAGAGGAAGCTAGGGTCGGCGATGACGGGCGAGAATCGCGGCGGCTCGATGAGCGGAGCTCCCGGCGCGGACCATGAGACCGCGAGGAAATCGGTGGCTTTCATGGCCCGCAGTATACCACGGCTCTTCGGCCGTCGCGCCCCCGGCCCGCGAGCGGCGGGCTAACGGCCGCGGAGGCGAAGTCGGAGAATGAATATTTATGGCGTTTTTTCATTTCGCATGCTAGCATAGGCGACCAGAATAGGAGGCTCTCCGTGAACCAGCCAGAATTGACCGCCCAGGCGCTCTCGATACTGCGTAACCCGTCGACGTTCCAGTGGTACTTCATTCCCCTGCTGGCCTTCGTCATCTATATCTATTTTAACGAGATCCAGAAGAAGAACTGGAAGGGCGTGGCGGCGGGCCTCTCCCTGTACGCCGTGCATTGGTTCTACGAGATTCTCAACGCCCTCGTGCAGCATTTCTCCGGGCACGCGCTGTGGGCGGTACCGACGGGAACCTCGTACCTCCTGCTCGTCGGCGTGGGTTGGGAGCTGTCTATGATGTTCGCGGTCGCGGGCCTCATATTCTCGAAGATCCTGCCGGAAGACCCCAAGGCTAAGATACTCGGCGTCAACAATCGCGTTTTCTTCGCCGTCATGAACGCCGCCTTCTTCTCCGTGTTCGAGATATTCCTCGCCACGACCCCGGCCTTCCATTGGGTCTACTCGTGGTGGGGCGCCATCCCCGTGTTCGTCACGGTCTACGTTCCGTTCTTCCTCGCGGCCAACCTCGCGTACGATTGGAAGCCGAGGACGCAGCGCCTCTTCGTCGGAGGGCTATTCGCGCTGGACGCCGCGGCGCTCGTCGTTTTCGCGGGAATCCTCGGCTGGATCTAGCGATGGGCCATGGACGCCGAGCGACCCGCGAAGCGTCTAATGGTTGCATGAAAACGGCGTCAGTATTGTATACTTTTCGCATTACTTACTCTACGTTGCGCTCCGTATGCATCGGAGCTATTGAAACGCTCGTCCCCCCGGGTATATGATACCTTAACTCCGGGGGGCGGCCGAGCGTCGATATTCCCGGAAATCTTAAGACCATCGGTCTCCGGTGAGGTTCCTATCTTATGATATCCCTAGGCATCAATATCGGCTCTTCGAGCCTCAAGCTCGTTCTGACGGACGGCGACAAGGTCGTCTGGTCAGCCCTGACGCCCCACGAGGGCGATTTCCACGCGGCCGTCCGAAAGCTCATGTCGGAACGCGACATACCCGTCGGCACCAAGGTGCTGGTCACCGGCAACGAGGGCCGGTACCTCTTCAACGCCGCCGGGACCCTGGAGCCCCTGTGCGTAGAGGCGGCGCTCAAGGCGTCCGGCATCAAGGCCGACGCGGTCGCGAGCATGGGCGGGGAGGATCTCGTCGTCTACTCGCTGGACGAGAACGGCAAGATAGTCAATAACTTCTCCGGCAATAAGTGCGCCTCCGGCACCGGCGAATTCCTCAAGCAGCAGCTGGCGCGCATGGACATGACGCTCGCCGACATCACGGCCGTGCCCGATTCGGCAAAGGTGCTGGCGCTGTCGACTAGGTGCTCCGTATTCATGAAGAGCGACTGCACCCATCGGCTCAACAAGCGCGAGGCTACCAAGGACGACATCGTCCTGTCGCTGTCCAACGTGATGGCGGGCAAGGTGGTCGACTTCCTGAAGCGCGCCAAGGTGACCAGCGGCCGCGTGGTGCTCACGGGCGGCGTGACGCTCAACAGGCACATCGTCCGCTTCATCCGCGAGCGCGCGCCGGAGATCGAGTTCGTGGTGCCCGAGACCGCCTCCGTCTTCGAGGCCTACGGCGCCGCCGTCCTCGCTAGCGGCGCGGGCTCGCCCCTGCCTCCGCCCGCGACCCTCCTCAAGCCTAACGTAGTACGCTTCGATACGCTCCCCGACCTCAAGAAATGGCGCGACAAGGTGCGGTTCTTCGAGAAGGGCGAGGGCAAGGTCGTCGCGGGCAGGAAGTACATCCTGGGCGTCGACGGCGGATCCACGACCACCAAGGCCTGCCTCGTAGACTCCGAGACCGACGAGGTCGTCGCGAGCCACTACGGCCGCACCCACGGCGACCCGGTCAAGGCGCTCAAGGAGTGCCTCGCCGTGCTCCAGGGCAAGATAGCCGCCGACACCGGCGGCGGGGCCGTGGAGATAGAGCTCGCCGCGACGACGGGCAGCTCCCGCGAGATCCTGGGCGTATTCCTCGAGACGCCCGGCGTCTACAACGAGATCATAGCCCACGCCGTCGGCACGGCCTATTTCGACCCCGGCGTCGAGACTATCTTCGAGATAGGCGGCCAGGACGCCAAGTACGTCCTCCTGAAGAACGGCGTGCCCATAGACTACGCGATGAACGAGGCCTGCTCCGCGGGTACCGGGAGCTTCCTGGAGGAATCGTCCTCCGGCGACCTGTCCATCCATAGCGCCAAGGACATAGCCCCTATAGCGCTGGCCGGCGACGCGCCCCTGAAATTCGGCGAGCATTGCTCCGCCTTCATCAACTCCGACATCCGCAAGGCCGTCCAGCAGGGCGCGACCCGCGAGAACATCACCGCCGGCATAGTCGTGTCGATCGTCGCCAACTACCTCAACCGCGTCGTGGGCAACCGCACCATAGGCGGCAAGGTCTTCCTACAGGGAGGCGTCGCCAAGAACGAGGCCGTGCCCCTGGCCTTCGCGATGATGCTCGATAAGGAGATACTCGTCCCGCCGTCGCCCGAGCTGATGGGCTGCTTCGGCGTGGCCCTCCTGGCCAAGCGCAAGCGGGCCGAGGGGCTCCTGGACGGCGCCGTCGTCGACCTGGAATCCGCCATCGGCCGCGAGATAGTCTACGAGCGCGTGTTCACCTGCAAGGCCTGCGAGAACAACTGCCCGATACAGGTCCTCAAGGTCAACGGCCACCCGTACATGTTCGGCGGCCGCTGCAACAAGTACACCAATACCCGCAAGACCCTCAAGGACGTGCCGGTATTCGACTACGTAGAGCGCCGGCAGAAGCTTCTCTTCGAGGACTTCGCCGCGCCGGCCGAGGCCTTCGCCGCCAAGCGCGGCTACACGGTCGGCATACCGCGCGCGTTCTCCACGCATAGCCTCTACCCGCTGTACTCGTGGTTCTTCCACGAGCTCGGCATCAAGACCGTCCTGTCCACCGAGGTGGCCCAGGAAGGAGTAGTGCGCGTGGAGAGCGCGTACTGCTTCCCCGCCGAGATAGCCCACGGCGCGGTGCAGGACTGCCTGGACAAGGGCGTGGACTACGTGCTCCTGCCGCACTTCCGCGACATGGCCTCCTACGAGGAGGACGTGCACGCCAACACCTGCCCCATCACCCAGGGCCTCCCGTACTACATCGTCAAGGCCTTCCCCGAGATAGAGGAGAAGCGCTTCCTGCCGCTCGTGGTAAGTTTCAAGTTCGGCGACAAGAAGGCCCTCGAGCTGTTCTGCACGATGACCGAGCTCCTCGGCATCGGCGAGGCCGAGACGCGGGCCGCCTTCGAGAAGGCCGTAGCCAAGCAGCGCGAGTACTTCGCCGCCGCCATGGCCCTCGGCCGCGAGGCCCTCGAGGAGGCCAAGAAGGCCGAGCGCCCGGTGATAGCCGTGCTCGGAAGGCCCTATAACGCCTTCACGCCCGAGGCCAACATGGGCATCCCGAGGAAGTTCACCACGCGCGGCTACTCGGTCATACCCTTCGATATCCTGCCCATCGACGACGAGAAGAACAACTTCCCCAACATGTACTGGTACTACGGCCAGCAGGACATGCGCGCCGCCCAGCTCCTCAAGGACAACCCCAACGTCTACGTCACCTGGATAACCAACTTCTCCTGCGCCCCCGACTCGTTCATGCTCCACTACCTCAAGTGGATCATGGGCCAGAAGCCGTTCCTCGTCCTGGAGCTGGATTCCCACTCCGCGGACGCCGGCATCGATACCCGCGTCGAGGCCTTCCTGGACATCCTGGACGGCTACCGCGCCAAGAAGGCCGAGATCGAGGCCGAGCGCTACGACAACGGCTGGAAATTCCAGTACGGCGGCGGCGAGGACCTCCGGGTCGTCAATTCCAGGACCGGCGAGAAGGTCATGGTGCGCGACAACAAGCGCGCGAAGATACTCCTCTCGAACATGGGCAACGTCTCGACCGAGTTCATGGCCACGACCCTGCGGAGCATAGGCCTCAACGCCGAGGCGATGCCGGTAGCCACCAATAAGACAATCCAGCTGGCCCGCGCCCACGCCTCCGGCAAGGAGTGCGTGCCGAGCCACCTCCTCCTCGGCAGCGTCCTCCAGTTCATAGCCTCCGAGAAGTACCGCAAGGACGAGCTGTACCTCCTCTTCGTGCCCATCACGACGGGGCCCTGCCGGACCGGCCAGTACTTCGTCTTCTACCAGAACCTCTTCCGCGACATGCGATTAGAGAACGTCGTCGTCTTCACGCTCTCCGCGGACAACTCCTACACCGAGCTCGGACCCAACTTCGCCAAGGAGATGTGGAAGGGCCTCGTCGTCACGGACTACATGAAGGACATCCAGACCGCCCTCAAGGCGACCGCGGCGGATCCCGCCTGGGCCGTCGCCGAGTTCGAGCGGTCCTGGAAGGTCATGATGGGGACCGTGGAGAAGCAGCCGGGCAAGCTATGGGACGAGCTCAAGAGGGTAGCCGAGGACGTCAAGAAGATACCGCTCAAGCGGAAGCTCGATGATTGCCCCAAGGTCCTCGTGGTCGGGGAGATATACGTGCGCCGCGACGATTTCGCGGTGGGCGAGCTGACCGACCTGATGAGCGAGCGCGGCATCGCGGTCAAGGTCTCGGGCATAGGCGAGTGGATACACTACCTGGACTTCGTGCGCGAGTACGCGCTCAAGAAGCTCATCAGGTTGCAGCCCGCCGGGACCCGCTGGGCCTCCAAGCCCGCCCGCGACCTCCTCAAGCTGAGGGTAGAGGAGTGGTGGAAGCACTCGATCGAGAAGAAGGTCCTCTCAATACTCGAGCCCACCGGCCTCATACCCAAGACGCCCCACGACATGCGCGAGATAATGAAGAATACCCAGGAGCACTTCGTTAACCTCGAGCTCAACTCGGAGATAGCCGTGTCCACCGGAGTCGCGGCTACCGCGATGCAGAACGGCTATTCGGGCATCGTCAACATCTCGCCGTTCGCGTGCCTCATCGGCCGCGTCATCGAGGGCCTGTTCGCTCCCTGGGCCCGCGACCGGAACTACCCGACGATATCCGTGGAAGTGGACGGCAACCAGCTGCCCCCGAACATCGTCAACAAGCTCAACATCTTCATGGTCAACGTGCTGCGCTTCAAGGGCGACCGCGAGCTGTCCAGCCTCATCGAGCCCGTGGGCGGCACCATGGCCTCCCAGCTGAGCCTCGAGCGCGGCGTCGTAGCCTCCGGTTGCTCCTCGTGCGGCGACTCGCCGTCAAGTTCCTCGTGCGGCGACGACGCGTGCGGCGAATGCGCCGGGCGCTGCGGGAAGTAGACTCTTACATAGCGTTCGAGCAAGATAACAGCGCGAATGATTTTTGGCGGCGTATACCTGATGGGTACGCCGCCTTTTTATTCTTGGCGCTTGCACTACGCGAATGGTTCGTGATAAAAATAATTAAAGCTTTAATAATGTAGTACTAAGGAGTCGAAAATGAAAAGAGTCGTTCTGCCCTTCCTGTTTTTTTCAATGATCATCGCTAGCGCTTCTGCTCAGGTTGCTTACATGAACATCACTGGCAGCCTCCCGGTATTAATCGGAAGGACCGAGGTTTCGTCGACGGTGTCGACGGCGACTGCGACGAGCGCAGGCGCCATGATGGAGATAGACGCCCGATTCCCAGGGTCCTCAATATCTCCGTATTTTTGCTTCGGGTATGGATTCCCCCTCGCGTTGTCTTCGACGCTAAACGGAACGGCTCAGACTACGAGCATCGATGATTATGGGAATGGCGGAAGCGCCGTTGTATTCGTAGGCGCCTCGTATGCGATGAACATGGATAAGATCACCCTTTCAGTGGCGCTCGCGGGAGGTATGGTGGCCCTGCTCCTGCCTAGCGAGGCTATTGTAAACGCCAGCGGGTATTCATCCTATGGTCCTTCTCTGACCTGGATGAATTATGGGCTGCTCGTCGGGCCATCGATATCGTACGCTCTGAGCGATTCGCTGAGCCTCTACGGTACCTGTAAGGCTGTATATGCCTTCCTCAAGAGCGACACTTCTGACGCCGGCAGCGTTCTCGCCTTCCTGCCCGGTATTGGGGCGAGGATAAAGCTGACCCAGCAATAATCCATGATCGACGGGATGGCAAGATCCCGCTCCCTTGCATCGCGGCGCGACTCGGAAGTCTTCCGGGTCGCGCTTTTTTATGCGGCTCGGATTTCAGGCCCGTATATTATCAGGCCCCTGTTAGCGATTTTCCGCGCCGTAGAGTAGAATGAAATAATGAAACGGAGGACGATGATGCGCGATATGAGATTTTTCACGGCGCTCGTGCCGCTAACCCTAGCCCTGTCCGGGGCGGTCGCCCAGTCCGCGGCTCCCGTCGCTTCTAGCGTCGTTAAGGTGACCGTGTTCTCCGATCGCGCCCTGGTTACGCGGAGGGCCCGGCCTCGCGTGGCGGCCGGCGAGACGACCCTGGTATTCGCCGACCTGCCCGCCTCGACGGACGCCGCTAGCCTACAGGTGAGCGGCGAGGGCGCGTTCACGCTCCGCGACGTCAGGATAGTGACGAGGCAGCTCGCGCGCGACGTTTCCTCCGAGCTGAAGGCGCTCGAGGACGAGCGGCGCGGCTTCGAGGAGGCCCTCGCGCTGCAGAACGACCGCGCGCGCGAGGCCGAGGCGGAGCGGCTATTCCTCTCCGAGATGGCCAAGAGGCTTACGTCAAGCGCCGGCTCTTCCGAGACGCTACCGCTCGACCCCGCGGCGTGGGCGAAGATGCTGGATTTCCATAGGGGCCGCAACGAGGCGGTCAACGCCGCCTTGCGCGGCGCGCGGAAGGCGGCCCAGGCGGCCCAGGCCGAGATAGACAGGGTTAACCGCGAGATCAGGGCGCTCGGGCCGGGTTCCCGGCTGTCCGTCGTAGAGGCCGAGGTCGTGATCGAGGCCAAGGCGGCGACAGACGCGAGGATCGACGTGTCCTATATAGTGCCCGGGCCGACGTGGCGCCCGGATTACGTGATCAGGGCGGCCTCGGACGGCTCGAGGCTGTCGGTGCATTACAGGGCGACGGTACGGCAGAATACCGGCGAGAGCTGGAAGGACGCGGCGCTCAGCCTATCGACGGCGCGTCCCCAGGTAGGCGGCTCTATGCCGAGCCTCGCGCCGTGGCGGATAGACGTCTATAGGCCCGCGCCCGCTTATAAGGAATCCGCGAAGTCGTCGCGCGCCATGGCCCCCGCTCCCGCGCCCTCCGCGGCCGGAGCCGCCGATTACCTATCCGAGGCGTCCGAGCCGGCGCCCGAGATGGAGTACGCCGAGTCGAGCGCCCAGGCCGGGGCCACGGCCGTGCTGTTCTCCATCCCCGGCGCGACGACCGTCGAGTCGGATAACCGCGAACGGACCGTCACCGTCGCGGTCCTGGAGCTGCCTGTCGCCTACTCGTACGCGGCCGTGCCCAAGCTGTCTCCCTACGCCTATTTCAGGGCCGAGGCGGTGAACGACTCCGATTTCCCCTTCATCGCAGGCGCTACCCACGTCTACGTCGACGGCGCCTACGTCGCCGATTCCGCGATGGGGCAGGTCGCCCCCGGGGGCTCGTTCAGCGCCGACCTGGGCATCGACGAGTCGGTGTCTGTCGGGCGGGCGCTTAAGCGCAAGTTCGACGAGACGACCGGCCTCGTGGCGAAGAAATCCAAGACGACCTGGGAGTACCTCATTACGGTGAAGAACGGCAAGCGCCGCGCCGTAGCCGTCACGGTCTACGACCAGCTGCCAATATCGTCGAACGAGCTGATCGCGGTGAGGCCTATTGAGCCCGCCTATTCCAAGGATACCGAGGCGCTGCGCAAGGGCGATTACGAGACCTTCGTCTGGAGCCTCTCCCTGGCGCCCGGCGATTCGAAGGTCCTGCCCCTGTCGTTCAGCGTGGAATACCCAAAGGGGACGCCTATAATCGGCCTGGAGTGACGCCTCGGGGGCGGCGCCATATCGGCTGTCGCGGCGCGGTCGCGGCGCGGTCGCGGCGGCGTCATATCCAGCTGTCGTTGCCGTCGCGCCAATCGACAATCTCCTCGGGACTGAAGAACAGCCCTATCTCGCGCTCCGCGCTCTCCGCGGAGTCCGACGCGTGGATGATGTTGAGCCCGGTGTGCATGGCGTAATCGCCGCGAATAGTGCCGGGCGCCGCTTCCTCCGCCTTGGTCGATCCGCATAGCCTCCTGAGCATCGATATGGCCGCGTCGCCCTCCAGGACCATGGCGACGATAGGGCCGCTCGTTATGTAGTCGACGAGGCCCTCGTAGAACGGCTTTCCCCGGTGCTCGGCGTAATGGGCCTCCGCGAGGACCCGCGGCGCGCGCATCAGCTTGGCGGCCACGATGTCGAATCCCTTGCGCTCTAGCCGCGATATTATCTCGCCCGATATCCGCCTGGAGAGGACTCCGGGCTTGAGCATCGTGAACGTCCGCTCGGTCGCCATGCGTACCCCCTTCAGGGTTCAAGCGTAACGCCTCGGAGGCCGTGGCGCCAGGGCGCCGGCAAGGGTGGAAGCGCCGGGACGCCGAGACGCCGGGACGCCGGGACGCCGAAACGCCAAGGCGAAAAAAACCGGACCCCGCGAGGGATCCGGCCTTGCGCCTAGCTACGCGGCGCCGCGAGTACTCTCGCGATGAACCATCGGAGAGAGGTTGATTGCCCTCTCTCGGTCAGTCCTGTTTTTTTTCAGGATATCGGATCGAGAGATGCAGCTCGTCGAGCTGCTTCTGATCCACCTCGTTCGGGCAATCGTCCATCGGACTGACGGCGAAGGAGTTCTTCGGGAAGGCTATTACTTCCTTGATGCTCGTCTCGCCGGCCATCAGCATCACGAGGCGATCGAGGCCTGGCGCGATGCCGCCGTGGGGCGGGGCGCCGTACTTGAACGCCTCGGTGAGGAACCCGAACTTCTTCTCGCCCTCGGCCTCGTCGAAGCCCACGATCTTGAAGATGCGCTTCTGGAGGGCGGGGTCGTGGATGCGGATGGAGCCGGAGGCCAGCTCGAAGCCGTTGAGCACGAGGTCGTACAGGTCGCCCTTGACCGAGCCGGGATCGCTCTCGAGCGTGGCGTGGTACTGCTCCTGCGGCCAGGTGAACATATGGTGCGCGGTGTCCCACTTGGCCTCGTCCTCGTTGTACTCGAACATCGGGAAGTCGATTATCCACGCGAATTCGAAGCGCTTGGGGTCGCAGAACCCGAGGTCGCGCCCGAGCTTGGAGCGGACGGCGCCGAGGGCGATGTTGGCCGTCCTGCGCTTGGCGTCGGCTACGAGCAGTATGAGGTCGCCTACCTTGGCGCCGAGTCCGGATATGACCTCGGCGGCGTTATCGGCGAAGAACTTCGAGGCGCCGCCTTCGAGGGCCGGCTTGCCGTCGGCGCCCTGGGCGACCTTCATCCAGGCCATGCCCTTCGCGCGGTAGATCCTGGCCGCGGCCTCGAGCTCCTCGATCTGCTTGCGCGAGTAGTCGGCCTTGCCGGGCACTACGAGCGCCTTGACGCCGCCGCCCTGGACGGTAACGCCCTTGGCCGCGCTCGCGGCCTGCTCCGCTGCGCCGGTGGCGAGGGCGTCCTTGAAGGCCTGGAAGGTCGATCTCTCCACGTAGGGGCCGAAGTCCCGCATCTCCATGCCGAAGCGGAGGTCGGGCTTGTCGGAGCCGTAGAGCTCCAGGGCCTCGTCGTAGGAGAGGCGGCGGAAGGTCGGGGGCAGCTCGACGCCGAGGGTCTTGCGGAACACGTGGCCCATGAGGCCCTCGATCATCGACAGGACGTCCTCGCGCGAGACGAACGACATCTCTATGTCTATCTGGGTGAATTCCGGTTGGCGGTCGCCTCGGGCGTCCTCGTCCCGGTAGCAGCGGGCTATCTGGAAGTACTTGTCGAAGCCCGATACCATCAGGATCTGCTTGTACAGCTGGGGGCTCTGGGGCAGGGCGTAGAATTTGCCCGGGTAGAGGCGGCTCGGGACGAGGTAGTCGCGGGCGCCCTCGGGGGTGCTCTTTATGAAGGTCGGGGTCTCTATCTCGTAGAAGCCCTGACCTATCATGTGCTCGCGGACGGCGAAGGCCACGTCGTTGCGTAGCTTGATGCGCTTCTGCATGCCGCCGGACCGGAGGTCGAGGTAGCGGTACTTGAGGCGCAGCTCCTCCTTGGCGTCCGATTCCTCGTCGATCTGGAAGGGGAGGACCTCGCACTTCGTGAGCACGGCTATGTTCGACGCGACCACCTCGATCTGGCCGGTGGCCATGTCGGGGTTGACCATGCTGTCGGGCCTGGCGCGCACCGTGCCCTCGATGGCCACGCAGAACTCGCTCTTGAGCTCGTTCGCGATGGCCTTAAGGGAATCGGGCGCGTCGGCGTCCACTACCACCTGGGTGGTGCCGTAGCGGTCGCGGAGGTTCACGAAGGAAATTCCGCCGTGATCCCGCTTGCGATTGACCCACCCGTTCAGTGTTACCGTCTTTCCCGCGTCCGACTTCGTCAGGGCTCCGCAGGTAACGGTGCGCTTCATATGTTCCATAGTAACGCGACTATAGCTCGCTCGAGCCCAAGGCGTCCAGTAGAGGCCCGGGGGCAGATCCCCCGGACTCCCTTGCGATCCCGCGCGCCGCTCGGATCGCATCCATAGTAACGCGACTATAGCTCGCTCGAGCCCAAGGCGTCCAGTGGATGCCCGTCGTACGGCCTATTCGAGGTTGTCGAGTATCCGCTCGAGAGTGCTCTCTAAGTCTTCTATCTCGGGGTCTGAGAGGCCGCGGTAGAAGATCCGGTTCATCGCCTCCGATACCGATCCGAAGGCGGGGGCCCTGGCGGCCATGGCCGGGCCCAGGGAGACTACGACGCCCCTCGCGTCGTCGCCGGCCGCGCGCCTCTCGACGAAGCCCTTGCGTTCCATGCGGGCGAGCGTCAGCGCTAGGGTCGATTTATCTATGCCCGCCTCGGCGGCCAGCTCGCCCTGCCTAATCGACCCTCCCCGCCACAGGAGGTAGACGACGCGCCCCTCCCCCGGCCCTATGTCCCCGAGGCCCGCCTCCCTCATGAGCGCCTTGAACCTCTGGCCCATGGCCTTTGCGACACGGCCGAGGAGGTAGCCGCCCTTTCCCCCTGTCCTTCCCCTCGCCTGGCGCGGCCCGGCGCTCGGCTCGGGGACGTTATCAGGATCGGGGGCCGGACGGCCGGGGGGCGTCACGCGCGCGCCTCGAATTCGGCGACCGCGAGCCCCTTGTAATACCTCCCGCGCTCCGGGACGAAGCGGAAGACTTGGAAATCGCCGCCGTCTATCCCTCCGGGGTAGTACGTCTCCCAACCGGGCTTCCAGATCGCGGCCTTGGTCTCCCCGTCCGTTACCGGCTCGAGGCGGCCGTAGAGCGTAAGTCCCTCGAACGAGCGCGTATCCGCGTAGTATAGCGCGCATCGAGGATCGGCGAGGGCCTGCGCCGTCTTGCGCGAGGACGCGTTCGTGCCGATGTAGGTGGAGAATCCGTCGCCCATAGCGGCGAACGCCTTGGGCAGGGAGCCGGCGCGCGTCCGGCGCTTCAGGTTGAAAACGGCGCGCGCGTCAGGCGCGCCGTCGCTCCCGACGGTGCAGAGGTCTACGAATTTCGCCTTGGTAGATAGCGCCAGGGCTGCCGATATAGCCGTATCCACGGGCTGCCTCCTTGGTTCGTGATTATGGCAGTATAGTTTTATATAAAACTAAAAGCAAGAAGAAAACCCGCCGTCAGGCGGGTTCGCTTCTGGGCGGGCCCCTCTCCGGGCGGGCCCCTCTCCGGGCGGGCCCCTCTCCGGGCGGGCCCCTCCCGGGCTACTTCGCGGGCTACTCCGCGGGGCTCAGGGTCTCGACGCGCCAGTACCAGTCGCCGTCGTCTATGTCGACGTGGACCAGGTAGCAGTTCGAGCCGTCCGTGCCCTCCAGCGAGGTTATGGTGGCGGCCTGGCCGACGTACTCGCGCATCGTATCGGCCCAGTTATTGTCCTGGTCGATGTAACGATGCGCTCCGATGATCACCCTGTCGCCGACCTCGAAGCCGTAACTGCCGGCCTCGCCCCTGCCCTTGAGCGCGAGGTTGCGGACGCGCCACGCGTAGCCGTTCCCCTTGACGCGGACCATGAGGAAGCCCTGGGCGTCGGCTCCGGGAAGCGACGTGACGACGGCTTCCTTGCCCACGTACGAATCCATCTCGTCGGCCCAATTCGCGCCTCCGTTGACGTCGTCGTGCTTGCCCAGGATGACCGTGCTGCCGACCTTGACGAAGCCGTACGACTCGACGCCTTCGACGTAGTCCTCGTCGATCCCGCCCTCGTAGCCGTCCTCCCCGGAATAGTCGCCCTCGTAGTCGTCGTAGTCGTCGCCGTAGCCCTCGCCCGAATCGGCGTACGAGTACGAGACCTCGGGAGGCGTGTACCAGGGGAAATCCTCGTCGATGGCGCCCGCGTAGAAGCCGTCCTCGCTAGGGAAGGCCGCGGGCAGCGTCTTGGCGAGCGCGGCGAGCGAGGCCGGGTCCTTCTCCCCGGCCAGCTCCACGATCGGCCACTCGACGTAATAGACGAACGGCTTGAGCGCGGGCGGGAAATCGGCTGGCAGGAATTCTTCGCTCGGCGTCGCGGCCAGGTTGCGCTCCCAGACGACGGCGACGGGAAGCCCGCCGTCGTGGTACGACACGTAGTAGCCGACGTCGCCCTTCGCTATCTTCTCGTAGCTTCGAGCCGCGACGACCTTGTCGCCCGGCCTAGCGGCCAAGAGGAAGTACGCCGCGTACTGATACTGTGTTGGGAACGCGGAGCGCTTGAACGCGGAGGGGCTGAAGGCCATCCGCGAGCCCGGGAGCCAACCGGTGATGCCTTCGCTCGTCTTGACCTGGTACCATAGGGTCGGTACGCCGTCCAAGACTATCTTCCTGTCCTGCGAACCGACTACGAGGACCGCGTCCCCGGCGACGAGCTGGCCGCCCGTCTTAGACTCGCTTATGACGGCCGAGGTATATAGGGGGCTATCCATGGATAGGACCGCTACCGTCGGCTTGGCCTGAGCCCAGGCTCCGGCGGCTCCCGCCAGGAGCGCCATCGCTATGGCCGTAAATCGAATTTTCCGCATACCGATCCTTTCGAGGCGCGCGACCGGCCTTCTGTCCTAGGCGCGCGCGATATGGCGTATAAGCGGAGGAGTCTTCTCGATGCGCAGGGGGAAGTCCTCCGCGACGAGGAGCTCTGCCTCTCCGTCCATCTGTACTAATATACGGTCGCCATACGCGATTTCAAGCGTTTCGGCTGAAAAGAGGCTGGCTTCCGGGAAGTCCCGGATACGGCCGGAGGAGATAGGGTCCTTGAGGGCGAGCTTGCGGAGCAGGGGCATCTGGCTGACGGCGCATACGTTGTCCCCGTCGGGGAGTATGGGCTTATTGGATCCGTACGTCCTGTTCCCCGAGACTCCCATGGCGACGAGTAGGAATTCCCCCGTCCGCGCCGACGTCTCGGCCCCGGTAGGGCCTAGGGCCGAGATCGACATGGGCTTGGGGGGATATATCCTGTCGTAGAATACCGAGGCCAGGTCGACCCACAGCTTATACGAGTCTCCCGGCAGCGAGGCCTTGAGCCTGTTCGTCATATTGGTGACGAAGGCGTCTAGCCCGACGCTCGCTATGTTGAACGATCGCCATTCGCCGCCGGGGGCCCTCGCCGCCGCGGGGCCGCCAGCTGCGGGCAGGACGCGGAGGACTGGCTGGATAGCAATCGCGCCGTGGCCGACGAGCCTGGATAGCGAATCGGCGAGCTCCCGCCCGTCCGAGCCGTCGTTGCCGGTGCCCATTGGCAGGCGCAGCACGGTGAAGCGGTTACGCAGCTCGTCGGGGGCCCGGGATAGCTCGTCGAGGAATTCGAGGCTCGTGCCGTCCCCGCACGCGAGCACCACGAGCCAGGCGCTCTTAGGCTTCATGGCGGCCTCCTCAATATACTCCGAGGCCATCCGCGTCGCGTGCCTGGAACCGGTCGTCTGCGAGACGCGCCAGGATAGTTTCCCCTTCCGCGGCTCCGCGGCCTCGGCCTCCAGGGTCGCGGAGGCGAGGTCGCGCATGGCGGCGGCGGCCCTGGCGGGCCTCGAGAAGCCGCCTGCGCGGGGATTGGCTATCAGGACGGCCTCGAGGTCGTCGGAACCGAACAGGGAGGTCTTCTCGACCAGCCCGCGTAGACCATCAGCGAAACGGCTAAAATCCATGGTACGGTAGTCTACTACGGAAGCAGGCAGATGAAAAGAGGATACGGATGGCGGCGCCTACGGCCCCGCGCGACGATTTTGCTAGCGGGGAGGCCATCGTATGCTAGACTACGCGGGGATCGCCGCGGGCCCTGTCTCTTCATCGCTGAGCCCGGGGCGGGAAAGGTACGAGGATGGATTTTTCTTGGAAGATAGCGATAGACGCGGGCGTCATATCGTCAGCCCTGCTGTTGGCGACGTTCTTACGGACTAAGCTCCGGTTCCTGCAACGCTTCATGGTCCCAAACTCCCTGACCGCCGGTTTCATACTGCTCCCGGTATATAACTATCTCATGCCCGCCCTGGGCTATACGCAGAACAGGCTCGGGGACCTCGTATACCATCTCCTGAGCCTCTCCTTCATAGCCATGACGCTCAGGTCCAAGCCGGCGGGAGCCAAGCACGGCAAGGACGGCTCGGTGTGGGCGATGTCGACGGTCATCATGTCACAGTACGCTATCCAGGCGTTCCTCGGCCTGATTCTGACATGGGTCTTCTTCAGTACCGTCCTGCCCGGTCTCAGCCCCGCCTTCGGGCTGACTCTACCGCTAGGCTTCGCGATGGGGCCCGGCCAGGCTTACGCGATAGGCAAGAGCTGGGAGGGCATGGGCTTCGAGGGCGCGGGGTCCGTAGGCTTGGCCATGGCCGCGCTCGGCTACCTGTGGGCCTGTATCGTCGGCGTGGCCCTCGTCAACTACGGCGTCCGCAAGGGCTTCCTCCCGGCCCTCAAGGTATCGATGGACAAGGGCCTCCGGACCGGGGTCCTGCCCCCGACGCGGAGCGCCCCGTAGGCCTGAGGAATACGACCGACCTCGAGGCCATCGATCCGATGAGCTTCCATGCCGCGGTCGTCGCGTTCACGTACATCCTCTCCTTCCTGCTGCTGACCGGCATCGGCGCCCTCCTCGGACTCGCCGGCAAGGTAGGCCGCGACCTCGCCTATAACCTATGGGGCATGAACTTCATTTTCTCGGCCCTGACCGCGATGGTGGTGCGATCCGTCATCGACAAGCTCAAGATAGGCCGGATCATGGACGACGACGGCCTTTCGCGCATATCGGGCATGGCGATAGACTTCATGGTGACGGGCGCCCTCGCGGCCATCTCCCTGGTCTTCGTGGGGAAGTACTGGGTGCCGCTCCTCGCCATCTCCACGGTCGGCGGCATCGCGGTGGCGCTCACGGTACCGTGGATGTGCTCGAGGATATTCAAGGACCATCGCTACGAACGGATGATCATGCTATTCGGCGTCTCCACCGGTACGCTGTCAACGGGCCTGGCGCTCCTGCGCATCGTCGACCCTGAATTCAAGACGAAGGTCTCGAGCGATTATATGCTCTCGGCGGGCTTGACCTTCGGCCTGGCCATACCTTTCATACTGGCAATAAACCTGCCGGCGCAGGCGGGCGCCCAGGGGACGCTAGGGCCGTTCTGGACGATGGTGCTCGTGTCGGTCGGGTACCTCGCGTACTGCGCCGTCGCGTTCGCCCTGGTAGCCAAGGCGCGCTCGTTCAAGCGCCCCGGCACGCTGTGGCTGAAGGAGTAGCGGGGTAGGCCGCGTCCGGCCTATAGCGGCGCGGCTTACCGCGGCCCCGACGCGGCCGCCGCCTGGAGCGCCTTGAGCGCCTCGATCGCGGATAGCCACTTCCGGGCCGACTGGAACCTCCGGGGGAAGCGGAACTGGAAGAGCGTCTTCCCCTGGTAGAACTCGAAGAGCTGCTGCTTGAGCACGCTCTCGCCCTCTATCTCCGGGATCGGGAAGGAGAGCCTCTCCCCGAGCAGGGTCGCGAGCTCTATCCTGTCGGGGTAGAGTATCATCGTGCCGGTGCGGAGCGGCCGCAGCGGATTGGTCCTGTGTCCCCGGAGGAGGAGCACGCCCGTATCGGCGAACACCGGAGCCTCCGGGCTCGCGGCCGCATTCTCCAGCAGGGCGGAGAAGGCCTCGCGTTGCCACAGGTCCCATTCCCGTATCGAGTCGAATTTGGGCCGGCTCGAGCCGACCGCCGTGAATTTGTAGCTCCTCGAGAGCCTGGCCACGTTGCCGCAGGCCCTGCAGTACAGGCGGTTTATATAGCTGCGCATCGTGCCGACCTGACCGCAGTGCGGGCACATGAACAGGGCCAGCTCCAGGTGCTTGGCGCGGCCCGAGGCTCGGTACCGTACGGGATGGTTCTCCCGCCATTCCTCCTCGTCGTGGGCCATCGCGGCCTCGAGGGCCGCCGTGATATCCTCGGCCGAGCGGGCCTTGGCCCCGGCGCCGTCCATGACGAGCTTGAACTCTATCTCCATGTCGCCTGGCCGTTTGTTCCAGGCCCACCGCGGCTGGCTATAGTACGCTCCCTTGAGCACCGCTACCACCACGGGCACCTTGAGGAGCTTCACGAGCTTGCCCGTGGACGGGATGATTTCCTGGGTATGGCCGTCCCAGCTCGCCTGGCCCTCCGCGAATATGCCGACGACGCCGCCCCGCTTGCGTATCACGTCCACGATCCAGCCAATCGTCTCCATGTCGGGGATCGACTTGGACTTGGGTATGGAACCGACCAGCCCTAGGAGGAATTTCATCACCGAGGACCGCATGTTGCCGTCGCTCGTTACCCAGTATACGGGCACGGGCACGAAGTAGCTGATCATGAAAGGATCCAGGGTGCCGTGGTGCGTCGGGATGAGCACGTACGGCGGCCGGAGCGTCTTGAAGACGTCGGCGCCGACGGCCCGGATCCGATAGCGACGCTTCAGGTATCCGCCGAGGGTATAGCGCAGGACTATGTTGAACCAGCGCGGCGCGCGCGGCCTATATCGTGCCTTATCTATCATTGCGACCTCTCCGCTACTATGACCCGAGTCGGCCAAACGCGCAACGCATAAAGCCGTTAGTCGAAATACGGTTAATGAAATACTCATCTTTTTATTGACAGGCTTTATATCTCGTGTATTATTTTCACTAACTAACTAAATAGAGGCCCATCGGAGATCGGCGGTGAAACTGATCGGGGGCCGCGCGAGAACGGACAGCCTTAGGCTTCCGTATTCCCCTTTTCCCGGAAAGGACAGATTAGGATGAAAACAAGGATCCGGCTATTCGCGCTCGTCTCCTTGGCGATCGCTATCTCGGTCGTCGGCCTATCGTGCGCACCGAAGAAGGAAGTCGCGAAGGCGATGGAGCCTCGGTCGATCAACGTGCTTCTATGGGACGACCCCTATCCCAAGGCGCTCGCGGAGATGCTCCCCGAATTCACCAAGGCCACCAATATCACGGTCAATATCGAGATGCTCCAGCCTCCGCAGGTATTGACGAAGACGGCCGTGTCGGTGACCGACACCGCTACCGATTACGACGTCGTCGGCATCGACGAGGGTAACGTCCCCGTGTTCGCGTCGCTGCTCCTTCCCTTCGACCAGTGGGCCAAGGGGACGGTATACCCCAAGACCGATCCCGCCTCCATCACGCCGAAGATGTATAGCATCGGCACCTGGAACGGCGTCCAGCTAGGCGTGCCCATCAACGGCAACCTCTACGTCTGGATGACCCGCAAGGACCTCATCGAGAACCCGACCTACCGCTCCCAATTCAAGGCCAAGCACGGCTACGACCTCGGCGTGCCCAAGACCTTCAAGGAGCTCCTGGAGATGGGCACGTTCTTCTACGAGAACGACATCGCCGCCGGCTTCGGCCCCTTCAACGGCGGGCCCGCGGGCGTCCTGTCCGAGGCCGTGTTCATGTGGGAGTCCTTCGGCACCAAGTTCATCGACTATACCGGTGGCACCTTCAAGGTCGTCCTGGACGAGGGGAAAGCCGTCGAGGGCATGGAATTCTACAAGAAGCTGATGGCCATATCGCCCAAGGGCGCCGAGACCATGGCCCACGTGGAGCGCCAGGCCGCCTTCGCCGCGGACCCCAAGGGCGTCTTCTCCATGTTCATCTGGCCGGCCCAGATAGCCGCCTACGAGGATCCCGCGAAGTCGCTGGTAGCCGGCAAGATCGCCTATTCCGCCCCGCCCGCCGGCCCGCGCGGACAGGCCGCCGTCACCGGCGCCTGGGCCATCGCGATCCCCAAGGCCTCCAAGAACAAGGAAGCCGCCGCCGAGTTCGTCTACTGGTGGTCCAGCAAGGCCATAGCCGACAGGCTCGTGCAGGCTAACACCATCCCCGCCCGCACCGAGTCCCTGACCGACCCGGCCTACGCCTCCAGCAAGCCCCAGCTGGCCGCGCTCGCCGAGTCCATGAAGGTCGCCGCCTCCAGGCCGCGCTTCAAGGAGATAGGCCAGGTCCAGGACGTCGTGAAGAAATACTGGGTACAGGGCATCACCGGAGCCATGCCCGCCAAGGACGCGATCCAGATGATAGTCAAGGAAACCAATGACATCCTCAAGAAGGCCGGCTACTAGCCCGGCCGGGAGAGTCGCCGCGAGAGGTACGGGGGGCCGCGGGTCCCCCGTGCCTTTCTTGCTGCCGGCGCTCCTCATCGTATTCGCGGTACTCATCTTCCCGATCGTCTTCTCGTTCGTGGTGTCGATGTTCGACTGGCCCCTGTCGGCCGGAGGCGGCGCGCGGGTATTCGTCGGTGTCGACAACTACAAGGCCCTGGTACGGGACCTGGAGTTCTGGAACAGCCTCAAGCTGCAGCTCGGCTTCATCTTCATCGCTATCCCGCTGGAGATCCTCCTGGGCCTCGCGGCGGCCCTGCTCCTCAACCGGGAGTTCCAGGGAGGCAAGGTGGTCCGCGCCTTGATACTGCTGCCGGTTTTCTTCCTCCCGGTCGTCTCGGGCATGACCTGGCGCTTCATGCTCCAGCCCCGCTACGGGGCGCTCAACAACTTCCTGCTGGCCCTCGGCGCCCCCGAGATCACCTGGCTCGGGCACCCGACCTTCGCCTACGCGGCCGTCATCGTCCAGGATATCTGGCGCATGTGGCCCTTCGTGTTCATGCTCCTGTACGCCGGCCTGGCGGGCATCCCTACCGACGTCCTCGAGGCGGCGGAGATCGACGGCGCGACCTTCTGGAAGCGGCTCTTGAGGGTGATACTGCCCCTGATGTACCCGACCATCCTCACCGCGCTCCTGTTACGCATCATCGACGCCCTGCGCATCTTCAGCGAGGTCTACGTGATGACCGAGGGCGGCCCCGGCATGGCGACGACCCTATTCAGCCTCTACACCCACAGGCAGGCCTTCGGGTATATGAAGGTCGGCATGTCGAGCGCCATGGCCATATTCCTCCTGGTCATATCCATCGCGTTCGCCGTGACCCTCGTACGCAAGAACATGAGCCTCGAGAGGCTCGAGGACCAAGGGGGCAGCCGATGACGATGGCGAATAGGCGCAAGACCATCACCGGGGCGGTGATGCTCTTCGCCGCGCTCCTATTGCTCATAGAGCTGTACCCCATCTTCATAACGCTGCTCAACGGATTCCGCCGCGATATCGTCATCCTCTCCGGGCAGAAATTCGCCCTCAGCCAGCTGACCCTGGACAGCTACGCGCTCGTCTTCAAGAATAGCCAGATGATGAGGGCGATGGGCAATTCCATAGTCGTGGGCCTCTTTTCCACCGCCCTCTCCGTCGGGGTAGGGGCCATGGCGGCCTACGGAATATCGCGCTTCAAGTTCCGGGGGCGCAACGCCCTCGCGTACAGCTTCCTCGTGTTCCGCATGCTGCCCCAGATGTCGCTCGTCGTCGCCCTCTACATGATGTTCAGGCAGGTGGGGCTGCGCGATACGGTCTTCGGCATAACGCTGGCCCATTCCAGCTTCAACGTGCCGTACGTGATCTGGATGCTCATTCCCTTCTTCACCGCCGTCGACAAGAGCTACGAGGAGGCGGCCATGGTGGACGGATGCACGCGCTGGGCGCTATTCCGCCTGGTGTTCCTGCCGCTCGTGGCGCCGGGCCTCGTGGTCGCGGCCGTGTTCGCCTTCATCAACAGCTGGAACGAGTTCCTCTACGCCCTGATACTCACCGGAGTCAAGGCGAGGACGGCGCCGGTAGCCATCTCCAGCCTCATAGGCGGGGATACCCTTACCTGGGGCCAGATGTGCGCCGCCAGCACCGTCATGCTGACGCCCGTGTTCGTCTTCACCCTGGCGATGCAGAAATTCCTCATCCGCGGCGTGGCCGCCGGCGGCGTAAAAGGATAGGTCCCCGATGATCACTATAGAGCGGCGAAGCGACGGGTTCTCCGTCCTGTATAACGGGACGCCTCTCCTCGGGCACGCGCCCGGCGCGCCCATGGCCTACGTCGGCCGCGGCTCGGAGCTCGTCGAGATGTACCGCGGCAACTTCGATATCCAGGACAGGCTCTCGGAGCGCGTCGGCCTCGCCGAGTTCGAGATAGACGAATCCGGCCCGCGCCAGCGTATAAGCCTCTTCGGCGGCCGGTACCGTCTCGATATCGCCCTCGGGGAGGAGGACGGCCGGCTATCCGTAGAGCCGACGCTCTCCCCGGCCGCCGGCGACGGTCCCCGCGGGGCCGAGCCCAATCGGTTTTGGTTCCGCCTGCCGGCCGAGCCCGGCGAGTCCGTCTTCGGAGGAGGGGAGCAGTTCTCCCACCTGGACCTCCGGGGCAGGCGCTTCCCGCTGTGGACGAGCGAGCAGGGCGTCGGCCGCAATAAGCGCACCCGCGTCACCTGGGAGGCCGACGTGGCCGACAAGGCCGGGGGCGACTACTGGTGGACTTTCTTCCCCCAGGCCACCTTCGCCTCGAGCCGGCGTTACTGGATGCACGCCGACTGCCCCGCGTACGCGGCCCTCGACTTCCGCGATACTGACTTCCACGAGCTGGAGTTCTGGGCCCTGCCGAAGCGTATCTTCTTCGGCGTCGGGGGATCCATGCTCGACCTGGCCAAGGGCGTCTCCGCCTTGCTGGGCCGTCAGCCCGAGCCCCCCGACTGGACCCACGACGGGATAGTCCTGGGCATGCAGGGAGGCACGGCCGTCTGCGAGCGTAGGCTCAGGCGGGCGAAGGCCCGGGGCGTGCCCGTCGCCGGCATCTGGGCCCAGGATTGGGAAGGCATCAATATGACCGGCTTCGGCCAGAGGCTGCGCTGGAACTGGGAATGGGACGAGGAGCGCTACCCGGGACTCCCCGCGGCGATGCGCCGGTGGCGCGACGAGGGCGTTCGGTTCCTGGGTTACGCCAACCCGTACGTCGCGGCGGGGAAGCCGCTCTTCGAGGAAGCGGCCTCCCGCGGATTCCTGGCCAAGGACCGTAAAGGCGACGACTATCGCGTCGATTTCGGCGAGTTCGATGCGGGCATAGTCGATCTTACCAACCCCGCGGCCTTCGAGTGGTACAAGTCGGTAATAAGGAAGAACCTCGTCGACTTCGGGCTCTCCGGGTGGATGGCCGACTTCGGCGAGTACCTGCCTACCGACGCGGTCCTCTTCGACGGGACGCCCGCGATGCTGGCCCACAACCCGTGGCCCGCGGCCTGGGCCCGGCTCTGCCACGAGGCGGTCGCCGAGGCGGGCGAGGCCGACGAGATAGTCTACTTCATGCGCGCCGGAGCCGCGGGCAGCCAGCGCTGGTGCCCCAACATGTGGGCCGGCGACCAGAACGTCGACTGGTCCGAGGACGACGGGCTCCCGTCGGCCCTCACCGCGGCCTTGTCCCTTGCGGTCTGCGGCCACGGCGTGCACCATAGCGACATAGGCGGCTACACGACGCTCTTCGGCATGCGGCGCACGAAGGAATTGCTGTTGCGTTGGGCCGAGTTCTCCGCCTTCACGCCGATGATGCGCAGCCACGAGGGCAATAGGCCCGGCGATAACTGGCAGTTCGACTCGGACGACGCGACGCTGGACGCCCTCGCCAGGCTGGGCCGGCTCTTCGTCGCCCTGAAGCCGTACCGCAAGGCGGTCCTGGCCCAGAACGCCCGCGAGGGAGTCGCCGCCATGCGGCCGCTCTTCTTCCACTACGAGTCTGACCCCGCCTCGTTCCGCATCAAGGACCAGTACCTGCTCGGCCGCGACCTGCTCGTGGCCCCGGTCATGGAGGAAGGGGCCGTGACGCGCCCCGTCTACCTCCCGGGAGGCGAGGAGTGGGTGCACCTATGGACGGGGACGCGATACGGCGGAGGCCGCTACGCCTTGAGCGCTCCGATGGGGGAGCCGCCGGTTTTCTGGCGCTCAGGCTCGGACTGGGCTACGCTGTTCTCGGGGCTCCCGCGAGCGGCCGATCTATAGCGCGAGCATACATACTGAAAGGAATCCCGGCATGGATGGAATAACGAGAGGGGAACGGGCCCTGAGGACGCGCAACTGCGTCGCCTACGGATTGGGCGACCTCTACGGCGGAGGAGCCTTCCTCCTCGTAAGTACCTTCGCGATGTACTACCTCGTTGCCGTCGTCGGCATGAGCCCAATACTCGCGGGCCTCATCCCCGGGCTCGGCAAGATTTGGGACGCTGTCTCCGACCCGCTGATGGGATTCATCTCCGATCGTACGAAGAGCCGCTTCGGTCGCCGTCGCGTATGGTTCCTAGTCGGCATCGCGCCTATCTTCGCCTCGGTGGCGCTCATATGGGTGCCCGTCCGCGCCTCTACCGACCTCGGCCTGTTCGCGTACTACTTCCTCGCGTACGTGTTCTTCTATACGGTCAGCACCATGGTCCTTGTGCCCTACGGGGCGCTATCCGCGGAGATGGCGTCGGAATTCAAGGACCGAAACAAGCTAACCGGCTTCCGCATGTTCTTCTCGATGCTCGCGGCCCTTATCTCGGGCACCGTGCCGCAGGTCCTCATCAACGCCTTCCCCGATCCCAGGGCGGGGCACCTCGCGATGGGCCTCGTCTTCGGCGCCCTGTTCGCGGCCCCTTGGATAGTCGTGTACCTGGGTACCTGGGAAGGCCCCGTCCCCGAGCGAGCCCCGAAGGCCGCGTCCGGCCGTTCGGAGGGCTTCGTCTCCAACTTCGCCACGATTTTCAGGAACGGCAGCTTCCGCGTGCATATAGCGATGTATATCTTCGCCTACGCTACCATGGACGTCCTCATGGGCTGGCTCAAGTTCTACCTGGCCGATTACCTGGGGAGGCCAGGCTTCCTCATGGTCGCCATGGGCGCCATACTCGTGCCGCAGATCGCGGCCCTGCCCGTCTACATAGCGATCGCCAACAGGAAGGGCCACGCCTTCGCGTACCGCATAGGCCTGTCGATCATGCTGGTCGCCATGGCCGCGATGTACCTGCATACCCCCGAGACGCCCGTCGTATTCTTGGTCCTCAATTGCGTCCTGGCGGGCCTCGGCCAGTCCGCCGCGGTGCTCGTGCCCTTCCAGCTCCTGCCGTTCGTCGTCGACGTCGACGAGCTGATAACGGGAAAGAAGCGAGCCGGCACCTACGCGGGGGCCATGACCCTGATACGCAAGCTTATCCAGGGCGCCCTGGTGCTTCCCGTGCTAGGCGTCATACTGGCCGCCATAGGCTACCTCGGCCCCGTGCCTGCTCGCCTGAGCGCCGACGACATGTCCGGCGTCATAGTCCCGCGCGTCGCGGCCGCGGCGCCCGCCGACGCCTCCGCGCTAGCGCGGGCCTACGCGGACGACGGCAGCGGCCAGCTGGTCCTCGACCCCCGCCTGACCGACGACGACAGGCGCGCCGTCCGTCGGGCCCTCGACGCCGCGGGCTATAAGGGCTCGGGCGCTTCCAGGACGACCGTCTCCGTTGTCCAGCCCGACGGCACGGCGGGGAAGATCCGCGCGCTGTTCGCCTTCCTGCCTCTCGCCCTGCTCGCTCTAGGCATAATCTCGTCGCTGCGCATGCGGCTAGGACCCGCGAACCACAGGACGATGAAGGCCGAGATAGACAGGCTGAACGCGGGCGGCCTCAAGGCCGACGCCAGCGCCGAAGCGAGGCGCGTATGCGAGCTGCTCGCCGGCATGCCCTACGACAGCCTGAGGCCGGCCGGCCGGTAGCGGCTAAAGCGGCCTAAGCGGCCGGTATCGGCCTATAGGTAGGCGATCTCGAACTCCACCGGGATCGCCTTCCTTAGAAGGGCGTTGACGCCGCAGTATCGCTCCTGGGACAGCTCTACCGCCTTCCTGACGTTCTCGTCCTTGAGCCCGTCGGAAGCCTTGAACTCGTATATGATCCGTACGCTCGTATAAGACTTGGGATGCTCTTCCGACAGCTCTCCTTGCACCCTCATATTGAACCAGCTGACCGGCTCGCGCATCTTCTTGAGGATCGAGACGACGTCCATGCCCGAGCATCCCGCCAGCGAGGCCAGTATCAGCGGCTTGGGCCTCGGCCCCTCGTCCTTACCGCCGAACGCCTCGTCGGCGTCTAATACGATAGTATGACCGTTAACCTCGGCCGCGAACGCCATATCGCCCTTCCAGGCGCAAGAAATCTCATGCATGGGCTACCTCCGCGTTCGAATATACATGATTTCTCGCCTCAGACAAAGCTAGCCTATCGCCTATGAGGCTCTCGCCCTAGCGCCTGGATATCCCGACGACTATGACGAAGCGTCCCTTGCCGTCGTACTCGGCCGACTCTATCCAAGCCCGGCCCGTCTTGTAGGAGACTCCGTCTATGGCCTTCCTAAGCGCGTACATCAGCGGAGAGTCCGAGTACGAACCGCCTCGCTTCACTATGTCGGAAAGGCTGAACCTGAGGGTGGATCGCCTATCGGCCTTGGGAAGCGGGGCCGTCCCCTGGACGGTAACCTCGTGCCTCACGAGGATCCGCTCGCCGGAGCGCTCCAGGTCCGAGCTCTTGCCGACGGAGAACGACATCGACGCCTCGAGCGTCAGGGACACCTTGCCTCCCGACTTGGCGAACGAGACGGGAGCGTAGAGCCTCGCGGCCTCGGCGGCGATGCCCATGTTCATCGACCACGGATCGCTCGTCGCGGCCGACCGCTCCCGTATCTCGAACACGTAGCGCGGACCGTCGGCGGCCGCGAAGCTCGCCGCGGCGAAGGTTAAAAGCGCCAGTAGCCCTATTCTTCTCATATGGACTCCTCGCGGGCGCGCTCGCGACGCGCCCGCACCAGTAACTATAGCGCTACGCAGGCCGTTCTCCCATGCTAACGCGCGTTCGCTACCGCTTGATTTAAATACGCTCATTCTATATATTCTGCAGGTCCGAGAGGGGAATTAGCTCAGTTGGTAGAGCGATAGGTTCGCAATCTATAGGTCAGGGGTTCGAATCCCCTATTCTCCAGAAAAGAAAAGCCGTCCGCCAGGACGGCTTTTCTTTTCGATAAGGAGAATAGGGGATACGAACCGGAGCGACGTCGCGAGCGCATAGCGAAGCGCGCACTACAATCGTTTCAACTCGGCAACCGTCCCGCAGGGACGGATTCGTATCGCCGTTCGCCGAAGGCGAACCCTTCCGATGGACTTCCTCGCGGCGCCGCGCGAAGCGCGGTATCGAGCGAGCCCGCCGCGATAGCGGCGAGCAGGCGCCAGGGATGGCGCCGGAAGCGAGCGAGGCGGGCCGGAGAAGCGGGCCGCGAACGCGAGGAGCGTAAGCCGAAGGCCCATCGAAGCGCGCCAGTATTTTACGTTAGCTATCGCGACTCAGCCCGGTAGCCTTAATCCGCTCCGCATTCTCCCCGTCATGTTCCTTCAACCCAGCTTGTTGTATAAAACTTGACAGTAAAACATAACTAGATTAATGCTTTCGAATAA
The DNA here is from genome assembly GCA_018816345.1 of Spirochaetota bacterium. GTDB lineage: Bacteria > Spirochaetota > Spirochaetia > Treponematales > UBA12059 > SZUA-370. The sequence continues at coordinate 25,318 of JAHIWG010000089.1, read as the reverse complement.
CCGTATCGTCGCGATCGAGTAGGAACGGTCGCTCGAGTAGCCGGCGGCCTAGGATCGCGGGCGAGGCCGCGTTTCCCGGCGTCCTGCCGTTTACCTGCCGATGCGAATATCCTACCCGCCCTTCCCGCCGGTAGTCCCTGCCATCTTGTAAAGGAGGCAGTCATGAGCAAGCCGATTCGCGGATCCCGGGCCATCGTCGCGCTCGTCATGGGCGCCCTCGCCATAGAGGCCTTTCTCGCCTCGTGCGCCTCCTCGCCGGCGCTCCATTTCGAGCCGGGGAGCGTCTCGACCGCGCCCCGCCTCACCAGGGCGATCGTGCTGGAGGATTGGCCGACCGCCCTCGCCCTGGTCGAGGCAGGGACCGGGCTCGAGGAAAGGCGGGAGGCGGAGGACATCAGGCTCGATCCCGACGCGGACCCGGCGAGCTCCGCGACCCGTAGGCTTTGGGGCCCGACGCCGCTCAGCCTCGCCGCGGAACGAGGCGGCGAGGCCCTCGTCGCGGCCCTCCTAGGCACGGGTTTCTATACGGACGCCGATAAGGAGATGGCCCTGGCCAGGGCGGCGATAGCGCGCAGGCCGGATATGGCGGCGTTCCTAGTCGGGCAGGGCTGCAGGGTAGGGACCCTGAGCTATCCTTTCCTCGCCCTTTCGGGCGATCCTTCCTGCCTCGGCCTCTACCTGAAGGCCCCGGTTAAAGGCTGGAAGCCTCCGGCCGACATCCTGCACTGGGCCGTCGCCGCGCGCGACGCCGACCTGCTCCGCTCTTTCCTAGGGCTCAAGGCGGACCCGAACGGCGCGGGAGGGGCAAGCTTCGGAACGCCGACCTCGGCCTTATGGGCCGCGGCGGCCTACGGCCAGTCGGCGATGGTGAAGGCCCTGCTCGACGCGGGGGCCGATGCGGATTTCGTCGACGAGGACAGCAGGCTGAGCCCCCTCATGGCGGCGGCCATATCGGGCGACGTGGCCTCCGCCCGCCTCCTCGTCGGCGCAGGCGCGAAGCTCGAGCAGCTCTCGGGCGACTATATCTATATGCCCATGAAGGAAGGCTTCGCGCGGACGGGAGGGGCCTACAGCTGGTATTCGTCGGGCTCCTTCGGCTCGCGTACCGCCCTCATGCTCGCCGCCGAGCACGGCCGTACCGAGATGGTCAAATTCCTGCTGTCCGCCGGCGCCCGCGCGGATACGAGGAACGAGAAAGGCAACTCGGCGATGACCATGGCGTTCTACGGCGAGCGAGACGAAATCGTCGCGGCGCTCAAGGACGCGGGCGCCAAGGCGCCGGACCGAGGCCTCCTCGACCTGAAGCGGGAGCTCCTGCTCGTCTCCGTCCGCGTCTCGATGCCGGCGACCCTGGAGTCCTATCTATCGGAGCTCGCGGCGCTGTACGAGGGAGACGAGGCCTTCCGACCGCTCGCCCTCTCCGTGCTCCTCGCCGCCAGGCGATACGAACTGATGGAGAAAGAGCATACCCCGGCGGCGATAATGCGGTATAACGAGTCCAGGAGCGTAATGGCGCGACTCGCCGCGCAGGTCGCCCTCATCCCCGCGCGCGACCAGGACGAGGCCCTCCGCATGGCCGTAATGGCTCCCGGGGGTATCCTGGCCGATCTCTACGACGCGGGAATTCGGGGCGAGGCCGGCACCATGCTCAGGGTCGCCGACGCCTTCGCGCGGTCGGGCGACGAGAGGCGCTATTTCGCGTGCCTCGGCGTGTACGGGCCACTGAAGGCCGACGGGCTCGAGGTAGCCATCAACGCGGCGGCGGTGGGCGGGAACCGGAAGATCATCGACTACGTACTCGGGGCGGGGGCGAAGCTCGACCGCGACGTCTATGTTCTCATTTGGAACTACGAGAGCACTCCTCTAGGCTTCGCGGCTAACGCGGGCAACGTCTCGTCGATGGAGTACCTCATATCGAAAGGCGCGAAGGTCAACCCGAAGCCGGGGGACTGGATCAATACGGGGTTCGGGCATTACAGCCCCCTCGCGGCGGCTTGCATGAACGGGCAGGCGGCGGCGGTGAAGTATCTCGTCTCGATGGGCGCGGATCTGGAGCTGACCTCCTATTACGGCACCACCGCGCTCGCCATCATGGCGGAGAGCGGGGATACCGCCATCATGCGGATCCTCCTCGAGGCAGGCGCCAAGCCGGACGCCAGGATGACCATATTCCCTAACGGCAAGGGCAATTTCCCGCAGGAAAAAAGGGGAGAGACGGCCCTGATGCGAGCCGCCCGCGCAGGCAAGGCCGAAGCGCTTCGCCTCCTCCTCGAGTACGGGGCGAATCCCCGCCTCACGGACTGGAACGGCGACGACGCCCTCATGATGGCGGAGCTCGGGGGGCACAAGGAGGCAGCGAAGGTCCTTAGGGAGGCCCTCGGGGACCTCTACCGTTAGGCGCGCGTCACGTCTCCCCGAGCTTCCCTTCGATCGTCGCGTCGAGCCCCCTCGCAAGGTTCTATGATCGGATGCTCCGCCAGACGCCGCTATACCTCGACGCGGCGTTGCGAAGGCTCGGCGCGGCCTCGCGCGGGCCGGACGCGCGCGAGCGGTACGCGGCTACGCCCAGGCGAGTTCCGGCTGGAGCTGTCGCTCGGGGAACCTATAGCCTGTTTTTCCGCGACGGGCGGAGGAGAATCGTTATCGCTATAGCCTAATAGGCGATAGCTATATCGTCTTAAGGATTATTGAGGCCTTTCCCGCCAGGGGTGACAATCACCGCCGCGGAAAGGACTCGCATGCCGTATACCGACGTTCGCGTGCTCTTGGCGCGGAATATGAAGCGTTACCGGGAACTCTATAAGCTGTCTCAGATGGCGTTGGCGGAACGCGTGGGATGCTCGCCAACGATGATAGGCAACATAGAGATACTCAAGCGATTCCCGTCCCCTAGGAATATAAACCTTATCGCGGAGGCTCTCGAGATCCCGCCTTCGGAGCTGTTCGTAGAGGAGTCCAGCGCGTACGAGACTATACGGGACGACTACGAGGTGCGGGAGCGGCTTACGGCCGAATTCCAACGTCTGATGGACAAGACCCTATCCAGTAGGCGGCGCTGAGCCGCCCGGGCGCCTCTCGGCCGTCCGTCTCAACGAACCGCGACGACCACTAGCCGCCGCTCGCCGTCGGGGAGGGCGGCTACCGCCTCGTCGCCGGGCTTCTTGCCTATGAGCGCCCTGGCTATCGGGCTCGTCCAGCCGATGAGGCCGCGCTCCGGGTCCGCCTCGTCGACGCCTACTATCCTATACTCCGATAGCCCGCCGTCCGCGTCCCCGACCGTCGCGGTCGCGCCGAAGCGCACGGAGGCGTAGCCGCCGGAGGGAGGCTCGACCGTCTCCGCTATCGAGGCCATCCGCGAAAGGTACTCTATGCGTCGGTCCACCTTGTTCAGGGCCCTCCGCGCGTTGGACAGCGCGTCCGGGGCGTCCTTGCCGGCGGCCTTTCCCAACCTGTCTATCTCGGAGGCTAGCCGCGGCCTCTCCTCTGTCTCCAGCCGCCCTAGCTCGCCCGCGAGAGCCGCCGCGCCTTCCGGAGTCAGGTAGTTGCGCGAGCCGGCCGGAATGGGCACCTTGAGCTCGGGCGCCTCGTCGTCCGCGGAATCGTACTGGTCGTCTCCTACGAATGCCCTGGACATGGCGCCCCCGAAGCATAGGCCGATGCTTCGGCCTATGCTATGACCGATTCTATAGCCATATCCGCGCGGCCTCAAGCCCCGCTCCCACTATTCGCTTGCGTTACCGCCCGGCCGGGCTTAGATTGTTCGAGGCTCCCCCTCGCAGAGCGGGAGGGTAGGAAAGGACGATACGCGACGATGGGTAAAAACGATGGAATGGCCAAAAAGGGAGCGCGCTTCGCATTCGGCTCCTTCTTCTTCTTCATGCTCCTGCACCAGACCGATAAGCTCCTCATCGGCCCGCTCCAGAGTCAGATCATGGATACGTTCAAGATCAACTACACGCAGTGGGGGCTCTTGAACACCTCGGCCCTGGTCGTCGGGGCCCTCAGCTATCCGCTCTGGGGCTGGCTGTACGACCACTACGCCCGGCCTAAGCTCCTGGCCCTCGCGTCGCTTATATGGGGCTGCACGACCTGGCTCAACGCGGTAGCCCCGACGTACTCGATATTCCTCATAACCCGGGCGTCTACCGGCATCGACGACTCCAGCTACCCGGGCATCTATAGCCTCATATCCGACTACTTCCCCGCCAAGATGCGCGGCAAGGTCTACGGCTTCCTGCAGGTCGCGCAGCCGATAGGCTACCTCGTCGGCATGGTGCTCGCCATAGTGCTCGGCTCGATGTGGGGCTGGCGCAAGATATTCTACCTTACGGGAGGCCTCGGCGTAGCGGTCGCCGTCGTGCTGTTCTTCGGCGTCAAGGACCAGCCGAGGGGCGCCTCCGAGCCGGAGCTCGCCGGCGTTTCCGACCTCGACTCCAAGTTCAAGTTCAGCTGGAAGACGGTCGGCGGGCTGTTCAGGAAGAAGAGCCTCATCATCCTCTTCCTACAGGGCTTCATAGGCGTCTTCCCGTGGCAGGTGATCACGTACTATATCTTCGCCTACCTTGAGAAATCGCGCGGCTTCTCTGGGGAGGCGCAGCTCCTGACCATGGTGCCGGCCGTCCTCCTCATGGCCGTCGGCTACCCCGTAGGCGGCATGATAGGCGATAGGCTCTTCAAGAGGACGCCCAAGGGGCGCGTCATAGTCGGCGCGGCCGGCGTCGCCCTCGGCGCCGTCTTCCTCCTCCTGGCGATCGAGTCGCCGGTCGAGAACCAGGTCCTCTTCGGGGCCTTCCTCTGCGTTGCCGCCTTCTTCATGCCCTTCGCGTCGCCTAACGTCATCTCCTCGTTCTACGACGTCACCGAGCCGGAGATACGGGCGACGACCAACGCGGTCCAGAACTTCATAGAGACGGCCGGCTCGGCCGCCGCGCCGCTGCTGGCCGGCATCCTCGCGGACCGCTTCTCCCTCGAGGGGTCGATACTCTCTATATGCCTAGGGGCGTGGGGGCTCTGCTTCCTGTTCTTCGTCTTCGCCGGCCGCTACATCCCCAAGGATATCGAGGACCTGAAACGCACGCTGCGCGAGCGCGCGTCCCAGGCCTAGCGCGGGGCCGGCGCGGGCTAGAACGCGAAGTCGCCGTCGGCGAACACGGCGACCTCGCTCCCGTCGGGGCGTATCCCGGTTATGGAGAGGTCGGCGCTACCCATCATGAAGTCGACGTGCACGAGCGAGTCGTTGGCGCCTGCCGCGGCCAGCGCCGCCGCGTCCATGTCGGCGCCGCCCGACACGCAGGTCGGATAGGCCTTGCCGAGGGCGAAGTGGCACGACGCGTTCTCGTCGAAGAGCGTATTGTAGAACAGTATGCCGAGCCTCGAGATGGGCGAGCCGTAGGGTACGAGCGCGACCTCGCCGAGGCGGCGGGCGCCCTCGTCGGTGTCCAGGAGCGACTTGAGCGTATCCAGGCCCTTGTCTGCGCCGTAGTCGACGACGAGGCCGTCCTTGAACTCGAACCAGAATCCCTCGACGAGGTTGCCGTTGTGGTTGAGCGGCATCGAGGCGACGACCCGGCCGTTCGCGCCGTCCTTATGCGGCATCGTGAAGACCTCCTCCGTGGGCATGTTGGCCACGATCTCGTAGCCGCCGGGAGAATCCTCCCCGCCGCCGAACCAGAGATGGCCGATCGGCAGGGCTACGGTCAGGTTGGTGCCTAGCCCGTTCCTATAGCGCAAGGCCGTGAACGCGTATCCCTGCAGCGTCGCTATCCGGGCCCTGAGCGCCGCGAGGTGCTCTTTCCAGGCGGCCACCGGGTCGTCCCTGTCTATGCGGACAGTCTCGTAGATGGCCTTCCAGAGGGCCTCTATCGCCTCTGCGTCGCCCCTGCCCGGGAAGACCTTCCTCGCCCACGCTACCGTCGGTACCGACGCCACGCACCATACGTGCTTGCCGCTCATCTGTCGGGAGCGATAATGCTCGAGCGCCCTCGCCTGGGCCTTGTTCTTTCGGCTCATGCGCTCGGGGTCTACCCCCTTCATGATCTCGGGGTCCGAGGCGAAGATATGGAGGAACGCCGCCCCGGCGTCGGAATAGCCGTCGAAGAAGGCCCGCGCCCATTCGGGATAGCGGTCGAAGCTAGCGTCGGCCGCCATATCGAAGCCGACTCGGGCCGACTTCTCGTCCGTCCAGCGGAAGACCACCTCGGCGGCGCCGGCGCGGTACGCCTCGACCTGGGCTAGGCGCGCGAATTCCGCGCAGTCGATGGGCGAGTCTATGACGAGTACCTGGTCCTTCTGCACGTTGGCGCCGACTCGGACGAGGAGCCGGGCGTATTGTTCCATGGGGTTCACTGGAGTCTCCTTATAACGCGCGCCGAGGATCACGGCGCCCTGTATATCCTGGCAGTATAGCATGGGCGGGGCAGGCCCGCCGGGATGGCCCGCCGGGATGGCCCGCCAAGATGGCGGGTCACTTCCGGCGCGACTCAGTCTCCTCGCGGCGCTTGGCGGCGAGCACCCTTATCGACTCCTTGAAGTCGGGGTAGCGCTCTATCACGATGTCGAAATGCTCCTTGTCCAGGCGATAGAGGTCGCAGAAGCTCGAGGCCTTGATGGTTGCGTTCCTGGGGAGGCTCAGGAGCAGCGATATCTCGCCGAAGAACTGCCCGGTGGTGAGAGTCGCGTAGGTTACCTTCTCGTCGGCCGATATGACGTCGACCGAGCCCTTGCTGATGAAGAACATGTCGCGGCCGAGCTCCCCGGCGCGGACGATGTAGTCGCCCGGCGTGAAGACGGCGGGCTCGAGCTGGAGGATGATGTCCCTGATGAGGCTCGGCTCGGCTTTCTCGAACAGCGGGACCCGCTCTATGATCTCCTTGTTGAGGTGCAGGGCCACCGACTCCTTGAGCGCCACCGGCAGGTCGTGGAGGAACTCTATCTCGTTATAGCCCTTCCTGGTCGCCCAGAGGTAGCTGTAGTAGTCGTTTATCTTACGCCTGAGGGCGTCGGGGATGTTCCTGTACTTGAGGAAGGCGTTGATGCGGTCGAGCTTCTCGCGGTACTGGCTCTTGGCTACGTCTATGTTGGCTATGAGGCCGGCTATATTTCCGATGACGAGGCCGTACATCGCGGCCCCGAACATCTCTATCACGATGACGAAGAGCGTCTGCCCGCTGCCCTTCGGGGTGATGTCGCCGTAGCCTATGGTCGTCAGGGTAGTCATCGTCCAGTAGAACGACTTGATGTACCGGTCGATTGGCGCCAAGCCTTCCGGGTTGCCTGATACGAGTATCCAAACGCACGCGATGATATGGGCGGCCATGAGGATCCAGAACACGAGCATGCCGAGCCTGAATATGGCGGGGTTCACCCTGGCTTCGCCTATTCGCCTGAGCGTCGTGCCGAGCTTGAATAGCTTGAGCAGGGGCAGTAGCAATAGGGGGACGAAGTAGCCGCCGGAGAAGACGCCGGCGGAGTAGAGGAAGAGCCCGGGGAAGGCCGCCGCCGCGTCGGTGGCGAAATTGCCCCTCAGGTAGCGCCTCGCTATCGCCTTCCTGTCGCTGACCACGACGCCGCCGAGCGGATAGGCGGTAATGAATTCCAGGGCGATGTCGAGCGCGAAGAAGCACGCGGCTATGAGCGAGAATACCGGCAAGAAGCCGGTGGCCGCCGGGTAGACGACGTAGAGGGGGATCAGTATGCCGTTCAGCACGGCGAGGGCCGCGACGAGCAGGTCCCACACCTGCTTGGCGGCATCGTCGGAGTGTATCATTACCTATACTATCGATGATACGGCGCCGTTTTATAAGGGCTTCCCGCCTAATCGCGAAGGCGCGGGGCTCTGGAGCGCCCTTTGCATAGACGGGGCCTTTTTGGTATGGTGGACGGTACGAGAAGCATCGGAGGACACTACCCATGAAAGCCGTCGAACTGGCCAAGGCCTACGACCCCAAGGAATTCGAGGACCGCATCTACGCGGCTTGGCAGGCGGAGGGCTACTTCGCCCCCGTCGCCCCCAACGGGAAGAAGCCCTTCGTCATGGTAATGCCGCCGCCGAACGTCACCGGCGTCCTCCACATGGGCCACGGCCTCAATAACTCGATGCCCGACATACTCGCGCGCTTCCACCGCATGTGCGGCGAGCCGACGCTATGGCTGCCGGGCACCGACCACGCGGGCATCGCCACCCAGCACGTCGTCGAGAAGAAGCTCCGCGCCAAGGGCGTCGAGAGGCGCGAGCTGGGACGCGAGAAGTTCGTGGAGGAGACCTGGAAGGTCGCGAACGAGCACCACGACGTCATAAAGAAGCAGCTGGAGAAGATAGGTTCCTCGTGCGACTGGGGCCGCGAGCGCTTTACCCTCGACGAAGGCCTGTCCAAGGCCGTTCGCGACGTCTTCGTGACCCTCTACGAGCGCGGCCTCGTCTACAAGGGCGAGTACCTGGTCAACTGGTGCCCCTCGTGCGGCACGGCCCTATCGGACGACGAGGTCGAGCACGCAGACGAGGCCGGCGCTATGTACCATATCCGCTACGAGCTCGTGGACCCGCCCGCCGGCGGCCCCGCCTATATAGAGATAGCCACGACCAGGCCCGAGACCCTCCTCGGGGATACCGCGGTCGCCTACCATCCCGACGACGAGCGCTACGCGGCTCTGGCCGGAGCCATGCTCCGCCTGCCTTTGGCCGATAGGACCATCCCGATGGTGGCCGACGCCTACGTCGACCGGGCTTTCGGCACGGGGCTGGTCAAGATTACGCCCGCCCACGACCCCAACGACTTCGAGGTGGGCCGCCGCCACGACCTGCCCCGCGTCAACATACTCAACCCCGACGGCACGCTTAACGACCAATGCCCGGCCAAGTACCGGGGCCTCAAGGCCAAGGACGCCCGCGCCCTGGTCGTCGAGGACCTCGAGGCGCTCGGCCTGTTCGTGAAGAAGGAGCCCGTCACGCACTCGGTGGGCCACTGCTACCGCTGCCGCACCGTCGTCGAGCCCTTCCTGTCCAAGCAGTGGTTCGTCAAGATGCGCCCCCTCGCCGACAAGGCCCTCGCGGCGTGGCGGAACGGCGAGGTCCGCTTCTATCCCCAGCGCTGGGAGAACACCTACGAGAACTGGCTCACGAACATACGCGACTGGTGCATCAGCCGCCAGCTATGGTGGGGCCACCGTATCCCGGCCTGGCACTGCGCCCATTGCGGCAAGACCGTCGTCGCCCGCGAGGAGCCCCTCGAGTGCCCCTTCTGCAAGTCGACCGAGCTGACCCAGGACGAGGACGTGCTCGATACCTGGTTCTCGAGCTGGCTATGGCCGTTCAGCACCCTCGGGTGGCCGGAGGAGACCGCCGACTTCCGCAAGTTCTACCCGACGACGACCCTCCTGACCGGCTTCGACATCATCTTCTTCTGGGTGGCCAGGATGATCATGGCCGGGCTCGAGTTCACGGGCAAGGTCCCGTTCCGGGACGTCTGCATGACGACGCTCGTGCGCGACAAGCAGGGCCGCAAGATGTCCAAGTCCCTCGGGAACGGCATCGATCCCCTCGAGATCGTGGACGAGTACGGCGCCGACGCGCTCAAGTTCACGCTCGCCTTCCTGTACACGTCGACGCAGGACATACTCATAAACAAGGACGACTTCAAGCTGGGCTCCAAGTTCGCCAATAAGGTGTGGAACGCCAGCCGCTACATACTCATGAACCTCGAGGGCCGCGAGCTCGTCGCGTCGCCGGCCCTGAACGACGTCGACCGCTGGATCTACCTGCGCTTGAGCGGCGCCGCCGCCCAGATCCGCGAGGCTCTGGCCTCCTACCGCTTCAACGACGCGGCAGGCGCGGCCTACGAGTTCTTCTGGAACGACTTCTGCGACTGGTACCTCGAGGCGACGAAGCTCTCGACCCGCTCCGAGGACGATGGAGAGAAGGACAGGGCCGTCACCGTGCTCCTGTCGGTGCTGGAGGAGTCCCTGGCCCTCCTTCATCCCTTCCTGCCCTTCGTCACCGAGGAGATATACGGCAAGCTGCCGGGCGCCGTCGGGCGCCTGATCGTCCGCCCCTATCCGGCCGACGAGGCGGCCCGCCGCGATCCGGCCCTGGACGCCCGCTTCTCCGCCCTGAAGGAGCTGGTCACCATAGTGCGCAGCCTCCGTAGCGAGTTCGGCATAGCGCCCGAGAAGCGGCTGCGCGTCGCGGCGCGCTTCGACGAGGGCTTCGACGGAGGGGATTTCTTCCGCCGCAACGCCGAGCTAGTCGCGCTCCTGGCGGGGGCCTCGGGCGTGGAGTTCGTCGAGTCCAAGCCCGCCGGGGCGCTCGCGCTCGCGGGCAGGGGCTTCGAGGCCTACGTCTACGCCCGGGAGGCCGTGGACTTCGCCCAGCTCGCGGCCCGCTTCGCCAAGGAAGCCGAGAAGGAGCGTTCCTACGTCGAGCGCACCAAGGCCAAGCTGGGCAACGAGGCCTTCGTGGCCAGCGCGCCCGCGGACGTCGTGGAGAAGGAGCGGCAGAAGCTCAAGGACGCGGAAATCCGGGCAGCCAAGCTCGAACGGTACCTGGCGGACTTGGCGTAGGGGGCGGCATGGACAGGAAGGGGCGGCCGCTTCGCCCCGACGCGGAGCCTCCGAGGCCCGAGACCATGGCCGAGGAGGAGATGATACGCCTCAAGAGCATGCACCTGGCCCCCTATATCCAGCTGGCCACGGCCTTGATCGGCAAGCGGCGCCGGTCGGGCGGCAATATGTTCCGCCACCAGATCGACACCTTCGGCATACTGATGGACTACGGCTACATAGATTCCGTCCTGCTCAAGGCCGCGGTCATCCACGACCTCGTGGAGGACGTGCCCGATATCGACAGGGACCGCATCCTCGAGATCGACGAGGAGAGCCAGCAGGTGTATCAGCTGGTGCTCGAGGTGACGAGGCGGCCCGTGGAGACCAAGGACGTCTTCCTGTCGCGCATCCTCGAGTACGGCAGCCCGAGGGCCCTGGTGCTCAAGAGCGCCGACAGGATCAGCAACATGATATCCCTCGGGTACACGACCGACGCCGCGTTCATACGCAGGTACGCGGACGAGACCGAGCGCTACGTCTACCCGATAGCGGCCAAGGCCAATAAGGATATGCTAACAGAGCTCGTAGAGCTCGTGGCGACACGGCGGGAATTCCTCGCGCGCCGATTCGAGATATGACATAAGGAGGCTACCATGCCCAAGGAATGGACCAAGGCGAGCATCGCCAAGACGATCGACCACACCATACTCAAGGCCATCGCCACGGAACAGCAGGTCCGCGAGCTATGCGTCGAGGCCAAGGCCAACGGGTTCGCCAGCGTCTGCGTCAACCCGTACTGGGTCCCGCTCTGCGCCAAGGAGCTCCAGAGCTCCAAGGTGCTCGTCTGCACGGTCATCGGCTTCCCGCTCGGCGCCAACGCCACCGAGACGAAGGCGGCGGAGGCCGCGCTCGCCGTCAAGCACGGCGCGGACGAGGTGGACATGGTCATCAACCTCGGCGCCGCCAAGGCCGGCGACTGGAAGATAGTGGAAGAGGACATCCGGCAGGTGGTCAAGGCCTCGGGCAAGGCGACCGTTAAGGTAATCATCGAGACCTGCTACCTGACCGACGCCGAGAAGGCGAGGGCCTGCGAGGCGGCGGCCAAGGCGGGCGCCCATTTCGTAAAGACGAGCACCGGCTTCGGTACCGGCGGCGCCACCGCCGACGACGTCCGCCTGATGAAGAAGACCGTGGGCGACGCCCTCAAGGTCAAGGCCTCGGGAGGGATACGGAGCTACCACGACGCCATCCAGATGCTCGAGGCGGGCGCGGACCGGCTCGGGGCCTCCTCGGGCGTCTCGATAGTCAGCGAGCTTCCCGAGTAGGCGGCGGTTTTTCCTTGCGCGGCGCCGGCTATCCTGGGGTATACTACGGCCGGAGGGCCTAATGATGCATATCCGTCCGATGGCCGCCGCGCTCGCCTGCGCGGCCCTATGCCTAGCCTCGCTCTCGTCGTGCGGCGCCGGGGCTCCTAAGGAGCCCGAGGAGCGCCGGGCGGGCCCGGTGAGGATCCCGTCCATCGGGCTCGTCTTCAACGTCGGGGATAGGTACGACTCGTCGTTCAACCGCTCCGCCTACGACGGGCTATCGCTGCTCGCCCGCGACGTCGGCGGCTTCATCCGCGACGACCCCGACGCCGATTACGGCTACATGCTCGATATACGGGTCCTCGAGTCTAAGCTGGGCGGGGCCGACAGGGAGCAGCTGCTCCGGAGCCTCGCCGAGGAAGGCCGGGACCTCGTCATCGCCGTAGGCTTCCTCTTCGCCGATTCCATAGGCTCTGTCTCCAGGGATTTCCCCTCTACGCATTTCGTGCTGATAGACGGGGCGGTCCCGGACCTGGATTCCAGCTCGTCCATAACCTGCGTCGAATTCGCCGAGCAGGAAGGATCGTTCCTCGTCGGGGCCTACGCGGGCATGATAGCGCGGGCGGTGGGGCCGGACGCCAGGATAGGCTTCGTCGGCGGCATGGACGCGCCCCTGTCGAGGCGTTACCTCTCCGGCTACATCGCCGGAGCCGCCTACGTGAACCCGACGCTGCGCGCGACCGGCCGCGTCGTGTTCGCCTTCGTGTCCCGCGACGCGAGCGGCTACGCCGACCCGAAGCGGGCCGGGGAACTAGCCTCGGTCCTCTACCAGGCCAAGTCGGCCGTCATATTCCAGGCCGCCGGCGCGTCCGGCCGCGGCGTGTTCGAGGCGGCGACCCGCCTCGGGACCAAGGCCATAGGCTCGGATTCCGACCAGGCGGCGATCCTGGCATCCTCGGGGCAGCAGTCCGACGCCCTGCTGTCCAAGGTGATCGTCGCCTCGATGGTGAAGCGCGTGGACCGGGCCGTATACTCGCTCGGCAGGGAGCTCCTGTCAGGAGCGCCTATAGCCGGCGGCTATAGGAATTTCGGGCTGTCGGACGGTGGCGTCGGATACGTCGCCCCTGGGCTGCCCCCCGAGGCCGTGACGGTCCTGGCCGACCTGTCGCGCCGGATCGTCGCCGGGGAGATAGCCGTTCCCGCGGACGAGCAGGCCCTCGCCGATTTCATAGCGGGCCTTCGCTAAATCTCTAGTTGCATCGAACGCAGTATAGGGGTACTATCGAATTCCGCATTTCCGCAACGAGCGGAAAAGTAAAGGAGAGATGTATGAAGTATCGAACATTCTTCGCAACGCTTCTCGTCGTCGCGCTCGCTTTCACCAGCTGCGCAAAGAAGGAAGCCGCCGCCCCCGCGACCCCTGCCGCTCCCGCCTTCAAGGTAGGCCTCGTGACCGACCTCGGCGGTATTGACGATAAGTCCTTCAACCAGGGGACCTGGGAAGGCATCGTCCGCTTCGGCGATGAGAACAAGCTCGCCAAGGGCACCGACTACAAGTACCTCCAGTCCGCCGCCGAGGCCGACTACGTGCCGAACCTCAGCACCTTCGCCGACGAGAAGCTCGACCTGATCGTCGCGCCCGGCTTCCTCTTCGAGAAGGCCATGGGCGAGGTCGCCGACAAGTACCCGACCCAGAAGCTCCTCGTGATAGACACCGTGGTCCAGAAGCCCAACGTGGTCAGCGCCGTCTTCTCCGAGCACGAGGGTTCGTACCTCGTCGGCGTCGCGGCCGGCCTCAAGGCCAAGGCCGACGGCAAGAAGGTCGTCGGATTCATCGGCGGCATGCAGTTCCCGCTCATCGAGCGCTTCCAGGCCGGTTTCGAGCAGGGCGTCAAGGCCGTCTACCCCGAGGCCAAGATCCTCGTAGACTACGCCGGAGACTTCGGCGCCCCGGACAAGGGACAGGCCATCGCGCAGAAGCAGTTCAACGCCGGCGCCTACATCATCTTCCACGCGGCCGGCGGCACCGGCAACGGCATGATCAAGGAAGCCAAGGAGCGCTCCGAGAAGGGCGACGTACGCTGGGGCATAGGCGTCGATAAGGACCAGTACACCGACGGCCTGTACGGCGACAAGTCCGCCGTGCTCACCTCCATGATGAAGCGCGTCGACGTGGCCGCCTACGAGGTAGCCAAGCTCGCCAAGGCCGGCCAGTTCCCCGGCGGCCAGGTGCTCGTGTTCTCCCTGAAGAACGCCGGCGTCGGCATCCCCGCCAACAACCCCAACCTCTCGGCCGACATCGTCGCCAAGGTCAAGGAATACGCCGACAAGATCTCCTCCGGCGCCCTGACCGTCTCCGAGGTTCCCGCGAAGTAATTCGCCTCCCTCCGTACCCTAAGGGGCCGCCCAGGATAAAACCTGGGCGGCCCCTTTTTTCCGTGATCCCCGCCGGCGGGAGCGCTTTTCCGCTTCCAGAAACGGCGTTTATATTGTATCCTTAACGGCTTCCGTACGGCGGTTCCGTCCGATACGGTCGAATCCCTTCCCAAACGCATGGGGGCACGCGATGGCGTACATCATCGAGATGCTCAATATCGTCAAGGACTTCCCGGGCATCCGCGCAAACGACGACGTGACGCTCCAGGTCGAAAAGGGCTCCATTCACGCCCTCCTCGGCGAGAACGGCGCCGGCAAGTCGACGCTTATGAGCATTCTCTTCGGGCTGTATTCGCCCGACGGCGGTAGCATCAGGATCAGGGGCGAGAGCGTCCGCATCAACGATCCTAACGTAGCCAACGAGCTGGGCATAGGCATGGTGCACCAGCATTTCAAGCTCGTGCACAACTTCACGGTGACCGAGAACATAATACTCGGGCTCGAGCCCCGAGCGGGGCTCATGATCGACGTCAAGCGCGCGGCGGCCAAGGTCGCCGAGCTTTCGAAGCTCTACGGGCTCGACGTCGACCCTAACGCCAGGATCGAGGAGATCTCCGTCGGCATGCAGCAGCGCGTGGAGATACTCAAGATGCTCTACCGCGACGCGGAGATTCTCATCTTCGACGAGCCGACGGCCGTGCTGACGCCCCAGGAGATCCACGAGCTGATGGGCATCATGAGGCGCCTCGTCGAGGAGGGCAAGACTATCGTCCTCATCACGCACAAGCTCAAGGAGATAAAGGAAGTCGCGGATACCTGCACCGTCTTGCGCCGCGGCAAGCTCATCGGCACCGTGCCGGTCAAGGACGCGAGCGAGGCCCGGATGGCGGAGATGATGGTCGGCCGGGAGGTCAACTTTACGGTCGACAAGGGGCCGTGCTCGCCGGGCGACGTCGTGCTCGAGATAAGCGACCTCTGCGTCAGGAATAGCAAGAACCTGATGGCGGTTAAGAACCTCTCCCTACAGGTCAAGCGCGGCGAGATACTCGGGCTTTGCGGCATCGACGGAAACGGCCAGGCGGAGCTCATCCACGCCCTTACCGGCCTCTCGAAGATAGAATCCGGCTCGGTGCTCATAAACGGTAGCGACGTCACCCACCTGCCGGTGCGCCAGCGCCTCGACAAGGGCCTCGGCCACATCCCCGAGGATAGGCATCGCCACGGGCTCGTGCTGGATTTCAGGCTCGACGAGAACATGGTTATCCATAGCTACGGCAGGCCGCCGTTCGCGCAATACGGAGTCCTCGACTTCGCTGCCATCCGCAAGAACTCCGAGCGCCTGATCAAGGAATTCGACGTGAGGGCGGGCAAGGGGCCCGCGACGCTAGCCCGCTCGATGTCGGGCGGCAACCAGCAGAAGGCCATCCTCGCGCGCGAGATAGACCGCTCCCCCGAAGCCTTCATCGTAGCGCAGCCGACCCGGGGCCTCGACGTCGGGGCCATCGAGTATATCCACAAGCGTCTCGTCGCGGAGCGCGACAAGGGCAAGGCCATCCTGCTCGTCTCGCTCGAGCTCGACGAGATCATGGACGTCTCCGACCGCATCGCCGTCATCTACGGCGGCGAGATCGTAGGCATCGTCGACTCCAAGGAGACCGACGAGAACGAGCTCGGGCTCATGATGTCGGGCTCGATCAGGAAGGCCGTATGACCATGGCTAAGAAAGACAAGGACGGCAAGGGACGCAAGGTGCTTATCCCGCTCGTCGCGGTAGCCCTGGGCTTCGTCCTCGGCTCGATAGTCGTCGCCATCACGGGCAAGAACCCGCTCCTGATGTTCAACGCGATCATCCAGGGGATCACCGGCATCAATATCGGCCGCGGCGGCTTCAACCCGCGGCATATTGGCGAGCTCGTGATCCAGGCCATGCCCATCATCCTGACCGGATTATGCGTCGGCTTCGCCTTCCGCACGGGGCTGTTCAACATCGGGGCCGAGGGCCAGCTGATGATGGGTTCCCTCGCGGCGACCGCCGTGGCGCTGACCGTCAAGGCCCCCGGCTTCGTGCACGTGCCGCTGATCCTCCTTTCGGGCATGGGCGCGGGCGCCGCGTGGGGCGCCATACCCGGCTACCTCAAGGCCCGCTTCAACGTCCACGAGGTGGTCGTCACGATCATGCTCAACTATACGGCGCTCCACCTCAATAACTGGACCATCCTCAACGTGTTCGGCTCGGTCGATAGGGTAAAGACCGCCGAGTTCCCGGCCTCCGCCCTGCTCAAGGATCCTTGGCTGGCTAGCTTCACCAACGGCTCCCGCCTCAACTGGGGCTTCGTGCCGGTCATACTCGCCGTCCTGGCCTTCTGGTTCATACTGGAGAAGACGCCCTTCGGCTTCAGCCTGAGGGCGGTCGGCTTCAACAAGGACGCCGCCAAGTACGCGGGCATGAAGGTCAACCGCAATATCGTCCTGTCCATGGTCATCGCCGGGGCCTTCGCGGGCCTCGCAGGCGCCATAATCACGACGGGCACCTTCAGCTTCGGCCGTGCGCTACCCGCGGCGGAGGGCTACGGCTTCGACGGCATAGCGGTCGCGCTCGTAGGCATGAACCACGCCCCCGGCATACTGCTAGCGGGACTCCTCTTCGGGGTGCTCAAGTCGGCCGGGCCGCTGATGCAATCCGCGGGCATCCCGCGCGAGATAGGCGGCATAATCCAGGCCTCGATAGTCATGTTCGTAGCGATGAAGCTAGGAATCGAGCGCATCCTCGACCTCGTCAAGGGCAAGAGGGCTGGCAAGGCGGCCCTGGCGGCCGCGGAAGACGGCGCGGAGGCCGGCGTATGAGCATCGGCTTGATCCTAGAGATGTTCCCGATAGCGCTGATGTTCGCCGCGCCCCTCATCATGGCGGCGCTCGGCGGTCTCTTTACCGAACGCTCCGGCGTAACAAATATCGCGCTCGAGGGCATCATGATGGTCGGGGCCTTCGCCGGAGCCTCGGTTACCGTCGTGCTCGAGCCTGTGACGCCGCTGGCGCCGTGGCTCGGCCTCCTCTCGGGCGTCGCCGCGGGTATGCTCTTCTCGCTCCTGCACGCCTTCGCGAGCATCAACCTGAAGGCCGACCAGGTCATTTCCGGTACCGCCCTCAACATCCTAGCCGGCGGCCTGACGGTGTACCTCTGCCAGATCCTCTTCAACCAGCAGCGTACCCGGGCCTTCAGTTCCGGTATCAGGAAGATGACGGTGCCCCTCCTCGAGAAGATACCGGTCATAGGGCCCATCCTCTTCAGGGAAATTTATCCCACCTTCTACGTGGCCATGGCCCTCGTCGTGCTTACCTGGTTCGTGGTCTGGAAGACGCCCTTCGGGTTGCGCCTCCGCTCGTGCGGCGAGCATCCGCAGGCGTCCGCCTCCATGGGCATAAACGTCTACGCCATGCGCTACGCGGGAGTGATCATATCGGGAGCCCTGGCCGGATTAGCCGGCGCGACGATGGTGCTTACCCAGGATATCCAGTATACGGTCACCTCTATCCACGGCGCCGGGTTCATAGCGCTCGCGTCGCTCGTATTCGGAAAATGGAATCCATGGGGCGTGCTCGGCGCCGGGCTGTTCTTCGGCTTCGCCCAGATCCTCTCGTACTACGCCAAGGACATCACCTTCCTAGCGGCCCTGCCGCAGGAGATGTTCTACATGCTGCCGTACGTCCTGACCATAGTCGCGCTCGTCGTGTTCGCCGGCAAGACCGTCGGTCCCAAGGCGGCCGGCGAGATATACGACCAGGGAAAGCGCTAGGCGATCGCCGACGCTGCGCGCGGCGATCGCAGGCCCGGGTTCGACCGGGCTCGCCGCGCTCGCCGGTCAACTCCGGGCCGCCGCGTTTCAGGCAGCCGTCGCGGGGAGTCGGCGACCGAGCTCGCTTCGCTCGCCGGTGTTTAAAAAGGCTGAGGGATCGTGGATCCTTCAGCCTTTTCTTTGCGCTGGCCGCCTAGCGCCTCGGAAGGGTCTTCTGGAACAGGGGCTTGCCCGCCTGGTCCTGGAACTCGCAGGAGAGGCCTTCGGGGCGCAACTCGAGGACGAGGCGGCCGAAGACTCCCTGGCTGAACCAGACGGAGCGGGGCGAGCGGTAGCTCGGCACGGGGTCGGGCTTGCCGCCGAAGGCGCCCGCCACGGCCCAGGCGGTGCCGTCGGCCTCGAGCCACTCCATGTAGTGGTTGTGGCCGGAAACGACGAGGTCGGCCTTCCCGGCGATGAGGGGCGCGACCTCCCGAAGCATCTCCTCGTGGTCGTACCAGGCCTTGCCCGTGCCTTCGTCGATATACCCCGACGAGTAGAAGAAGCAGTGGGACATGACGACTATGAAGTCCTCCGCGGGGATCTCTTCGAGCTGGCGGGCCAGCCAGGCCCGCTCCCGTTTCCCGAAGCCCTCGGGGCCCCAGAGGAGGTCGAGGGCTATGAAGTGGACGGGGCCGCTGTCCATGCGCCACGACGAGGCGGAAAGCCCTCCCGCCGGCGCGCCGCCGGGGCCGGAACCGGCCGCGAAGGCGGCTCGCCAGCGGGCGCGCCCGCCTATGAGGGCGTCGTGGTTGCCGAGCAGGGCGACGAAGGGGAGGGTAGGCGCGTCGCGGGTTATACCCTCGATCGCGTCCTTCCAATCCTCGGCCTCCATGCCCATCTCCGTCGTGTCCCCCAGGTCGAAGAAGGCGTCTAGCCGTCCCGCCTCGTGCTCGGCCTGGGAGAGCCTGAGGATGGCGCTCCTGGCCTCGGCGTTCGACGCCTCTCGGCCGTAGTGGGGGTCCGAGGATAGGGCGACCCTTAGGGTCGGGGAGCCGTCGCCTGCGCGTCGAAGCGGAAAGCCCCGGGCCGGATCGACGAGGGTCGGCCTCGCCGGGGAGGCGACGGGGCCGTAGGCGTTGGAGAAAACGTATGCCGATACCCCGATCGCGACGAGCAGGGAGAGGATCGATACGGCTATGCTCATCATGCTGACAATAGTGTAGGCCTTGCCTCGCATAAGGGCAATGGAGGCGAGCGCGACGACGAGGGGCGCTATCCCGGCCGCGCAGAGCGCGAGTACCGGCGTGCGGTATCCCCAGCGGTACATGCCGAGCGTACCGGCCTGTAAGAAGGCCCATACTAGGAAGGCGGACATCGCGGCGAAGGCCGCGGCCGCTACGAGTATCGTGAATCTACGGGTAGTCGATGGCATAGTTTTTCCCCCGGGACAGGGTACGACGGAGGGGGCGAACGGTCAAGGCGGTCAGGATAGCGTGCCGGGAAGCTGAAGCGGCCGCCCCGGGCGGGACGGCCGCCGACTCGTTTAGAGGGCCGTGGCCCTCCGCGCAAAGTCAATCATCGATCACCTCCTTTCCCTCGCGCTCTCGCGCTCGGTGTGGGTTAACGCCGGCGGGGATACTATGCGCCGTTTTCGGGGCTTGTTAAAGCGACAGTATCAGTCTACGGGTTCTTTCCAGGGGCTCGGGAGGACCGATCGTGTACAGAACGATTATATCGATTCGCGCTGTTTACAAAGAAAGGTGCCTGTGGCATAATCACGCCCATCTTCGTAGTACCTGGAGGTGCATAATGATGTTTTACAGCGATCCCGCTAGTCTCCGGACCCTCGGCGCCGCCACGGCGTAGCGAAGAGAACAAGCCTATCAGAGCTCGTTCCTCCTCGCGGTCAATGGCGGATGTGGCCCACATCCCATCGAGGAACGATAATGTCTTATTTAAATGCGGACGGCGTATTGCCTCCCGAGTTGCTTAGCGAGATTCAGAAGTACGTGCAGGGAGCCTTGGTCTACGTGCCGAGGCAGGGGTCCGAGCGCTTGGGCTGGGGACGTAAGAACGGAACCAGGGCCGAGCTGGATCGGCGTAACGCCGCCATCCGCGAGGCGAAGGCCTGCGGGCGTACTATCGATGAATTGGCGGACGAGTATTGCCTGTCCTCCGACGGCATCAGGAAGATACTCTATTGCGGCCGGCGCGCTTCATAGCCGGGATAAGGGCGGCGGGGAGGCGACCACGGTGTCGCGTCCCGCCGCTTTTCCTTTATACATCGCCTCGTCCGCCCTCGCTATCAGGTCCTCGACGGATTCGTCCGGGTCGAACTGGGCCAAGCCCAGCGTTATAGTGACGCATAGCTCCGTTCCCTCCGCCTGGGCCTCGCACGACGAGACCGCGACCCTGATCCTCTCGGCCGCCTCGATGGCGCCGGCCAAGTCGTCCTCCGAGAACAGTATGAGGAATTCCTCGCCGCCCCAGCGGGCGGCCATATCCTCGAGCCTGACCCCGCTCTCTATGGCGGCGGCGACGTTCTTGAGCACCAGGTCGCCCGTCTCGTGGCCATACTTGTCGTTGAAGGCCTTGAAGTGGTCTATATCGCCGATGGCGACGCAGAACGGCGCGCCCGAGCGCTTGGCCCGCGCGGCCTCTATCGTCAAGCGGTTCATGCCGCTCCGCCGGTTCCTGAGTCCGGTCAGCTCGTCCCTCTCGGCGAGGTTCTTCATCAGCGCGTAGGCTTCCTCGACCTTGCGCTTCTCGTCCCTGAGGGCCTGCTCCGTCGTCTGGATACGTTCGTAGCTCTCGCGTATGGCCCTCCCCGTGACCCTGTCAACCGCGAACACTATCGCGAGCACGCCGCCAATGGCGAATAGGAAGGCCGTAACGCTCGAGGCCGCCTCGCTCCTTATGTTCGCCTCGGCGAGCTCCGTCTCGTACGATACGATCCTCTCGACGTCGTCGAGGAATATCCCGGTGCCGATGACCCAGGAGAAATCCGGGTAGAGTCGCGAGAACGAAAGCTTGAGGGCGGGTAATTGCTCGCCCGGCCTAGGGAAATAGTACGTGTTGAAGGCCTCTCCGTCGCGCTTGATGCTCTCGAGCTCGGCTAGGTAAGGGAAATCCCCATCGCGGGGTTCGGTCGAGAGCAGGTCTCCTTCCGTTTCCAGGAGGAATCGGTGAACGAGGCGCCTCGCGTAATTCGGCCCGCCGTCGAAATCGAGGATCTCGTGCACCCATATATACCCGTCGGCCCCTAGTCGCGTCTCCCTTATGCGGGTCTTGACGCGCTCCTTCGCGACGGCGTCGGCGCGGGCCTCCGCCACGGCGTCCCCCGGGGCTACGCGGAGCTCCTTCCTCGCCAGAACGCGTTCCAGGTCGATATCGGCGATCGTCCTCTGTATCGAAGCCTCTAGGAAGCCTTTCGTCATCTCGGTAATCGTCTCCCTGAGGCGGGCCACGCCTTCTGAATCGGCGCGCTTTAGGACCGAGTAATGGGAGACGGTGAAGGCAAGGGCCAGGCCGACCACGAGGACGAGGGTGACTATGTAGTACCCGCGGCGTATTCGCGCCGCCTCCGCGTGCATGACTAGTTTACGACGCATCGTATCAACTATATGCTATAGCGAATACATTGTCACGCTTCCGCTATCGTGGTATACTATACTACCTATGGTAGATACGGCGGAACTACAGGCCTATTCATTGTTCGGCGGCTTGACCGTCGAGCAGATCGGCCTCATTCGCCCCCTCATGGGGACCGCGTGCTTCGAATCCGGAGCCCAGATAATACGCGAAGGCCAGCCTAACGATTCTATATACTTCATCCTCGAGGGCCGGGTCGACGTATCGAGGTGCGGCGTCGTCATTATTACGCTGCCCGAGGGCCAGACCTTCGGCGAGATGGAACTGCTCGACGTAATGCCTTCGGTGGCCACTATAACGGCCGTAGGCCCGGTACGGGTCGTCACCATATCCAACAGGTGCATACGGACCGTATACCAGCGCGATCCTAAGGTCTTCGGCATCGTCATGATGAACCTCGCGAGGGACCTGTCCAGGCGCCTGCGGCGCATGGACGAGATGGCCTGCGACGCCGACGAGAAGCCGGCCGGGTTCCTGCGCGGCGCTCGTGATAGACGGCCCTCGCCGTCGCTCGACTGAGCCGTCGGCTCATGCCCGATCACTCGGATTTCCTCAAGCGCGCCTTCGCGCGCCGATACCCTCACCCGGACTCGCTGTACGGGGTTCACGGCGAGCGCGACTTCGGCAACCCTGCCTGGCGCGACGCTCCCGCCAGGTTCCTCGTGGCGCGGCTCTCGCCGTTCCGCGACGTCGAGCGCTCGACGCCTCACGAGTTCCTCTATAGGGAGCTGCGGGCGGCTTGGCCGGACGCCTATATAGACTTCGCGTTCTTCCCCTCCGAGCTAGACAGGCGCGTCCTCGAGGGGGGAGGGGTTCCCCTGATGCACGGCGTCGCGTCGGCGAGGGGAGCGGCTGACTTCGACGTCGTCATGGTCTCGAACGCCTATACCCTGGAGCTCGTCAACCTGGCTCCCTATCTCTCCGGGTCGGGCGTCCCCCCGACGAGGAGGGCGCGCGAGCTGGCGCCGGAGCGCTTCCCCCTCGTCGTCCTCGGCGGCTCTAACGCCATGGCGAGCGCCGCGGCGTACGACCCCGATACCGGCGACTCGCTCGTCGACGCCGTCTTCTTCGGCGAGGGCGAGGGCTCGGCGGGGCGGCTGGCCCCGGGGCTCGCGAGAGCGGCCGGGCTCCCGGCCGGCCGACGCCTCGAGGCCCTCGAGGCCCTGGCTCGCGAGATAGCCGGATTCTGGCCTACGGCGAGCCGCCTGCCCGTCGCTCAGGCCAAGGCGCCCCCTGACGCGTATCCCGTCGGCCCGCCGCCCCTCATCGCCGGGGAGGAATCGGGCACCGCGAGGCTCGAGATAACGCGGGGCTGCCCGAGCTTCTGCTCCTTCTGCTTCGAGGGCTGGGAACGGAAGCCGTTCCGCGAGCGGCCGATAGAGTCCGTCATCGCGGAGGCCGAGCGCCTCAAGGCTGGAGGCGGGGCCGATTCCATCGAGCTGGCGAGCTATAACTTCAACGCCCATTCGCGCATCGTCGATATTATCCGGGAGCTCGGCGCCCGCTTCTGGTCCGTGAGCTTCCAGAGCCAGCGCGTCGATATCCTGGCCCGATCCCCCGGCCTCGTCCGCTTCGAGTCGGCGGCGGGCAAGCGCTCGTTCACGGTGGGCGTCGAGGGGATATCCGCTCGGGCCAGGGCGTATTACAGCAAGGAACTATCCGAGCCCGACCTGCGCGCCGTGCTCGAGCGCCTCGTCCGCGAGGGCGCCCGGGAGATAAAGCTATTCTATATACTATCAGGCTTCGAGGACGCCACCGACCTGGCGGAGTTCGCTTCCTTCGCCTCCTGGCTCGGCGGCGTCGTCTCCTCGAGGCCGTCCCCGCCGCGCGTGATGTTCTCCGCGGGGGAGCTCGTGCGCATGCCGTTCACCCCCTTGGCCTACGAGAGGCTCATGCTGGACGAAGGCGCGTTCGCGGCTATACGCGCCCGTTTCGAATCCGCCGTCGCGGCCGCGGGATTCGAGTCCCGCTCTCCTGAGCGCTTCGACGAGTACTGCCTGTCCCAGGTATTGGCCCTCGCCCCAAAGGGCTCCTACGGCCTCCTCCTGGCCTTGGCCGGGCGCGGCTTCGTCTACGATCGCGGCCTGTCTCGCGGGGCCTGGGAGTACGCCCGCGACTACCTCGGGAGCCGAGGCGCCCTCGGCGAGTCGTTCACGGGCGAGAAGCCCGCCGATTATCCGTTCGCCTACGGCTTCGTCGTCCCGATAGCGTCCCGCGAGCGCGTCTACGGGCGTTTCGTCGACGCCAAGGAGAGGCGGGAGAACCCTTCCTGCCTAGGCGCTGCGTGCGCTGCCTGCGGGGCCTGCAACGACGAATCCGAGCGCTCGTTCCTGGCCGGCCACGAGCTCGCTACGGTATCCGAGGGCGACCAGCGCGCAATAGAGGCCATAGTCTCCGCCAAGCGGAAGCCGTACGAGGCCTTCGTCCGCGCCCGCCTGTCGCCGGAGGCGGCCCGGGCCCATCCGGCCTACGCCGCGGCCTCGTTCCGTCGCGCCTTGTTCGCCGCGGCGCCCGCCCTGGCCGGGGTCGTCTGGACGGCCGAGGACGCCTTCCTCGGCTCGAAGGAGGGGCTCGCCCGCCTGCCCGGCGCCTGGGGCGATACCTGCTATAGGATACTCTCGTCTCGGCCCTTGGGCCCGCATGAGCTCGAGGCCGCGGGATACGAGGTCCTGGCGGGCCCGCCGGATCCGGAGCGCCTCTACGTCGATATACGCGTCGAGGGCCCGGGCCTCGCGGAGGGCCCGGGCCTTCCCGAGGCCGCGAGGCTGGTATCGGATTTCCTGGCCGGGGCGGCCATGCCGTTCACGCTCCGGAAGGCCGAGGGCGAGGCGCGCTACGCCGTATCCGACAAAGGCCGAAAGAAGCGGAACGTCCTGGAGGCGTCGGTGGCCGTCCCCGCCTCGGGGCCCGATGCCGGGCGCGCCCTCGTCTCCTTCGTCTGCGGACGGAAGCGCGACCTGGGCGCCTTGGCGGCGCTAGCGCGGAAGCGTGGCCTGAGCCTCGACATAGGCGTATCGCTGGAGGGCTCCGGAGCCTCGGGCCGGCCTTCCTAGCGTATCGACAAGCCGGCGTCGTGAGCCGCGATGAGGCCCGTGGCTATGCTGGTGAAGACGGCGCCTTCCTTGACCCTGCCCGGGAAGAGCTCCTCCAGCATAGCCGCGAAGGCCGGCGTCCGAGACGAGCCCCCGACTCGGATCACCGTCGCTACGTCTCCCGGGGCGACGCCCGCCTTCGCGACGGCCTCCTCGACCAATGCGCGGGCCTGGTCGACCCTCGGCGCGATGATGCTCTCGAGCTCCTTCCTGGAAAGGCTCTCCCTGATCGATACGTGGGGCGGGAGGTCGTAGGCTATCTCCGCCTGGGGGCCGTCGGAGAGGCGTATCTTCGCGGAGTCTATCGCGTCGAAGAGGTGGAAGGTCTGGTTCCGGTCGAGGAAGTCGATGAGCCCGCGGAGCTTCGGCTTATCGGCCGGCCTCGCGTCGTAGACCAGTTCCTTGACCGTCTTCCTGGTGGCCGCGATGTCGGCGAGCGGGAGGGCGTAGAACGAGGCGACCTGGTCCGTTATCCAGCGGGGCATGTCCAGGTAGGTGCCCTTCATGGTCCTGAATTTGCCCTCGGCGCCGAAGTGGCGCACTATCCTGGCGCGCGACACGTCCTCGTTGAGGAGGTATC
>JAHIWG010000088.1 GCA_018816345.1 Spirochaetota bacterium | reverse complement strand
GGACGCGCCGGCCGCGCCGCTTTCCCCGTCGGGGCCGTTCCCGCCCGCGGGCGGGACTATCCCGTCGGCGAGCGCTCCGGCGATAGGCGCTACGGCCGAGCGGGGCGGCGGGCCCAAGGCCGTGGACGCCTCGTCGTTCTGGCTCCTTAAGGGAGTCGACGAGGACCTGGCGGTAGAGGCGCTGATGGCGCGGATGCGCCCCGAGGAGCGCCTCGGGCAGCTGTTCATGCTTTCCTACGGAGGCGACGCGCCGACGCCGCTCCTATACTCGTGGATACGCAAGCGCGGCCTCGGCGGGGTCAAGATCTTCGGATGGAACACCGACGATACGTCGAGGCTCGCCTCGGCTATCGCGGCTATCCAGAAGGCGGCGGAATCGGGCTCCCTCGACGTGCCGCCCTTCGTCGCCACCGACCAGGAAGGCGGCTGGATACGCCACGTCAGGGGCGCGACCAGCGTGACGCCCGGCAACATGGCCATAGGCGCCTCGGCGTGGCCGAGCGACTCCTACCGCAGCGCGTACTATATAGGCGCGGAGCTAGCGGCGCTCGGGATCACTATGAACTTCGCCCCCTCCGTCGACCTTGCGACGCGCCCGGAATCGACTATCATCGGCCCGCGGGCCTTCTCCTACGACCCGACCGAGACGGGCGTGCTGGCGGCGGCCTGGGCCAGGGGTATGGCCGACGCCGGCGTCTTCGCGACCGCGAAGCACTATCCCGGCCACGGCGACACCGACCTGGACTCGCACGGCGTCCTGCCGGTCATAGACATAGACGAGGAGACGCTCTGGAACCGCGAGCTCGTGCCGTACCGCATGCTCGCCGCCGAGGGCGTGCCGGGCATCATGACCGGGCACCTCGCCTTCCCGAGGATCGTGGGATCCATGGATCCCGCGTCCCTATCCAGGCACGTCGTGCAGGACCTGCTACGCGACCGCATGGGCTACGACGGCCTCGTCATAACCGACGACCTCATGATGACGGGCGCCGCGAGCTCGGGCGGCCTATCGGAGACGTGCGAGCGGGCTATCCGGGCGGGCAACGACGTGCTGATGTTCAGCCGAACCCTCGGGCTTGACGACGCGGCATGGACCAGGCTCGCGGCCCTATACGGCTCGGATCCGTCGTTCAAGGCCAGGGTCGACGAGTCGGCTCGCCGCGTGCTGCGCGCCAAGCTGCGCTGGCTCCTGCCGCTCGGCCGCGGCGGCGTCGACCCGGACGCCGATCCCGGCGCGGCCATGCGCAGCGCCGAGTCGAGGGCCTTCTTCAGGGAGCAGGCGGCGCGGAGCGCCACCGTCTTCGGGACCGCCGGGCTTCCGGTGCCGGAGGGCGGCAGGCTGCTCGTCGCCGGCCCCTTCGGAGACTTCCTCGCGGAGGCCAAGGCGCGGCTGCCAGGCTCCGAGCCGTTCCGCTTCACCTACCAGCCGGAGGGTAGCGAGCTCGCCGCGGAGCTCGCGGCCTTCCGATCGCGGCTGGCCGGCGCGGATTCCGTAGTCGTCTGCGTCGCCGACGCCGCGGGCGCGGCCTTCGCGAAGGCGGCCCGCAAGGCGGGCAAGCGTCTCTACGTGGTCTCCGCGCTCAACCCTTCGTACTCGCTCGAGTTCGAGGACTACGCCACCGTCGTGGCCGTCTACTCCTACGCGAGGGAGTCGTTCAAGGCGGCCTTCGCCGTGCTGGCGGGCGACGTGGAGGCGGTCGGCCGCCTCCCTATCCGGGCGGGCTCCTGATATCGGGTTCATGGCGGCGCGCGGCGCGCGGGGACGAGGCCGCGCTGCGCGCGCTGGCGGAGCCGCGCGAAGCCTTCGCGACTGGTTTCTCCTACCGCTCCGTGGGATCCGACGGCTCCATAGCGGCCTTCCCGCGCGGTACCGGCGGCATCTACCTGTTCGGCGACCGGGCCCCGGGATCGGGACCGTCGATCGCGGTTCTCCTATCGCCGAGCGGATCGGCCTTCCCCCTGCTCTCGGGCCCCTACGATTCCGGCGGTCCGGAGGCGGCCCTGGCCTTGGCCGGCCTCAAGGGTTCCCGTACGGCCAGGGCCTACCGGCCATCCGCCTGCGTCGGGGCCGCCGACCACGTCCGGGCCCTAGAGCGGGCGATAGACTGGAAGCCGGCCCTGGACGTCGAGTACGACGCGATGAGCCTCGTCCCGGCCGCGGCTCCCGGCGCGGCTCCCGGGGCGTTCCGGGGCCCGGCCGAATACCGGCGCGCCGGGGCCGACGACCTGGACGGGCTCTACCCCTTGGCGGCAGAGTACGAGCGGTCGGAGGTCATGACGGCCATGCACGCCTTCGACCCTCGGGCCTGCAAGGCAGCCCAGGCGAGGAGCCTGCGCGACCACGTCGTCTACGTCGCCGTCGCCCGCGGCAGGATAGTCGCCCGCGCCCAGACGAACGCGCGGGGCTGGGCCTACGACCAGATCGGCGGCGTCTTCGTCGACCCGGCGTATAGGGGGCTCGGGATCGGGCGGGGCGTCGTCGAGGCCCTCGTAGCCGATATAGCGGCGCGGGGCCGGGGAGCGTCGCTCTTCGTGAAGAAATCAAACGCCGCGGCAAGATCCCTATACCTCGGCTTGGGCTTCGCGACGATACGGGATTACCGCGTGTCGTATTTCGCGTAGCCGCCGCTCGCCGCCGCGTTACCTCGGCTCCGCTATCCAGAACTCGCCCGAGAGGCAGTATTCGGGAGCGGTGGCGACGAAAACGGGCCCTCCCTCGGGCCATTGCGCGACCAGCCTATCGCCGCCG
>JAHIWG010000087.1 GCA_018816345.1 Spirochaetota bacterium | reverse complement strand
TCGACGCCGGCAATACGGTCGGCACGGAGGGCGATTGCACGGGCCACGCCGAGACTAACCTCGCGGGAGCGGCATCGAAGGCCTACGACAGGGATTTCCTGAGGACCTGCACGCTGTACACGAGCGCCGAGCCGTGCGCGATGTGCGCCGGGGCCATTTACTGGTCGGGTATAGGCCGGGTCGTATACGCCCTGTCGGAAACGGAGCTCAAGCGCCTGACGGGCGACGACCCCGAGAACCCCACCCTCGACTTGCCGTGCCGCGAGGTCTTCGCGCGGGGGCAGCGGGACGTCGCGGTGGAAGGACCCGAGAACGTGCCCGGAGCCGCGGAAGTGCACGAGGGGTTCTGGAGGCCGGTTCGATAGATCGCCGGGCCGATTCGCGCTATACTGCTCCGTATCCCAGTCCCGCGGCGAGATATCGCGCGGGCAAGAGAAGGAGTGTGCCGTGCTCAACGTAGACGGGGTCGTCAAGACCTACGAGACGGTGCGGGCCGTCGACGGATTGTCGTTCGAGGCCAGGCCGGGAGAGATTTTCGGGCTCATAGGGCCCAACGGGGCGGGCAAGTCGACGACTATCCGCATGATAATGAACGTCATCGTACCGGACGCGGGGACGATACGGTTCGACGGCAAGGCGTTCTCCGAGTCGATGAAGGCCCGGATAGGCTACCTGCCGGAGGAACGCGGCCTGAACAAGAAGGTCAAGGTCCTGGAGACGCTCGTGTACCTCGGCGTCCTCAAGGGCCTCGACTCCAAGGACGCCAAGGCGAGGGCCGAGGCCTGGCTCGAGCGGTTCGGGCTAGCCGAGTGGAAGGCCGAGAAGATCGAGGCGCTGTCCAAGGGCATGGCCCAGAAAGTACAGTTCATCGGCTCCGTAGTCCACGATCCCGACCTCGTACTATTCGACGAGCCGTTCTCCGGCTTGGACCCCGTCTCCCAGGACATCCTCCTGGACGCCGTACTGGAGCTTAAGCGACGGGGCAAGACCGTCCTCATATCCACGCACGTCATGGAGCACGCCGAGCGCCTCTGCGACCGGATCCTCCTGGTGCGAGGCGGAAAGGAACTAGTATCTGGCTCCCTCCCGGACCTCAAGGCGAGGTACGGCGAGAATTCGGCGCAGATCGAATTCGACGGCGACGCCTCGTTCGTATCGACGCTGCCGTGCGTGGAGAGCGTACGCGCCATGCCGAGGTGGATAGAGGCGACCCTCGGCGAGGGCAGGGACTCGGGGGAGCTCCTGGCCGCCGTGGCCGGCAGGCTGCGCGTCAGGCGCTTCCAGATGATGGAGCCGTCCCTCCACGCAATATTCGTCAAGCTGGTAGAGGCTGCCGGGGAGGCCGAGGATGACTAAGCTGCCCGCAATAATTCGGCACGAATTCAAGCTCATGACCGCGAATAAGACGTTCGTGATACTCACGGCGCTCGGTCCCTTCCTCATCCTGGCCATCACTGTGTTGCCCGGGCTACTATCGATGAACCCGAAGGCGCTATCGGGCGGAGAGCCGATAGCCGTGTCGGGGGGAGGCCCGGGCATGACGGCGGCCATCGAGGCCGCGTCCGCCTTCCAGGGCCGCGCCGTCGAGGCGGTGGGGACGGACGCCGGCTCCATTGCCGACGCCAAGCGGCTCGTGCAATCCGGTAGGTACGCCGCCCTGGTGTCCCTGGCCGACGGCTGGGAGGACTCCGGCGGGTCGCTGTACACGAAGACGGGAACCGACGCCATGCTCTACGCGGCCGTGGAGCGCGTCGTGGACGAGTCCGCCAGGCAGGCGCGCATACGGAGGAGCGGCGTAGACCCGGCCGTCGCCCGGGAGCTGACCCGGCGCGTCGACCTATCCATAGTGAAGCTCGGGACGGGGAATACCGAGAAGGCTGGCGGGGAGTCCGACTTCGTGCAGACCCTCTTCACGGCCATGAGCTTCGTGATGCTCGTTTACATGACGACGCTTCTATACGGGCAGATGATAGGCCGGTCCGTAGTCACCGAGAAGACGTCCAAGACCGTCGAGATAATGCTCTCCAGCGTGTCGCCGAGGGAGCTGATGTTCGGCAAGATCCTCGGCCTCGGGCTCGCGGGGCTCCTGCAGTACGGGATATGGGTATCGCTGGCGCTGGCGCTGTCGAAGCTCGTCGCTCCCCTGATCGGCATCGCGGCCCCGCCGGTCATTGAGCCCGCCAACCTCGCGTGGCTCGTGACGTTCTTCGTGCTGGCGTACTTCCTATACGCCTCGCTCTACGCGGCCCTGGGCGCCGCCGCCGAGGACGAGCAGCATCTCGGCCAGCTGGCCTGGCCGGTACTGGCGTTCCTCATCGTGCCTCTCGTGATGATTTCTAGCTTCGTCTCCAATCCCGGCTCGAGCCTATCGGTGGTTCTCTCAATTTTCCCGATGACGAGCCCGATAGTCATGCTCATCCGGGTGCTCATAGCGCCGCCGCCGGCCTGGCAGATAGCGCTGTGCCTCGGGATACTGATCGCGAGCGTGTACGCGGCGGCTACCGCGGCCGCGAGGATATTCAGGGTAGGAATCCTGATGGGAGGCAAGCGGGCGACGTTCGGGGAGATGCTGAAGTGGCTACGCGTCCGCTAGCCGATAATAACGCGCTATGACTGGCGCGAAGAGGAGGTGAGCATGATCACTAGGAACGCCGAGGTATCCGCCAAGGCGCTGTTCCCGGGAGCGGCGCGGAAGGTCCTGGCCCGCGGCGGGGGCATGATGATAGTCGAGGCCCGTTTCGACGCCGGCAAGGAGGTCGCCGAGCATTCCCATCCGCACGAGCAGGCCAGCTACGTAGTATCGGGCCGCCTGGTGCTGTCGATGGGGGGAAGGGAAGAGACGCTCGGCCCAGGCGACAGCTTCTACGCGGGGCCTGGCGTGCCCCACGCCGTGCGCTTCCTCGAGGATAGCGTCGTCACCGACACCTTCACGCCCCAGAGGGAGGATTTCCTCTAGGGCCCGTATGGACATAGGGCGTCGATTCGTGGATCATGGGTTAACGCCATGAATATACGGATCGACACCCACACCCATTCCGTGGCCTCCGGCCACGCCTTCTCCACCATAGACGATCTCGCCCGGGGAGCCCGGGCGAGCGGCCTCGACGGTTTCGTCCTGACCGATCACGGCCCCGGCATGCCGGGGAGCACGCACCCCTACCATTTCGGCAACCTCCGCATCGTGCCGGAGCTCATAGAGGGCGTGCGCTTCCTGTCCGGCGTGGAGGCCAATATCATGGATACGGCCGGCGGGGTCGACCTCGCGCCGTACCTCCTTTCGAGGCTCGACTTCGTGCTCGCGGGCTTCCACGACATATGCTTCGACCCCGGTAGCCGATCCGCCAATACCGACGCGATGATAGCCGCCCTCTCTAACCCCCTCGTCGACGCCATATCCCACCCGGGCAACCCCTCCTTCCCGATAGACAATCAGGCGGTGGTAAGGGCCGCGGCCGCGTTCGGCAAGGCCTTGGAGATCAACAACAGCTCGTTTAGGATACGCAAGGGCAGCGAGCGGTCCTGCGCCGAGCTGGCGTCCCTGTGCGCCAGGGAAGGCGCGTCGGTAGTCTGCGGCAGCGACGCGCACTACTGGCGCGACGTTGGCAACCTGTCTAAGGCGGTCGCGGTGATAGAGGCCGCGGGCATTCCCGAGGAACAGGTGCTCAACGCCTCGGTAGACCGCTTCCTGTCGTTCTGCGAGCGGAGGAAGCGGGAGCGAGCCGAGGCCGCAGGCCCGTCGCCGTTCTAGGCCGCGTCGGCCTCCGCTTGAGGAAGCCCGGCCTTCCGGGCTACAATAGAGGCATGGAACACGAGTACGAGCTCCTGCTGGAGAAGAGCCGCGAGCGCAACGACTTCATCAAGCGCCAGATGAAGTACCTGGGCAAGTTCAACATGAAGAACTTCGACCACGTCGTCGCGGATTTCCACGAGGAAGCCTTCGCCCTGATAGACTGCCTCAAGTGCGGCAACTGCTGCAGGACCATCGGCCCCAAGATGAACGAGCCGGATATCAAGCGCGCCTGCAAGGCCTTCGGCCTCGACCAGAAGCGCTTCGTCGCCGAGTCGCTCGTGCGCGACGAGGACCTCGGCTGGATGGTCGCGGTCATGCCGTGCCCCTTTCTGCGCGACGACAACGCCTGCGACATATACGACGTGAGGCCCCGCGACTGCGACGACTTCCCGTATACCAGGGAGCGCGGCATACAGAGGGCGCTCGGCCGGCTCGCGTTCAACACGGAATTCTGCCCCGCCGCCTACCTGATCGCCGAGAAGATAATAGAGCGCTACGCTCCGGGGATAACGAAGTAGCGAGGCTGCGGAATAACTAGGCAAAGGAAAACGAGGCTCGGCCTCGACCTAGGCGTCCTTGCCCGTCGGATTGGCCCTGGCCCAGGGGAGGGCCTTCTTCCAAGCCTCCTTGGTCATCTCGAACAGCTCGAAGTGCTCGGGCGCCTTCCTGGCGTATCGCCTGAGCTCAGGCAGGAGCCGCCCGAATTCCTCGGCCTTGAAGTACGACTTGAGCCCCGGGCCGAGCCTCTCGAAGGTGCTTTCCATAGACTCGATGGTGGCCTCGTAGGCGGGGCGGTCGGTTACGTAGGTCAGGAGCGGCTTGTAGCGGACCCATCCGACCGCCGCCTTGGCGAAGCGCTTGACTACCGCGGCGTCCAGGGCTTCCACCGGGTCGAGCCTCCTCGGCAGCACGCCGTGCAGGAGCGCGTGGTACTTGAGGAACGCGTCGTGGAACGTGTACGCGGGGACCCGCAGCACGCGCTTGTCCTCGAGGCAGGTCGACAGGAACGTGTCCTCGCCGCGGGCGCCCGGGGGGTTGAAGAACGGCGAGTCGGCCCCGCCCCTGCGGAGGTTGAGGCAGAGGTTCGCGCCGCTTATGAATTTCATGCCCTTGACCGACTGGACTTCCTCGGGCGGGATCCCGTCCACGATACGCGGGTCCGCGTAGGTCACGCCTCCGTCCCCGATCACGACCTTCTTTATCGTGTCCCACGAGACGATGTCGTTGGATAGCGCGCCGATGAGCTCCGCGAACGTCTCCTCGGTAAGGGAGGAATCGAAGCGCACCTTGGGTATGGGGGATATGTAGCCGCAATGCCTGCCGTGGGTGATGTCGGCGTCGGGAGACGCGAAGAGGTGGGCGCCGAGTACCGACTGGCCCCGCCAATGCACGGGGTCTCCCCGCTGTACCGCGACGGGGTACTCGTCGTCGTCTATGAAGAGCAGCCTGTCCATGCCCGAGCGGACGGCGAACCAGATGACGGCGTTGCGTTTCTTGCCGTAGCCCTCTCCGAACAGGAGCATAGACTCGGCCGAGCTGAGGACGCCCTCGCGGACGAGCATCTGACGCTCATCGGCGATCCTGGTGGCGCCGAAGTAGGCGAGACCGTCGAGCTTGCCCGCGAGCTCCGGGTCGACGCGCTTATAGTCGCTCGCCTGGGTCCCGAAGTAGGAGAGGTCGTAGGCGACGAGCAGCTTGATGGTAGTCTTCGGATCTTGGATGAAGCCGTGCTCGCTCCAGCTATTGACGTAGGTCCTGAATAGATGCTTGAAGCCTTTTCTGCCAGTAACGAATCCTATACCGATTTTCATTCGCCCAGTATAATTCATATCGCTATATGGTTCAATAAAATACGCAGAAATCGCCTAAAAAAAAGGCCGACGCCGCCACGCGGCGCCGGCCGTTTGGTCCCATGCCCGCGAGCGGCGGGCCGCTACGGGAACAGGAGCCCGTAGGCGTCCATGGCTATCTGGAGCTCCTCGTTCGTGGGAATGACGAGTATCGCCGTCGGCGAGAACGCCTGCGAGACCAGGCCCTCCGCGGAGCCGTCGGCCCGATTGGCGTCGTAGTCCATCATGATGCCGATATTCTCCAGGCGGTGGCAGATGCGCTCGCGCATCCTTACCCCGTGCTGGCCGACGCCCCCGGTGAACACGATGGCGTCGACCTTGACCAGCTCGGCCATGTAGGCGCCGACGTACTGGCGGACGCGGTGGGCGTAGACGTCGAGGGCCTCGATGGCGTTCCTGATGCCCTTGTCGCTGGCCGCCTCGAGGTCGCGTAGGTCGTTCGATATGCCCGAGAGGCCGAGGAGCCCGCTCTTCTTGTTGATCATGTCGGTCAGTTCCTTGGGGCTATAGCCGCGGTCGAGGAGGAAACCGAGTATGGCGGGGTCGAAATCACCGCTCCGCGTGCCCATCATCAGGCCCTCGAGAGGCGTGAAGCCCATCGAGGTGTCTATAGAGCGCCCGCCCTCGATGGCGGTTATCGAGGCACCGTTCCCGAGGTGGCAGGTTATCAGGTTGGTGTTCTCCGCCTTGCGCCCGAGCAGCTCGAGCGCCCTGGCCGCGACGTAGCGATGGCTCGTGCCGTGGAAGCCGTAGCGGCGGATGCGGTATTTGTCGTAGAGCTCGCGTGGCAGGCCGTAGAGGTAGGCCGTAGGCGACATGGTCTGATGGAAAGCGGTATCGAAGACGCCTACCTGGGGGACGTTAGGCCAGAGCAGCTCAGACTCCCGGATGCCGGTGAGGTTAGCCGGGTTATGAAGGGGAGCTAGCTCGATATTGTCCTCGAGGGCCTTTATGACGTCCTCGTCTATCTTGACCGAGCTCGCGAAGCGCTCGCCGCCGTGGACGACTCGATGCCCGATGGCCTCGATGTCGTCTATCCTGCGTAAGATGCCCTTCGCCGGGTCGACGAGGGCTTGGCCGACGCGGAGCATGGCGTGCTTATGGTCGGCGAAGGCCTCCTCGATCTTGATCGTCCCTCTCGGCGAGCTCTGGGAAAGCGTCCCCTTGGCCTCGCCGATCCGTTCAACCGCGCCTTTTCCCAGGCTCTCCTTGGCGGGCATGGAGAATACCTCGTACTTTAGCGACGAGCTGCCGCTGTTGAGAACGAGCACCTTCTTCTGTTCAATCGCGTCCATCTTGGAATCATCCCTTTCCCGCGGTCGGTACGAGCGATCGTACCCGGCCGACGCTCGATGATAAAACATGAAACGGTTTTCATCAATCGATACCGATGCGCCAGCGACGAGGATATGCTAGACTGTCGGGCATTCGCCGAGCGAGGAGAGTCTATGCCGTACGAACCCGCGGAATCGCGGTACGAATCGATGCGCTACAGGCGCTGCGGGGCCTCCGGCCTCGACCTTCCGGCCATATCGCTTGGCCTATGGCATAACTTCGGCGAGGACCGAAGCTACGGTAACGCCAGGGCGATGGCCAGGACGGCCTTCGATCTCGGCGTGACGCATTTCGACGCGGCCAATAACTACGGCCCGCCTCCCGGTTCCGCCGAGGAGACCCTGGGCAGGCTGCTGCGCGACGACTTCCGGCCGTACCGCGACGAGCTGGCGATCTCGACGAAGGCGGGCTATACGATGTGGCCGGGTCCCTACGGCGACCGCGGGTCGAGGAAGTACCTGCTAGCCAGCCTCGACCAGAGCCTCCGGCGCATAGGCGTCGATTACGTCGACGTCTTCTATTCGCACCGACCCGACCCCTCGACGCCGCTCGAGGAGACGATGGGAGCCTTGGCGCAGGCCGTCCGCTCCGGAAAGGCGCTCTACGTAGGGCTCTCCAATTACCCCGCGGATAGGACGAGGGAGGCCGCGGGCATTCTGCGGTCGCTCGGGGTTCCTTGCCTGATCCACCAGCCGCGCTACCATATGTTCGAGAGGGCCGTGGAGCGAGGCCTGCTCGACGCGTGCTCGGACGAGGGCATAGGGGTAATCGCCTTCATGCCGCTCGCCCAGGGCCTCCTAACCGACCGCTACCTCTCGGGAGTCCCGGCCGATTCTAGGGCGGCCTCGTCGAGCCCCTTCCTGAAGCCCGAGCAGATTACCCCTGAGATCGTGGCGAAGATAAAGGCCTTGGCCGTCGTAGCGGCCGAGAGGGGGCAATCGCTCGCCCAGATGGCCATATCATGGACCCTCCGGGACCCTCGCGTCACGAGCGCCCTCATAGGGGCGAGCGGGCCCGGTCAGATAGTGGAGAACGTCGCCGCGGCCTCTAGGACTGACTTCTCGGCCGAGGAGCTGGCGAGCATAGACGCGATCCTGGCCTAGGAGCGCCGGAGAGCGCGCGGATAGGGGTAAGAAGATCTATAGAGCTTGCAACCATTAGCGCGAATAGCGGTCGAAATACCCGAGGTCGGAACATGAGGTACGATTACGAAACGCATACGATAGCCGATATCGCGCCCCTCGGCGCGGCCGAGTACGGGGACTCTCCGGCGCTCGGCATGGTAGGCGGCGACGAGGTGGGCTACAGGGAACTCGAGCTGCACTCGAGGCGGGCCGCGACGCGCCTCGCCTCGCTCGGCGTCGGGAAGGGCGACAGGGTAGCGATCCTATCGGAGAGCCGCCCCGAATGGGGGATAGCCTCCCTGGGCATCGCGAGGGCCGGGGCGGTAGCCGTACCGCTGCTCACCGACTTCCCCCCTTCCCAGGTGCTGGAGATACTGGCTCATTCCGGGGCCAAGGCGGTATTCGCGTCGGCCCGCCAATCGGGCAAGCTCAAGGGCGCCTCGGCCGAGGTCGTCGCCATAGAGGAGCTCGCCCCTATGGACGCGGAGCTCGATAGGCGCGCGTCGGACGTCGAGCTGCCGCTCGTCTCCCCGGACGATTTGGCCGCTATCGTCTATACCTCGGGCACGACGGGCATGCCCAAGGGCGTCATGCTGACTCATAGGAACTATATCGCCGACGCCCTGGCGTGCCGAGCGATCATCGTCCTCGACCCTAAGGACACGCTCCTGTCAATCCTGCCGATGGCCCACGCGTACGAGTACACGATAGGCTTCCTTATCCCGATGATGAGCGGCGCCTCGGTGCGGTACCTCGACAGGCCGCCCTCGGCGTCGGCGCTGATGCCGGCGCTCGCCTCGGTCCGGCCGACCATAGTGCTGTCGGTGCCCCTCGTCATAGAGAAGACGTACCGCCAGGCCGTCAAGCCCGCCCTCGAGCACATGGCGGCGTACCGGGCCAGGTTCCTGCGCCCCCTATTGGAGCGGCTGGCCGGGGCCAAGCTCTATAAGTCGTTCGGAGGCCGGCTTCGCTTCTTCGGCGTCGGAGGAGCTCCGCTCGACCCGGAGGTGGAGCGCTTCCTGCGGGCCGTCAAGTGGCCGTACGCCATCGGCTACGGCCTTACCGAGACCGCGCCCATCATCGCCGCCTCCGCGGTGGGCAAGACGCGACCCTCCGCGGCCGGGCCCGCCTTGCCCGGCGCAGATATCCGGCTGGCCGACATGCGTCCTTCCGACGACGACGGTTCGGTCCTGGTAGGCGAGATCCAGGTCCGAGGCCCCATGGTCGGCCTCGGCTACTACAAGGACTCGCGGAGGACCCAGGAGAGCTTTACCTCCGACGGGTACTTCCGCACCGGCGACCTGGGCTACCGGGACGGGCGAGGCTACGTCTATATCCGGGGCCGTTCCAAGACCATGATACTCGGCGCCTCCGGGGAGAATATTTATCCGGAGGAGGTCGAGGCGGTGCTCGCTAGCTCGCCCCACGTCGCCGAGGCCCTCGTATACGGCGGCTCCGAGGGCCTGACCGCCTTGATTCACCTGAAGCCGGAGGCGATCGCCGAGGCCCTGGCCAAGGTCAAGGCCGGGGTCGATCAGGCGGAGCGGGTCATAGTCGATATGCTCGAGTCGATCAAGAAGGACGCCAACCGAAGGCTGGCCACCTTCTCGAGGATATGCAAGGTCGAGCACCAGAGGGATTCCTTCGAGAAGACGCCGACTCAGAAGATAAAGCGATTCCTGTACCCGATTAGCCGCGACGCCAAGCCGAACGCGTGAGCCTGACGGCCCGGGCCCGGCTATGGCCGCGCGCCTCGCGGAGCCCCGCCGCGGCGTTGACCTGGAGCCTGGGCGCGTATATCCTCGCTAGCCTAGGCGCGAGGGAGGCGAGGGTGCGACGATCCTGGATTCTGCTGCTGTTCGCGGCCGCTAGCGCCGCCTCGTGCTCCGTGGCGCCGCGCTACTCGCTCGACGAGTCGCTCGCGAGGCTCGGCGTAGAGCCGCCGGCCGTTCCCGGCTCATGGAAGGCGGCGTCGCCCGAGGACGCGCGCGTCATCGTCTCGGCCGCGCTGGAGTGGGGAGCCGTCCCCGCCGGCCCCGGAGGCCTGTCCCGCGTCGTAGCGAGCGAATTCTTCGCCATCGCCGACGATTGGCTCTCCGCCCGCCCTTCCGTCGATCCGACGATCGTCGGCCTCGAGGCGGCGGCGGCCCTAGCCGAGCCCTTGGCTGGTATATGCCTTCCTCACGCCGTCGTAGCCTACGGAAGCCTCTACCCAGGCGATCCCGGGTACCCGCTCGTCCGCTCCGTCGTCGTGACGGCGCGCGTCTCAGGACGCGATCCCGGAGGCCGCCTCGTCGACGCCGCGCAGGAGTACCTGAGCCGGTTCCCCGCCCAGGCCGAGCCCCAAGGGCTTTCCTGGCTAGGGGCGGTAGGCGACGTGATGCCGGGAGCGGGAACCTCGGCCATGCTCGTCGAGCCGGACGGGCCCGAGAGGGTATTCATGCGGCTCCTCCCTATAATGCGCTCCCAGGATATCCTGCTCGCGAATCTCGAGACGGCGGTGACCGAGCGAGGGACCGAATGGCCCAAGACCTTCAGGTTCAGGATGCCGGCCGCGGCCCTCGCGCCCCTTATGGAATCGGGCGTGGACGCGGTCAGCCTGGCTAATAACCACGTGTACGACTATACGGAGCAGGGCTTCGCCGATACCGTCGCCGCCCTCCGCGCTACGGGCCTGCCGTTCGTCGGCGCCGGCCTGGACTGGGACGAGGCCATAGCGCCGTACGAGACGGGCTTCGGAAGCGAGCGCCTGTCGTTCTGGGGCCTCGGCGCCTTCCCCGTCGAGAGGACCGGCTTCTACGGCCTTGAGCACGCTTCGGTACAGCGAGGCGCGCCCGGGCTGCTATGGGCCGACTCCAGGGCCGTACGCGCTGTGGGCGCGGCCCTGGAGGCGAGGCGCGATTCGGGGAGGCTCCTCGTCGTGGGCGTCCACGCCGGGCTCGAGTATACGGAACGCCCCTACGGGGTCCAGACGGGCCTGTACAGGTCCCTCGTCGACGCCGGCGCCGACGTCGTGCTCGGGCACCATCCCCACGTCCTGCAGCCGATGGAGTGGTACGAGGGACCGGAGCGCTCCGGCCTCATCGTCTATTCCCTCGGGAATTTCGTGTTCGATAACGTCGAGGACAGGGCCGAGGGCATGGAGACGATGCTCCTCTCGCTCGGCGTATCGTCCGGCGAGGTACGCGCCCTACGGGTCTTTCCCGCGCGCATGAAGGATTACCGCGTGGACCTGGACGACGGCGGCGCCATAGCGGCCCGGTTCGCCGCGATGTGCTCCGCCTGGGCCGCGTCGCGAGGCGGCGACGCGAAGCCGTAGCGTACGCGAAGCCGGCGCGCGCCGCGTCGAGGCGCACGATAGCGATGCGTTTCGGTAATTAATACGTTCGCGCCTGAATTATTCTATGCATAGTAACTTGACTTTGAATTCCTCGTATGGTAGCGTCCCAACATGACGTTAGCGGCCGATCGCCCCGTCGGGGCACGCAGATCCAATAACCCCATGCCCGGCGCAAGAAGCGCCGACGCGACTCCGAACCCGGCTCGCGACGTCGTATCCGCCCTAGCCACGTCCCGCATCGTATCCGTTTCCATTATTATCGTACTCGTACTCCTTCTTATCCTGGGCATACCGGGCTCCTTCGCTAGTTGACGGCCGGGCGGAGAGAGCCCGAACCGTAGGCCGTCCCGAGCTGCGAAGCCCGCGGACACCCTTCCCGCGAAAACGCAGCGCCTCGACCGATACAAAGCTAGCCAGGAAAAGTACGCTCCGTATATCAGCCGGGGCTATAGAAGCGAGGAACCTATGGATCGATTCGTCCTATCCGCCTTGGTGCAGAACCACGCCGGCGTCCTAAGCCGCGTGTCCGGCCTCTTCAGCAGGCGCGACTTCAATATCGATAGCCTAACCGTCGGCGAGACGGAAGACCCGTCTATCTCCCGCATGACGATCGCGGTGCGCGGCGACGAGCACACCGTCGAGCAGATACAGAGGCAGCTCGAGAAGCTAGAGGACGTCTACTCGGTCAGGCGGGTCAGGCCCGAGTCGGGCGTCTTCCGCGAGCTCGCGCTTATAAAGGTCTCGGCCAGGTCGGCCAAGCGCGCTGACGTCATAAACATCGCCAAGGTCTTCCGCGCCCGCGTCGTGGACGTCTCCTCAGACAGCCTGACCGTGGAGGTGACGGGCGACACCGGTAAGGTAGACGGCTTAATAGGCGTGCTGCGGCCCTACGGCATCGCGGAGCTGGCTCGAACGGGGCTCTCCGCCCTCGAGCGCGGCGCCCAGGCGATGAGCGCTGGCCAGGCCTCGTTCCTCGATCGGGCCGACGTAGAGGAAGAGGAGCTAGGCGCATGAGCCCTATACGTACCGTACGCATCTTCGACACGACGCTGCGCGACGGCGAGCAGGCGCCCGGCTGTAGCATGAACCAGGCCGAGAAGCTCGAGGTCGCCAAGCGGCTCGAGACCCTCGGCGTCGACGTCATAGAGGCCGGCTTCGCGGTCGCGAGCCCCGGCGACCTGGCCTCCATCCGCGAGATAGCCAGGACCGTCAGGGGGCCCGTCATAGCGAGCCTGGCTCGGGCCGTGGAGATGGACATAGACGCCGCGTGGGACGCGCTCAGGGGCGCCGAGCGCCCCCGTATCCATACCTTCATCGCGACCTCGCCGATACACATGGAATACAAGCTCCGCATGAAGCCGGACGAGGTCGTAGCCAAGGCGGTCGCGATGGTCCGCTACGCGAAGCGGCGCTGTCCCGACGTCGAGTTCTCGGCCGAGGACGCCTCGAGGTCGGATCCGGTCTTCCTGTGCAGGATCTTCCAGGCCGTAATAGAGGCTGGCGCCACGACCGTGAACATGCCCGACACCGTAGGCTACTCGATGCCCGCGGAATACGCCGCCCTAGTCCGCGCGGTACGCGCGGGAACCCAGAACATAGGGGAGGCCTCCCTCTCCGTGCATTGCCACGACGACCTCGGGCTCGCGGTAGCCAATAGCCTCGCGGCGATAGAAGCCGGGGCCGACCAGGTCGAGTGCACCGTGAACGGGATAGGCGAGCGCGCGGGCAACGCGGCGCTCGAGGAGCTCGTGATGGCGATGCGCACCAGGGGAGACATCATGGGCGCGAGCTGCGGCGTGGACGCCACCCAGATATACGCGGCCTCGAGGCTCGTCACGAGCGTGACGGGGGTCAGGGTCCAGCCCAACAAGGCCATAGTCGGGGAGAACGCCTTCGCCCACGAGTCGGGCATCCACCAGCACGGCGTGCTCGCCAATCGCGAGACCTACGAGATAATGACGCCCGAGTCCATAGGCCTGCCGCGCAACCGGATGGTCCTCGGAAAGCACTCGGGCCGGCACGCCTTCGACGAGCGGGTGGCGGAGCTAGGCTTCAGCCTCGAGGGGGAGAGGGCCGCGAGGCTGTTCGAGTCTTTCAAGGCGCTCGCCGACAAGAAGAAGACCGTCAGCGACAGGGACATAGAGGCCCTCG
>JAHIWG010000086.1 GCA_018816345.1 Spirochaetota bacterium | reverse complement strand
CGGCGGCGCGGCGCCTTCCCCTGCTCTCGACTAGGAGACCCCATACATGTCCGATATTCGCTTCAAGTCCGTGCGCAAGGCGTACGGCGATAAGGTCGTGCTCGACGGGCTAGACCTTCATATCCGGTCGGGCGAGTGCTTCGTGCTCGTCGGACCGTCCGGCTGCGGCAAGACCGTGGCCCTCAGGCTCATAGCCGGCTTCGAGAAGCCCGATCGCGGCGAGATCGCGATCGGCGACCGGATCGTCGCGAGCGGCAAGGCCTCGGTAGCCCCGGAGGAGCGCCGAATCGGCGTCGTGTTCCAGGATTACGCCGTGTGGCCCCACAAGACCGTGGCGGAGAACGTAGTCTATCCGTTGCAGATGCAGAAGGTCGGCAAGGATAGCGCTAAGACGCGAGCGGCGGCGGCGATCGACCAGGTAAACCTGGGAGGCTACGAGGGGCGCTATCCCAGCCAGCTCTCCGGCGGGCAGCAGCAGCGCGTCGCGCTGGCCCGCGCCCTGGTCGCGGCGCCCGAGGTGATGCTCCTGGACGAGCCCCTGACGAACCTCGACGCCAACTTGCGCGAGGAGATGCGCTTCGAGATCAAGGACCTTCAGCGGACCTCCGGCATGACGATTCTCTACGTTACCCACGACCACGAGGTCGCCCTGGCCATCGCGGATCGGATCGCCGTGATGGACGAAAGCGGCTCTATCAGGCAGGTCGGCGCGCCCGCCGAGGTCTACGAGCATCCGGCCGATCCGTTCGTGTGCCGGTTCCTAGGCGTATCGTCCTTCCTACCGGCCGTCCGGGCCGGCGGCGAATACCTCGTCGAGGGTACCGGGGTATCGCTCGGCGCCTGCCAGGCGCCCGGACTCGAGGGCGCGGAGCGGGTCTCCGCTGCGTTCAGGCCGATGGATATCGGTATCTCCAGGCCTACCGGGCGGAGGCCCGCCAACGCCACGGTCGAGCGCATGTCCCTGCTCGGCCCCATAGTCGATTACCTCGCCAGGGTCGGGAAGCACTCGGTACGCTGCCAGGTCCAGACGGAGGAGGCTGTCGCCCGGGACCTGCTCATTCCCGAGGGCGCCGGGTGCGTCCTCGATTTCTTCGACGCGAAATGGTTCGCGCCAGAGGCGCCGGCCGGGGAGGAAGCCTGATGGAAACCCTACGCAATAAGCGGAAATTCGGCACGGCCGAGCTCTTGCTGACGTTCTCGGTGCTCGTGCTGGTGGTGATAGTCGCCGTGCCGGTGCTGCTCATCATCGGGACGGCCTTCTTCGAGGAGGGCCGGCTCAACCTGGCGGCCATCGCCAAGGTCCTCGGCGACCCCGACACCTACATGGCCCTCTGGAACTCCGTCAAGATAGCGACGGGGACGACCATAGTCTCTACCGCTATCGGAGTCTTCTTCGCGTGGCTCGTCGCCAGGACCGACCTGCCCTTCAAGAGGACCATGAAGGCCCTGTTCCTAGTGCCCTTCATGCTGCCCTCGTTCATCGGCGCCCTGGCGTGGAAGATACTCCTGTCCCCGCGGGCGGGCTATATAAGCAAGCTGCTCATGGGCATGTTCGGGCTCGAGAAGTGCCCCATCGATATCATGTCGATAGGGGGCATCATCATGGTCGAGTCCATGTACCTGTTCCCCTTCGTGTTCCTGCAGGTCGCCGGCGCGCTGGAGCGTATGGATCCGACGCTGGAGGAATCCGCCCGCATATCGGGCGCCCGGCTCATGACCATAACCCGCAAGATCACGCTGCCGCTCGTCATGCCGTCCATCCTGGCGGGCGCCCTGCTCGTGGCGCTCTATTCGCTGGCCCACTTCGGCGTGCCCGCCATACTCGGGGCCGAGAAGGGCATATACAATATCCCGACTAAGATATACGAGCGAATACACTCGTCGGGAGGGTCGATGGCCGGCATCAAGGTCGGGACCATCCTCTCGACCATCCTGGTCGTCACGGCCGCCATAATCCTGAAGCTCCAGGACGTCGTGCTGAAGAAGGGGCAGTTCCAGATCATCGCCGGCAAGAGCATGAGGCCCACGGTGCTCAAGCTCAGGGGGCTCAAGGTCCCGATGCTCGTCGTCTGCATAGTCTACCTCGCGGTGACCGTGGTGATGCCGACCGTCACGATCATGCTGGTAGGCGGGCTCAAGACCTACGGCCTGCCCCTGGCGCTCAAGAACCTGAGCCTCGATAACTACGTACAGCTCTTCAGGATGAAGCTGACGACCGACGCCATCTGGAACTCGCTATGGCTGTCGGTGAGCGCGGCCTTCGTCACGATGCTCGCGGGCACGATGATATCCTACGTGATCGTCAAGATGAAGGTACCCGGCAAATTCCTGCTCCAGTTCCTGGGGGTGCTGCCGTTCTCCCTGCCGGGCACGGTCATAGCGCTGGGATGCATACTCACGTGGAGCGGCAGGTTCGGCGTGAACCTCTATAACTCGGCGTGGATCATCTTCGTCGCCTACATAGCCCGCTATATGGCGTTCTCCATCAAGTCTAACTCGGCCGCCCTCGAGCAGGTGTCCGACTCGCTCGAGGAGGCTTCCC
Source organism: Spirochaetota bacterium (assembly GCA_018816345.1). GTDB lineage: Bacteria > Spirochaetota > Spirochaetia > Treponematales > UBA12059 > SZUA-370. The sequence goes on along the minus strand of JAHIWG010000086.1, from coordinate 13,174 downwards.
GCGCGTGCGGCGCCACCCATTTCCAGACGCTCAAGAATATAGTGCTGCCGCTCGTCCGGCCCGGCATGATCAGCGCGTTCTTCCTCATATTCCTGCCGGCCCTCCGGGAGCTGACGACCTCGGTGCTCCTGTACGGGCCGAAGTCGCGGACGCTCGGAGTCGCGATATACGCGCTCAACGAGGACGGCGAGACGGTGATGGCCGCGGCCCTGGCCACGATAGCCCTCCTAATAATTTTCATAGGCGAGACCACTATTCGCAAGGTCTTGAACCGCCTTCAGAGGCAGGAGTAGCCCATGGCCCAACTGGCGCTCAAGGACGTAACCAAGAGATTCGGCGACGTAGTCGCCGTAAATAGGATCAACCTGGAGGTAGAGAAGGGGGAGTGCTTCTCCTTCCTCGGCCCTTCCGGCTGCGGCAAGACGACGACCCTGCGCATGATCGCGGGCTTCGAGGACCTGGACGAGGGCGAGCTCTCGGTGGAGGGCAAGGTGTTCTCGTCGAGCTATACGAGATACTACCTGCCGCCGGAGGACAGGGACTTCGGCATGGTGTTCCAGGCCTTCGCCGTCTGGCCTCACCTGAACGTCTATCGCAACGTATCCTTCCCCCTGGAGATACGGAAGCTGCCCAAGCGGGAGATACACGAGCGCGTGACGCGCGCCCTGTCGTATACCGGCCTGTCGAGCAAGGAGCACGTGTTCCCCAAGCAGCTCTCCGGCGGCGAGCAGCAGCGCATCGCCCTGGCGAGGGCCATCGCCATTAATCCCAAGGTCATGCTCCTGGACGAGCCGCTCTCGAACCTCGACCCTAAGCTCCGCGAGGAGATGCGCTTCGAGATTAAGGACCTCCAGAGGAAATTCGACCTGACAATAATCTTCGTGACGCACGACCAGTCGGAGGCAATGGCCCTGTCCGACCGCATGCTCGTGATGAGGGACGGGGTAGTCCAGCAGGTCGACTCGCCGCTGGGAATCTACGAGAATCCCGTCAACGACTTCGTGTTCAGCTTCATAGGCCTGTCCAATTTCGTGCCCGTCGACATCCGCGGCGGAGAGGCCTTCGCCAAGGGCGCGGCCTCGGCCGGGCCCCTGCACGCCGCGCCGGAGGGAGCGGAGGGCGAGCGCAGGCTCGCGTGCAGGCCCAGCGAGATAGACCTCCTGCCGGCCGGAGCGGCCGAGGGCGTCAAGGCCCGCATAGAGCGCATGACCTACCTCGGCGACATGGTCGATTACCTGGCGTCGATAGGCGAGCACCGGGTGAGGATACAGAAGCCGCGGCGCGCGGGCTCCCTGGCGGCCGGCACGGAATGCCGCCTGAGGCTCAACCGGGCGCGCTGGTTCGACGCGTAGCGCCGTGCCTACGGCATCGGGGAGACGGGGCCGGGCCCCGCCTCCCCGGCGCCTCTTCACGGAGTCTTCTTCGCGATCCTCCTGCGGAGGAAGCCGAGGAGCCCTCCGCCCGCCGAGTCCGCCCCGGCCTTGGCTCGCCTGGGGCCTTCCTCGCCGTTTTCCTTCTGCCTCATGATCCTGTCGAGGAAGTCGAGGGCCCGGTTGCGGGACAAGTCGACCATGAAGTGGGTGATCTCGCCGCGTACCGAGTAGATCGGATGGAAGACGGCCTGCCCCTCCCGCTCGACCGAGCGGTGGGTCTGGTCGGCCTCCTGGAGGATCGCCCGCGGCTCTATGCCCGGGAACACGTCCGAGAGCGGCGTCGAACCGATCTCCAGGTCGCGGAGCCTAGGGTCCTCCTTGGCGCCCTTGCTAGCCTCTACTACGCGACCGTCGAGCGACGCTACGAGCACGGGCTTATCCACGAGCTCGAGCGAGGCCCTGAGGAGCCCGGTCAGGGACGCGATCCTCGCGCCCTTGCGCTCCGACGCCATGGCGAGCTCCTGCTGTATCGCCTTGATCCGCTCGCCGAAGGGGCCGAAGCGCCTGAAGCGCTCGTCCGGGACGGCTCCGCTGAACCGGGCGATGTCGACGAGCGAGTCGAGCTCCCTCCGCTTCTTCCGGGCCCCGGAGAAGAGCGCCGCCCCGAGGATCGTCTCCGCGGCCCCGGCCAGGATGCCGTAGAAGAGTATCGTCTCCGAATCGCCCTTCGCGCCGCTTACGCCGAGCGAGTACGCCCATATCGCCGAGCCTACGGTAGAGGCTACGGCGAGCGCGAGCGCGAGCGCCAGGGTCCATGCGCGTACCAGTATCATGCCGCGCTCCTTTATAGGTTCCTGAATTCGTCGAGGTCGGCGTTGCGGCCCAGCAGGAACAGGCGGTCGCCTTCCTTGAACGTCGTGTCGGGCGCGATGAATATCAGCTCGTCCCTCCGGACGGGGTTGCCCGTATCGTCGAGGTCCACCTGCGGCCTAAGCAAGGCCACGACCTTGAGCCGCAGCTTCTTCTCGATATCGAGCTCGCCCGGCGTCTTGTCGACGAAATACGGGGGCAGGTAGACCTCGGTCAGCGATACGTCGGCGCTCATGGGCACGGAGTCCAGGACGTCCGGGGCCACGAGCCTGCGGGCGAGCCGCGTGCCGGCCTCTACCTCTATGTTCGCCACCTCGTTGGCCCCGACCCTGCGGAGCACCGTCTCGTGGATGGAGGTAATGGCCCTGGCGGCCACGTACGGCACGCCGCGCTGCTTGAGGAGGGCCGTCGTCAGTATGCTGGCCTCGAGGTTGTCGCCTATGGCCACTATCGCGACGTCTACGCCGTCGAGCGGCGCCTTGAGGAGGGCCCCCTCGTCGGTCGTGTCGACGAGGACGGCGGCCGAGACTATTCCCTTGACCCGCTCGAGGGCCGCGGGATCGGCGTCGATGGCTACGACCGAGGCTCCCTTCTCGGACAGGACCTCGCAGACGCGCGAGCCGAACGAACCGAGCCCTATCACCGCGAACGTACGTGTCTGTGGCATGCTTTCTCCTTAGCCTTGGGCGAAGGCCCCCGCGAGCGTAGTCCCGCGCGGAGCGGCAACGCCTATCCTATAGCGAGGTCCCCGAGAGGATAGTCCGCCCGGCCCTTGTCGGATTCCCTGCTCGCGGCCGACAGGATAGTCAGCGGGCCGAGCCTGCCCAGGAACATCAGGACGATGATGGTGACCTTCCCGGAGCCCGTGAGCCCCGCGGTCACCCCGGTCGATAGCCCTACCGTGCCGAAGGCCGAGACGGCCTCGAAGAGCAGGCTCAGGAACGGGGCGTCCTCCGTCAGGCTCAGGGAGAACGCGCCGGCCAGTACCGCCCCTAGCCCGAAGAGCAGTATCAGGAACGCCTTGCCGACCTTCTCCGGCGCGATCGCGCTGGCGCCTATGCGCGGCGTGCGTTCCTGGCGCAGGAAGGCGTTGAAATACGCTCCGATAGCGGCGAGGCTGTTCACCTTCACGCCGCCGGCGGTGCTCCCCGAGGCGCCGCCTATGAACATGAAGACGATCATGAAAAGGAGAGTCGGGTCTCGGAGGGCGCCGAAGGGCACCGAGTTGAAGCCCGCGGTGCGCAGGGTCACCGATTGGAACGCCGCCGCCAGGTATTGCTCCCCGAGGCGGTACCCGGCCATGACGCCCTCGTGCTCGAGCAGGTAGAAGCCGCAGAACCCGGCGGCGAGCAGGACGGCGGTGATCGTCAGCACGGCCTTGGAATTGACGCTCGCTATTGGCCTCGGAGCGGCGCCTTTCCGCGCTATGCGCCTGAACGCGGCGCTTATCCACGCCTTGGAGTCGTTCATCACGCCGAAGCTTATGCCGCCCAGCACGATGAGGGCGGCCACGCCCGCCATGACGACGGCGTCGCCGCGGAACGATTCCAGGCTATCCGAGTAGAGGGCGAAGCCGGCGTTGCAGAACGCCGATACCGAGTGGAAGATCGCGCGGAAGGCCGTATCGAGCCCCGGGCCCTCGAGGAACGATAGCCGGGCGAACAGGAGCGCCGCCCCGGCGGCCTCTATGCCGAGGGTTGTAAGCACTATGACCCGCAGGCCCCGGGACAGGTTGGACATGTCGTCCTCGCCTAGCATGAAGGAGACCGTCAGCTTGTCCTGTACCGATAGCTTGCGCCGGAACGAGAACATGGCGAAGAACGAGAAGGCCATTATGCCCAGCCCGCCTATCTGGATGAGGACGAGGACCGCGGCCTGGCCGGTCCGCGTCAGGACGGTCGCCGTATCGACGACCACGAGGCCGGTGACGCAGACGGCCGACGTCGCCGTGAACGCCGCGTCGAGGAAGGGAAGCCCCTTGCCGTCGGTCGTCGAGAGGGGCAGCATCAGGACGAAGGCGCCGGCGAGTATCACGAGTATGAACGACGCTATGACCGTCTGCGCTGGGTGCCTGGCGAGGCGCTCGGCCAGCTCGTACAGCCGCTTCATCCGGCCTAGCACCTTGACGACGAGGAAGCCGTTCCTGAGCATGGACGAGAGGGGGCCGAGCGATCCCTCCCCGCTCCCGAAGAATGCCATGTACTTGGAATAGAAAAACAGGCCGGTGAAGCCCGCGACGAACATGAGGTTCGGCAGGTGGGTCCTGACGTAGTTCCACCGGTACGACGAGTCCCTGACGGCGAGCGCCGTCTCGAATAGGATGAGCGCCAGGATGGCCGTATCGAACACGTGCAGCACGAGCCCCACGGCCGCGCCGGCGTCCATCCTCTCGATGAAGAGGGTGACGACGCTGAGCCCGAAAGTGACGAAGATAAGGCGATCGCGTCGTATCATTCCCTAGCGCCTCGGATAGGCCATATCCGTCGGGAGCGCCTTGTAGATCCCTAGATCGATGCCTCTCATGGGGTGGAGCACGAAATCCAGGTTCAGGAAGCCGAGGTTCTTGGTCTCCGGGCGCAGCATGCTCGCCTGGTCCCGGGTAAGCGCGTCGAACAGCCTGGCGGACTCGGTGAATTCGACCATGGCGTCGGCCCTTTTCCTGGCGTCGCCCATGCGCTCCGCCACGCGGTACAGCGCGGCTCCGAGGTTGTTCCTAGTCATCATCAGGAGCTCGACGATCTCGTTATGCGAGGGCTTCTTCTGCGGGCTCGGCAGCGATATCGTGTCCAGCTCGAACTGAAGCCGCTTCGCGAGCGTGGAATAGTAGCCCTGGGCCGCGAAGAAGTCCTTCCGCTGGAAGAGCGTGTTGGCCGTGGCCCATTGCAGGTAGGGCGAAGCGGCCCTGTCGAGCCCCGCCCTGTAGAAGAATCGGAGGGCGGCCGAGCCGTCGTCGGCGGGTGACATGAAGTGCATATAGCCCCGTGCGTAGTCGGTCTCCGGGCTGGTGTAGCCGTTTCGCTCCGCCTGGTCGTAGAGGGCGAGCGCCCCGGGGAAGTCGATGCGCTCCGAGTAGTAGATGTCGGCGAGCAGGCTGTACGCCCTTCCGAAGCGCGCCTCCGGCCTCAGCTGCCTGGAGGCTACGGCCCGCTCGTAGCGGTCTATGGCTACGTTGAGGGCGTCCTCGGCGTCGAGGCTCCGGCCCGCCGCCCTGCGCATCTCGGAGAGCCGCATCATCGCTGAGACGTAGCCCTTGACCCGCTTGGGCGCGAGGCCGGTCCTCGCGTCGGCCTCGGCGTAGAACCTCGCGGCGTACTCGAGCGCTTTCAGCTCGTCGTCCGGGAACCCGGAGCGGCGGTTCCACCGCGCCATCGCGGCGTGCGCCTCGGGTACGGTACCGTCCCGGTCCACCGCCGAGAGCAGGATCGCGTTGACGTTATCGGTCTCGTCCCTGTCCAGTAGGTAGTCGGCGAGCTCCGCGAGGGTAGCGGCCGACCACGAGCTCCTTGAGTTATCCACGAAATACTTGGACAGCGGCAGCACTTCCCGAATCATATCGGGCCCGCCCGCCCGCTCCGTCCTCATGAAGTACGTGAGCATCAGCTCGAGGTAGGCGTCCGACCTGCCGTGGCGCTCCATCAGGGTCGCTAGCTGGAGGCGGGCCTTCTCGTACAGCCTCTCTACAGCCTTCGCGTCGGGCCCGTCGTAGTCCTGCTCGTCGAAATCGGCCCAGGCTAGGTAATTCTCGGCCGACGCCAGGAGCGCCTGCTTGTTGAAGTAGTCGCGGTTCAGGATATACGCCTGGAGCACCGATTCCGTCTTCGGGAACGCCAGGATCTCCGACTCCATCCTCGCGTAATCCAGCGCGGCCTTCGTCTCCTTGGGCCACTTCCCCAGGAGCCTGTCGTACATCGCCTCCGCCCTCGGGTATTGGGCGCCTTCCGCGTAGGCCTCGGCGTACCTATAATGCCAGCCCTTCATCGACCATTCCTTGTCGGCCCGGTCGAAGAACTCCAGGGACTCTCCGTACTTGGCTAGCCCTATCTGCCTGTGCCCCTCCGAATACAGCGAGTTGGCCTTCAGGGGGCGATAGGCGAACGTGTAGCCGAGGTAGAATAGGGCGCCCGCGCCGGCCGCGACGAGGAGGAGCACCTGCAGCACCGGCAGGATCGAGTGCATGAAGAGATAGCGGAAGCTTCCCTTCTCGGCCTCGAACGCGGCCCCGGTACGCTTGGCGAAGCTCGCCGGGACCTCGATGTAGCGCTTGAGCACCTTGCTCGCCAGCTTGGCCGCGTCCTTCGCCTGGGCTCCCTCGACGAGCATCCAGACGAGGTCGGCCTGTTGGGCCTCCGCGCCCTTGCCGTTGGCGACGATGTCCTCGATCGCTAGCCTGAGGTTGAGAGGGTAGGAGAGGAGGGTATCCTGGAGCGCGTCGACCTGGGCGTCGGAAAGGCTTACTTCCCGAGCCTTCTTCTCGGGCTGAGCTCCGGCTCCCGCGGCCCCGAAGGCGCCCGCGAGCGAGGCGCCGGAGGCCGCCTTAGAGGGCTTCGGCGCCGGCTTCTCCTCCCCGCCCATCTCGAATCCGGGAATGGTGAAGTCCCCGCCCCAACCCGAGTCGAGAGAGAAGTTATCGGAGGTCGGCGCGTCGCCGTCGAGGGCGGCTAGCTGGCCGTCGATATCGTCGGGCGCGGCGCCCCCCCCGCCGAAATCGTCGATGCCTAGATCCGGGACCGCGACGTCCTGGGCGAGGCCGCCGAGGTCGAACTGGTCGAACGAGTCGCCTTCCATCGATTCCGAGCCTAGGTCGAAGCTCGAGCCCATGTCGGGTATCGCCTCGGGCGCCTCGGCCTCGGCCTCGGGAACGTCCTCCGCGGGCGACGGCTCGAGAGCCTCGGCCTCCAGTTCCTCGGGAACGGAGAAATCGTCGTCAGGAAGGGGCGCGTCGGCAGGCGCGTCCGTCGGGAACGCGTCGTCGAAGCCCGGTATCGAGAACTCGTCGCCCGCGACCGAGTCTGAGGGCGGGGTTTCCCCCGAGAGGGATTCTAGATCGTCTAATCCGAACGTCTCAAGCTCGTCCGGCGCGGGTTCCGCCGGTTCCGGCTCTAGGGCTTCAGGCTCTAGGGCTTCAGGCTCTAGGGCTTCAGGCTCTAGGGCTTCAGGCTCGAGCGGCTCGTCGAGGCCCTCGAGCAGGGATTCGGGCACGGAGAAGTCCTCGATCCCGGGTTCTTCCGAAGGAGGCTCGTCCGCCTCGCCTAGAGAGCTGAAGTCGGCCAGCAACGACTCGGGTACCGAGAAATCGTCCTCGGGCGGAGCCGCGGTTTCCGGCTCGGACCCAGGAAGGGCGTCTTCGAAGCCTTCGGGCAATTCGAATCCGTCGTCCTGGGAACCGGCGACGGAACCTTCCTCGGGCGGCGGCTCGGAATCGGGAGGGCTTTCCTCGTCCAGCGAGACGCTGTCGAGGAAGGCCGCGAAGTCGTCCCCGATAGGAGGCGCCTCGAGGGCGTCGGCGGGAAGGTCGTAGCCCGCGGGTTCCTCGCCCGGCGGTTCGTCTCCCGAGAAATCCTCCCCGGGGAGTTCATCCCCCGATTCCAGCAGGGCCGCTAGATCGTCCGGCACGCCCTGGGGAGGGGGCTCCATGTCATGCCAGGACTCGCCCCAACGGGCCAAGGTCTCGGGTTCGTCCCCGAGACTCTTGAGCGAGGCCTTGAACTGCTCGATGTCCTGTAGTTTTGGCATGGCTAACGCTTATATTAACGGAATAAATTCGAATATGTATAGGATGAAAAGGTCCCGGCCGCATATAGCCCGTCAAGGCCCGTGCCCGGCGCGCCGATACTAGGAACGTATCCCTATACTGGAGCCTCGATGAAAATACGGTCGATACTCGCGGTCGCATGCGCCCTCTGCCTCGTTACGGTCCGCGGCGCATCCGCCTTCGACGTCACGTCGGTAAACCTGCACCTCTACCTGTCCGGGCTCAAGGCCGCCCGCGCTCCCGTCGTCGTCGAGGAGTACCTAGTCCTGAGCGCGTCCGGGCCGTACCGTTACGTCGGCGCCGCGTTCTCGTACGAAGGCTGGCGCACCGTCCACTCGTTCGAGATTAACCGATACGGAGTCTTCGTGCTCGCGGTGCCGATTCCCTACGGCGAGTCGGCGACGGCGCGTTATAGGCTCGTGCTAGACGGGCTATGGGCCGCCGACCCCTCCAACCCCATGATAGAGAGGGATCCTTCCACCGGAGCGGCCATGTCGCTCGCGACCCTGCCCGATAGGCCGAGGACGGTGCTCGGCGTATGGGATCCCGCGGGAGAGGGCGGCGCCTCGTTCTATTTCGAGGGCGCGCCGGGCCAGCGCGTCACCGTCGCCGGTTCCTTCAACGGCTGGGATCCTTTCATCCACGAGCTGGAGGAAACGTCGCCTGGCCGTTACGAGCTACGGCTGGACCTGCCTCCCGGCGAGCACTACTACGTCTTCGTCTACCGCGGAGAGCGCGTCGCGGATCCTTTAAATCAGCGCCTCCTCTACGGCAAGGACGGCCGGCCCGTCTCTTCGCTTACGATAACCGCGTCGCGATAAGTCCGCGTCGCGATAAGTCCGCGTCGTGATAAGTCCGCGGCTACCGGCTCATAGCCCAAGCGTCGCCATAGCCGTCTCGGCGGCGCCCGCGAACGTTGACCCTTCCATATCGATCCTGGCCGAACCGGCCCACCGCGCCGCGAGCCTGTCCGCGATATCGGGCCTGGCGACGACGACGCAGCCGAGTCCGCCGCCGCCGCCCGCAAATCGGCGGAGCGCGTCGAGCGCGTCGAGCGTCGAGACCATGCCCGCGCGCTTGTCCAGCTCGAGCGGCCCAATCTCGTCGATGATGGCGAGGGAGCGCTGCCCGCCGGCGCCGCGCGAGGCGTCGGTTATGAAAGCCGCGCTCGACGCGTCCGCCGCGGAGAGAGCCGGCTTGTCGAACTCCCACATGCCGTAGCGGAGGACTAGAGGATCGGAGTCGTCGTAGGCGGGAACCCTCGGGCGGCCCTCGTCGGGCGAAGGCTCCGAGGACGGCCTCGCCCTCGCGAGAGGCCTCGATGCGGCTTCCGGCCCGCGCGACAGGTCCCGCGCGTCTATGCCTGTCTTGCGCCCGCCCTCGAAGACGGCTCGGCATAGCGTCCCGCCGACCGCCGCCCCCGACGCGCGCGCGAGGCCCTCGAGTATAGCGCAGGCGCTGGTCTTGCCGGAGCCGCTCCGCCCCGAGAGTATCAGTATCACAGGCTCTCGCCGGGTCGGATGAGCGTATCGGCCCGGCCCGGGAAGATCCTGGCCCAGAGCCCCGCGACGAGGGCCATGGCGATAGCGCCGCCGTACAGCGCGACGGGAATGAACGTTATCTCGAATATCCTGTCGAACCCGCGCCACGCGAAGAGTCCGGCGACGAGGGCCGCGTAGGAGGCGAAGACGGCCGCCCTGGCGAGCGGCTTGAGCTTGAAGCCGTACTGGCCGGTGAAGGCGAGCATGAACAGGAATCCGGTCGCGAACATGATCCATATCCCCGGTCCCGTCACGTCTCCCTCGTTACCCGAGCGGGCCTTCTGTATGGCTATCGCCGGTCCGTGCAGGGCGACGGCCGTCTCCAGCACGGTAAGCCAGCCTATGGCGACGTGCAGGCGGGTCCTCGCGAACGAGAACTGGATGAATAGCAGGAACATATAGAAGAACCCGGTCAGGAGGCCGTAGTCCCCCTCGGTCGGGTGGAACCAGAACGTGTAGCATATCGCCCACGAGATATAGAACCCGTGCCATGACCGCACCCAGGCGAGCGCGCGGGCCCTGAACGGCGGCTTGAGGCCCAGTATCAGCCCCCGCCGGGGCGAGAGGGTATAGAGCATTATCACCAGCATCACGATGACCGAGCCTTGGCTGGTCCACACCGGCACGTCCTGGGCCAGGCCGTCGTAGAAGAGCTGGGTCTGGGCGATATGGAGGAGGACGAACAGGCCGTTAAGCGCGAGGGCGGCGGCGTTGAGCCGGCTCGCCCTGTCGGGATGGTCGGCTTCCTTGCGGAACCGGTACGCGAGGTACCACAGCGAGGCCTGATGGAGGGCGTAGAGTATCCACGCCGAGGCCCGCGCCGCCGCCCGCGGTTCCGGGAGCTGCCAGAAATACCATGACGGACCCTTGTCCGGCAGGAGCGGATAGAAGCGGGAGAGAGCCGGCGCCGTCACGGCGATCAGCGCCGTGAGCGCCGCCGCTCCGGCTATAGCCCATGCGAAAAGCGCGTTTAGGCTCGTCCTTCGTTCCATGCATGCCTCCTCGGGAGCGACTGTAGCGGTTTACGGCCGTATTCGGCCTCGTTAATCCTCGGCCGGCGCGAAGGAGACGTCGACTCGTTCCAGCGGGAATCCGGCTCCGGCCGCGAACATCCTGACCGTCGCCTCAACGGCGGCCGCGGCCTTCTCCCGCAGCGCCGGATCGTCTATCATCCTGGAGGCCGCCTCTACGAAGCGGGCGGTCAGGTCGCGCAGGGCCGAGGTCTCGAGCCTGGCCTCGTCGAGGAAGATGGACCGGTCGACGGTCCGAATCTCTATCGTGTCGGTGTGGATCGCGGGCGTCAGCATCGCGAGGGGCGGCGCGGCCACCGAGAGCGATCCGCCGTCCGCGGGGTCGTAGCGCGCCGACCAGGCCTCGGTCGAGTACAGGTCTATGGCGAAGGATACGTCCGCCCAGGCGGACGCCTCTATAGTCGCGTCCGAGCGGACGCCTAGGAGCCTCCCTATCGCCGTATCGCCGAATAGGAAGCCGGGAGTGGTCTGCCTGATGAAGACGCGCTCCTTAGCCTCGACGAGCACGATCTTGCCGGCTACGGCGAGACTCTCGACGTAACCGCGGAACGACGTCTCTACGGCGGCGGGGTCGGGGCCCCTGCGTAGCGTCACGCCTATATATACGCCGGCCGCGACGAGCGCGACGGCTACTGACAGCCCGCCCGCGAGCCAGGCGCGCCTCAGAGGACGCTTCGATATCTTCGCTTCCATGTTTTCGTACTATTACGTCTTTAGGCCCGGCGCGCAAGGGCCCAGAGCCGCGGCGGCTAGAAGCGGATTGCCCTGAGCCGCGGCGACGACGAGGTGCCCACGAGCTCGTAGAGCTTCACGTCGAGGCAGCTGGAGGACGGAGGGGCCTCGACTATGGCCAGGCTCGGTCCCCAGGGGCCTCGCGGCCGCGACAGGCTTCCGGGATTGAGTATGGCGACGCCGCCGCGCTCCTCGTAGTGGGGCACGTGGGTGTGGCCGAAGAAGAAGGCCCTGGCGCCGGCCTCGCGTGCGGCGTGCGAGAGGCAGGACGTGCCCTCGCCCAGGGGGTATCGGTGGCCGTGGGCGATCATGACGAGCCTGCCGTCAGCGTCGAACCGCCGGAGGAGCGGCATGGACGAGTCCGAGTCTACGTTGCCCCTGACGCCGTAGGCCGGCGGCATGGGCGAGCCGGAGCGCGCGGCCGACCGTACGTCCCCGGAGCCGTCGCCGAGGTGGAGGAGGGCCTGTACCGACCTTCCGAGGAGCTTAAGGGCGGCGGCGAGGCTCCTGTAATCGCCGTGGGTATCCGAGACGACGAGTATCCTCATCGTATTTCGGCCTTGGAAAGAAGATCGTTGTTAGCCTTGAGCCGCGCAGCCAGGAGCTCGACAAGCCGCCTCGACGCGCCCGCGTCCTGGGCCAGGAATCGCTCGAACAGCTCCGGGGGCAGCACGAAGACGGTGCAGGCGTCCTTAGCCACGGCGTACGCCGATCGGGATTCCTCTAGTATCCACGCCATCTCCCCGAAGAACTCGCCTTCCTCGACCGTGGATACGAGCGTAGCGCCGGCGTCCCCGGGCGGCGATAGGTAAATCTCGACAGAGCCGCGGTAGAGGTAGAGCGCGCTCCTGTCGGCGTCCCCCTTGGAGAAGATAGTCCGGCCCGCCGCGTACTCCCTCGCGTATCGCTTGAAGAGCCTGTCGGGCTCCGCGAAGAGCGTCCTCTCTATCCTGCCCGCGGGCTTGTCGGACGACGATATCCTATGGAATCGGGCGAAAAGGAGGGAGTCGAAGTACTCTATCGCGTAGCACATCTCGGCGAAGAAGAAATATAGCCAGAAGAAGAAGTACACCTTGATGAGGCCGACGATGAGGTTGCCGAGTATCCCGTAGAGGAGGCCGTAGCGGGCCGTGTCGAGCGTCAGGCCGAGCAGGCCGCCCAGGACCGTGTAGGACGCGACGCACAGCGCCGAGCTCAGCGCGGCGTGCCTGACCCGCGGCTTGAGCGGCGGGATGTTCTCGTAGGTCAGGAACACGAATAGCCAGAGCGACGCCATGGGGAGCGCGTGGAACGCCGTCTTCACGGCCAGTCCGAAGAAAGCCGCCGCCGGCGCCCAATCCATGGCCGCGATCGCGGCCCTCGCGACCTGGCTGGCGGAGATGATGAGGACGACGGCCACTATGACCACGAGCTCGACCACGAAGGTAAGCGCGTTCTCCCGTATCGGGTTGGCCTTGGCCGCGTCCGAATAGACGACCCTGATGCCGCGCTGGATCGACACGATGAACAGCCTGGCGGCCCATACCAGGTTTATGAAGCCGAACGCGCCCGCGAAGCCGGCTAGCGGCGTCGAGAGGAACGACCTGAGCGCGTCGCGCCCGCCGAACGCCTGCAGGAAGGGAGAGAGCAACCTGATGATGCCCTCCGCGTCGAACGAGGCGACCGCCCTGGAGGAGATGAAGAGTATGACGAGCACGGCGGGTATGGCCGACAGCAGGAACGAGTAGGCGCCGGCCGCCGCGTGGTTAGCCATCTCGTGCCTCGAGAACTGCTCGAGCGAGAACAGGATCCGCTGCGTGAGCGACTTGAGGTAGTGCGACGCGCTTCTTCGCATCGCTCCATTGTGCAACGGCTATGGCGTTTCGCGCAAGGGCG
>JAHIWG010000085.1 GCA_018816345.1 Spirochaetota bacterium | reverse complement strand
TCATGGCGCCTCGCGCGCCTCGCGCGCCTCGCGCGCTTCGCGTGCCTGGCCTGGCTAGCCGCGCCGCCAGCGGGCGCGGCCCCGCTCTCGTACTACCTCGACCCGTCCTCCGTAGCCCGCCTAACGGCCGGAGAAGAGCTGCGAGCCTCCTCCGCGGGCAAGGACGCGCGGCTCTCGCTGGCGCCGCGGCATGGCGAGACCGGGAGCGCCCGGTCGGCCCTGGCGGCGGAGGCTCCCGACGTCGTCGTGGAAGCGCTCTTCTTCCTACCCTTGCCGTCGTCGAGCCGCCCCGACGAGACGCTGGCCGTCTACAACGCGCTACGGGCCGTCGGCACGCTGGAGGGTATCAGATACTACTCCGCTAGCCGCGGCAAGATGCGCGTGCTATACGAGCGGTCGAGCCTGATCGCCGGGCCGGACGACGACACCCCCGTCCGAGACTCGGCCCGGGCGAGCCTGCCCGGAGCGCCGGAGATCCTGTACGCGCGGCAGGTAGACACTACGTTCGGGGACAATCGGTACCGGATAGCCCTTTGGGCCGGGGAGGACTTCGTGGCCCAGTCGTCCGCCAACCTGACGCGCTTCAGCCTGGGGCCGTTGCCGGTCGCCGCCCCGGGGGACGTCAACGTCCGGCTGCTCGTCATATCGGCCGACGAGGGCCTCGTGTTCTACGTAGCGTCGAGCGCGAAGGCCGCGATCCTGCCCGGAGTCAGGAACGCCCTCGAGGCGTCCTTCGGCAACAGGGCCGCCGCGGCGTTCGCGTGGTTCTCGCGAGAGGCGTCGGAGGCGTGGCCGGCGGCGCGCTAGGCCAGGGGCTCTACGTCGACGGGCTCGTCCAGGCGAGGCTCGCTCGCCGCGGCCGCGGCCTCCGCGGGGGGCGGGGCCGACGGAACGGCCGAAGGCGCCTTCACGAAGGCGAAGTTCTGCATGACCCTGACGAACATGGCGGTCTTCCGCCTGCCCTCGGCCAGCGTGCCGAGCAGTTCCTTGTTACGCAGCCCCGCGAGGCTGCGAATATTGGTGACGAGGTCGGGACTGGACTTCTTATAGTCGGAGAGCAGCTCTCCCAGGATCTCCGACAGCATCTGGAATAGCCCGGTCTCGTCCTCGCAGATCTCCCTCGCCTTATAGTTAATCTCGTCTACGATCTTGGTCAGGAAAGGCATGATGTCCTTGCCGTGTCGCATCTCCTCGACGTAGCGCCTGACCGCCGTTATGCTCACGCGGCCCCCGCCCTTGAGGCCGGCCTCGAACGACTCGATGCGGGCCTCCGTCCTATCGCATTGGTAGAGGATATTGGCCAGGCTATTCTGGAAGTTCTTGTTATCGAAGTATCCCTCCACGAGGATCTTCTTGACGGTTTCCTTTATCTGCGTCTCGAAGACGCCCTTGACGAAGGTCTTGAGTATGCCCATGGGCTTCACGTGGGTGAACCCGTTCGGGCTCTCCCGCCGCAGGTACGAGTCTATCTCCTCGCTGTAGCCCTCCAGGGGCAGTACGTCCGTCCCGCCGAACAAGTCGCGGATATCCATCGAGACGGCGTTCTCGTGGCGCTCCCTCAGCAGCCGGTCACGGTCGCGCTCGTACTGCGTGACGAGGCGCTTCCTATACTGCTCTACGTAGTCGTTGCGCTCGCGCCTGATATCCGGCTCGTGGACCGGATCCCGCTTCGAGAGCCGAATGAGCGCGAGCAGGTTGTCGCTCGAGAGCCTGAACGAGAGTATCTTATTGAGGGTCGAGAACAGCTTCGAGATCTTGCCGGCCTGGCTCGCGGCCGTCGCGGGCGCGTGACGCTCGAAGACGCGCATCGTCTTGGCCTGGAGCGCGTCGGAGAACGAGAATCCGACGAGCAGGTAATAGGCGTCTATGAGCTCGGGCAGCACCTGCTCCCCGGCGCAGGGCTGGAAGTCGGGCCTGTACTTGGCGTCGTCGAGGCTGGCCCCGGGGTCGAAGAACCCGAGCAGACGCTCCCAGTCGTGCCTGCATATCTCGATGAACCTCTCGACCTCGTATAGGTCGAGGTTCAGCCTGCCGTCCGCTAGCGCGTCGACGCTCTTCAGGAAGCGCTGGAACTCCCTGCCGATGGCCTCCTGCTCGTCGTCGTCCTTGACCGCGTTCTCTATCCTGGCCTTCATGCCGTCGTAGACGAAGCTCTCCTTCTTCGCGATGTCCTCGGGCGGCAGCTCGAGGTCGACGAGGTAATCGAAGTAGCGGCGGGATACTCTCAGGTCGGGATGGGCCAGAGTCCTGTCGGCGAGGTCCATGAGGGGCTTGAGCGCCTGGCAGAAGAGGTAGAGGTCTTGCGCGAATCCGACCATGACCAGGTTGTTCTTGAACCGGTAATACGGCGGCTTGATATGCGAGATGACGGAGTACACGCGCTTAAGCTCGCCCTTGGCTCCGCCGTCGAAGCCTAAGAGGTCGCGGAAGAACTCGATGATGGCGTGGAAGATGCCCATGACCAAGCATTCTAAGGTAGGAAGGCGATAGGAGCAAGCTCCGTCCGCAAAACCCGCCCCGGACCATCCGCGAATCCCGGCACGGGACCGTCGGAGGGATCATCCGGGCGCCAGGGGATTACGCCTGCTGGATCTCCGCACACCAATACTCCCCGGGGGCCGACAGCAGCGACGTATGGGCGTAGACGGGGGCTCCGGTAGCCACAGCCAAGGCGAGAGCGTCAGACGGCCGGACGTCACGGACCCAGGTGCGCAGCCCCCTGCCGTATTCCATCCGCGCGAGGTACCCGTCCTCGTCGGCTCCGTACAGCCCGTACAGCTCGACGCGGCGGAGGGCGATGCCCTGCTCCTTGAAGACCTGCGCCATGAGCTCGTGCGTCAGGGGCCTCGGCGTGGAAATGCCCTCGAGTTCCATGAGGATAGCCCCCGCCTCGGACGCGCCGACGGCCACCGAGCACTCGCGCGAGCCGCCGTCCTCCTCGAGGATCACGATGGGAGCGTCGTCTTCCGTGGGCATCGCGACTCCCTTGACGCGAACCCGGAGCATTTCTTCCTTCATGAACGTAAGTATAGTGCATAAACGGAAATTATCACGGGCTCAGGCCGTGGCGCCGAGAGGCGGCCGGCCGGCCGTCGCGCCCGAGCGTCCCGTCGGCGGGCCGCTCCCGTAGGATCGACGTTCCTTGACTACTCGGCGAGGCCGCGAGTACACTTCGTATCTATATGAGGCGTACATACCGTTATTTCGCTCTCGCGGGCGTCGAGCTCGCTCGATACTTCGCAATCGTCTACGCCGCCGGACCGTTCATCGCCGTCCTGACGTCTGGAACCCAGGTCATACGGCTGGTCGCCGCCCCGAACGTCGTGTTCGCCGTGGCCTTCTTCTTCCTCGGGGTCGACCGCGAGAGGTACGCCGCCTACCGCCCCTTGATAGTGGTCTGCAAGGCCGTCGCGCTCTTCTCGAGCGTCATCGCGCTGCCCAGGCTGTTCGGGCTCGGCGGCTCCGAGCCTTCCAAGCCGGCCGCGTACGCGGTACTCGCCATCGCCGCCTGGGACGCGATCTCGGCGGCGATCGTGCTCCTCTCCCGCGAGGAGCCGCCAGTCGCGCGCGGCCTCGCGGACGGGGAGCCTGAACGAGTGGAGCTCGAGTGACGTGAGGATACTACCAATCGCGAGCGGCAAGGGCGGCGTAGGCAAGTCCCTGGTCGCGGCCAACCTCTCTATCGCCCTCGCGCAGGCCGGGAAGTCGGTGGTCCTGGTCGACCTGGACCTAGGCGCCTCGTCGCTTCACCTGATACTCGGCTTCAACGCCCGCAAGCACGGCCTTGGCACGTACCTCTCGGGCGCGAAGGTCCGCTTCGAGGACATCATCTACCCCACCGACTACCCGAATCTCCGATTCGTGCCCGGCGACGCGGAGATACCGGGCCTCGCGAACATCAGCTATCGCCAGAAGACCCAGATCGCCAAGCGGCTCCTCGCCATAGACGACGCCGACTACCTGGTGCTCGACCTAGGCGCGGGCACCGGGGCCAATATCCTGGACTTCTTCCTGCTCTCCGGGCGCGGCATCGTCGTGACGGCGCCTACGCTGACGGCCACCCTGAACGCGTACCTCTTCCTCAAGAACGCGGTCTTCAGGCTCATGTGGGATAGCTTCAAGCCCCGATCCAAGGCCCGGGCCGTCCTGGAGTCGCTGAAGAAAGACGGGGCCTCGCTCCAGCGGGCGTATATCCCCGAGATACTGGGGCGCGTATCCGAGGTCGACCCCGCGAGCCGCGCCGCCTTCGACATGCGCATGTCCAAGCTATCCCCGAGGCTCGTCCTGAACATGCTCGAGGATCCCAAGGACGCGGACAAGGCCCAGAAGATACGCCGGTCGTGCAGGGAGTACCTTGGCATGGACCTGGAGCACCTCGGCATTATCTACCGCGACGACCTCCAGGACGTGGCTCTCGGTAGCCGTATACCTATCATACGCTACAAGCCGCAGTCGGTACTGTCGCAGGCCATCTATAGGATAGCGGACAAGCTCGTATCCTCGGAAGGCGACGAGGACGCGTTCCTAGACCCCGAGTACCTCGACGATAGCTACGGCGCGGCCGACACCGAGGCGGAGGCCGATTTCGAGGCGAAGATGGACTACGTGGAGGAGCTCCTCTCGAGCGGCGCCCTGACCCAAGGCGACCTGATAGAGACGGTACGCATGCAGCAATACGAGCTCGGCCAGATCCGGAAGGAGAACGCCTTCCTCAAGGCCAAGATGGCCAAGGCCCTCTCGCAGGGCTTCAAGGTCTAGGGGACGACGGGATGGCCGGCGTTTCGATCCGCGGAGAGTTAACGCTCATAGTCGACGAGTTCGGGCTCGAGGCGGCGTTCCGATTCTCCCCGTCCCAGGAGGGCCGCGAGTGGAGCTCGGACGGCCTCGCAAAGGCGCTCGCCGAGGCGCGCGTCGTCGGCGTCCAGGGGCGCCGGATAGACGAGATGCTCCAGGCCTTCTCGAAATCCAGGGAGCCTCGGATCGAGGTCGCCGCGAAGGGCCTTCCCCCGGAGCTGGGCATACCCGAGGCCGCCGAATGGGCCGACTTCGAGACCCCTCCCGAGTACGCGGCCTTCGCCGACGAGACGATCGCCGAGGCCCCCCGACCGGACCTGTTCAGGATCAAGGTCGAGCGCGTCGCCAAGGAGCGCGTCGTCAAGAAGCCCGGCGCCCTTCCGTTCCTGCCGGCCCGCGAGGAGAAGGTAGTAGAATACGAGAAGGTCGAGGTCCGCGAGCCGGTAGCCGTGGACACGAGGGTGCTGAGGCACTTCTGGGCGCCCAAGGGCGCCGTCGTCGCGCGGAGCACCCCTTCCAGGCCGGGCAAGGCGGGGAAGAACGTCTACGGCAAGCCTATCCAGCCCCCGGCCTCCGATGACACGGCCTTCCACCTCGGCAAGGGCCTGGCTCGGGGCAAGGGAGAGATCACGACCGAGGCGGCGGGCTTCATAAGGGTCGGAGCCCATTGGGCCGACCTCGTGCCGTTCGGAGCCGGGGAGCATTCCATAAGGCTCTCCGAGGACGGGGCGACCGTGCTACTCGACTATACGCCGGGAGACAAGCGGCTGCCTCCTCCCGACGCCGAGGCGATCCTGTCCGAGGCGGTCGCGCTCGGACAGGCCCCGGAGCACCTCATCCCCGTCGAGGAGGCGACCAAGGCCCTGCTCAGGGCCACGAGAAGCGGCCAGGCGCTCTACGGCTTCTCGCTCTCGGGCGACCGGGACGGCTCGGCCTCGGTCGAGGTGACGCCCGACAAGCTCAAGGCTACGCTCTCCGTCATAAAGGGCAGGGGCAGCGGCAAGCCTCTCGAGCTCGCGATGGTCAGCGCAGCCCTCGCCGGGCATAGGCTCAAGGGCGTCAAGATAGACAAGCTCAAGGCCGACGTCATCGCCTTCTACAAAGGCAAGGAGACGGAGCTCCTCGACTACCCGCTCGCCTTCGGCAAGGACCCCGTCAAGGGCAAGGACAGGTCCCTGGTCTTCAACGTCGCCTTCCTGCCGGTAGCGCAGGCCAAGGAGTACGTGGCGGCCATGGAGGCGGCTCCCGCCCTGTCGAGGTTCGCGAAGAGCCTGGACGAATTCCCGCTGACCTCGGTCGAGCGCGTAGCCATCGTCAAGAAGGACGAGGAAGTCGCCCGTTTCAGCCCGCCCTCCCTAGGGCAAGCCGGAGTCGACGTATACGGCGCGACTATCCCGGCGGCGCCGGGGAACGACCCCGTCGTCAGGACCTTCGAGAACCTCAGGGTATCGCAGGAATCCATCGCTAGCCAGGACGACGGCATCTTCCTCGTCGCGGACGACGACGATATGACTAAGGCCCGCGTCCTTCCGTACCGCGACGCGTCGGTCGAGGTCCGCGTCGCCGAGGACGCTATGTCGGCCACCGTCGATATCGCGAAGGGCTACGGGCTCGGCCGCGAGCTTACCTTGGAGCTGGCCCAGGCATCGCTGGCGGAGGCCGGAGTCGTCGCCGGGGTGGACCTCAAGGAGCTTTCCGCGGCCTTGGCGGAGGCCCGCGAGGGTCGCCCCGTCTCCGGGCGCACGATAGCGCGGGGCGCGGAACCGGTGCCCGCGGGAGGCTACCGGCTCAACTGGTTAATCAGGATAGCGAGCGGGGCGGCCGTGACGGTCAGGGCCGACGGCTCGGCGGACTATAAGAACCAGGACCGGTCTACGATCGTGGTGGAAGGACAGCCCCTCCTCGAGCTGCTCGCCATCGGCGTCGAGGGCCAGGACGGCCAGGACGTGCTCGGGGGCGCCATCCCCGCGCCCAAGGACCCGCGCGTATCGGAGCCGCCCGGCTTCGACGACTCCGTCGTCGAGGAACGCAAGGAGAACGGCGACAGGCTCCTCAAGGCCGCCAAGAACGGCGAGCTCCGCTTCGAGAAGAACGCGCTCTCCATCGATCAATCGCACAGGATCAAGGGCGACGTAGGCCCGGCGACCGGCAACGTCAGATTCCCCGGTCCGGTCGCCGTGGCGGGGACGGTGCTCACCGGATACGCCATAGTCGCCGCGGGGGACGTCCTCGTTACGGGGGCGGTAGAGGCCGCGCTCGTCTCCGCCGACGGCTCGGTCAAGATAACCGAGGGCATCAAGGGAGCCAAGCGCGGCACGGTGCGCGCGAGGAAGAACATAGAGGCGTCGTTCGCGGAGCAGGCCATGCTGCTCGCGGTCGAGGACATAGTCCTCAAGAACTCGGCCATGCTGTGCAATATCAAGACCAACGGGCACCTGAGGCTCTTAGGCGAGAAAGGGCACCTGATAGGCGGACTCTGCCGCTCCAGGAAGGGGATAGAGGTACAGAACCTCGGCTCCGCCAACGGCTCGCGAACCCAGGTCTCGTTCGGGCAGGATTATCTCGTTCAGGACGCCATCGAGGCGGAGGAACGTGAGATAGAGCGCGTCAAGGCGATGGTGCTCCAGGCCGACAAGACGATGCGCGAGCAGGAGAAGGCGGGCGTCAACCTCGACAAGATCCGCCAGGATAAGCTGAGGCTCGTGAAGCTCCTCGAGAAGCGCTCGCTCAGGGTATTCGAGCTCAGGGAGAAATTCGAGGAGCACTTCCCCGGCGAGATAGTCGTCAGGGGCTCGGTTTTCGCGGGCGTCGTCATAGAGAGCCACAACCGCTTCCACGAGGTCAGGCAGACGAAGCAGAAAGTCGCCTTCTCGTTCGACCCCCAGCTGGGCCGCGTCGTGGAGAGACCGCTTAAATAGGGTTGTTTAGCCGGTCTCGGCGCGGATATAGTAGGGGCTACGCAGCCTAACTCACGAGCCGGAGGTCGCAATGCTCGCCGCCGTTCAATTCCCGACGTGGATACACCCCGAGATCCTCCCCTTCCTGCCGCAATTCCCGCTCCGCTGGTACGGGCTCATGTACCTCGTGGCGTTCGGCATCACGTACCTGCTCTTCAAGTACCAGGTCAAGGAGCGCGGCCTGGGATATTCCGCCGATGACATATCCGGCTTCTTCCTAGCGGGCATCGTCGGGCTGATCATCGGGGCCCGCCTGTTCGGCACCCTCCTCTACGATCCCAGCGGTATCTATTGGCGCAAGCCCTGGCTCATCTTCTGGCCCTTCGGCGAAGGCGGTCGGTTCACGGGATTCATGGGCATGTCGTTCCACGGCGGCTTCATCGGCGCCGTAGTGGGATTCTTCATATACGCCAAGCGGACAAGGCTTGACTTCCTCGAGTGGGCCGACATGATCGCGGTCTCCGTGCCCCTCGGCTACACCTTCGGCCGCCTGGGGAATTTCATCAACGCCGAGCTCTGGGGCAAGGTCAGCGCCGCGCCGTGGGCCATGGTCTTCCCCCGCGCGGACCGCTTCCCCGCCAGCCAGGCCTGGGTGCGCGACATTGCCCAGAAGGCGGGGATAGCCCTTGACGGAGCCATGATCAACCTCCCCCGCCATCCGTCCCAGCTCTACGAGGCCCTCTTCGAGGGGGTCATCCTATGGCTCGTGCTATGGTTCGCCGTGCGCCCCCGCAAGACCTTCAAGGGCTTCGCAGTAGGCGCGTATATCGCGGGCTACGGGCTCGTCAGGTTCTTCATCGAGTATTTCCGGGAACCGGACGCCGACCTCGGCTACATAATCAGGCTCGGCGACCCCTCCGCCTCGATACACGTCTACTCGACGCCGCTCAACTTCTCCATGGGCCAGATACTCTGCGCCCTCATGATAGTCGGCGGGCTCGGCTTCATCGCCGTCATGGGCCGGTCGTCCAGGAGGAGGGCATCGCTACTCGCCGCCGCGGAGGCGGAGCGATCCAAGATCCAGAGCGCTAAGAAGAAGCTTAGGAAACGCTAGGGCCGCCCCCGTCTACGGAGGGTAGGAACGAGGGGCGATGGTACAGGATGGAGCTTTCATAGTCACCGGCGCGAACAGGGGCATAGGAGAGAGCGTCGCCAGGGCGCTCGCCGCGACCGGCGCGACCGTCGTGATGGCGTGCCGGGACCCCGGGCGCTCCGAGAAGACGGCCGCGAGCATCCGGGAAGAGAGCGGCAACGGCGACGTCGGCGTCATGGAGCTGGACCTGGCCTCGTTCCGATCGATCCGCGCGTTCGCCGCCGATTTCGGGCTCCGGGGCGCGAGGATCTCCGCCCTGATCCATAACGCCGGCGTCCTATGCGACCGGTACGAGGAAACCGAGGACGGCTTCGAGAGGACCATCCAGGTCAATTACCTCGGGCAGTTCCTCCTATCCTCCCTGCTCCTGCCCGCGATGATCGACGGCGCCAGCCGGATACTGTTCACGTCGTCTATCATGTACGCGTTCGGAAGGGCGGACGAGCGCATATTCCGCCGGGGCGCGGCCTCGTACAACAGGTTCAAAGCCTACGCCGACTCCAAGCTCGCGTCGCTGCTCTTCTCCCTCGAGCTGGCCGAGCGGCTCTCGCCGCGCGGCATCTCGGCCTGCTCCGTCGATCCGGGGATAGTCGATACCGATATCCTGAAGATGCACAATCGCATCGACCCCCTGACCGACCTCTTCTTCAGGCCCTTCATCAGGACGAAGGAACAGGGAGCCCAGCCGATAGCCCTCCTCGCCATGGACGGGGCCGCGCGCGGCGCCTTCGCCGGGGCGGCCCGCGGCGCTTCCGACGCGGCCGGCCGCGGCGCGGACGGCGAGTATTTCGTCAGGTGCAGAGAGCGCGCCCTATGCCGGCGGGTACGCCGGCACCGCTTCAGGAAGGAGCTATGGGAGCGGACCGAGAGGCTGCTCGGGCTTGCGGAGGCGCTCGGATAGGGGCCTCAGGCCTCTTCCCCGAAGCAGGCCCCGACCAGCCTGGCCGTATCGAGCATGAAATGGTCCGAGGGGATGGTCTTGATACGGTCGGCCACCTCGGAGAGCGGCACCGACGTCACGCTCGCGTCCTTCATGGCGACCATGCGCCCGAAACGCCCGCGGGCCAATAGCTCGGCCGCCGCGGTACCGAACGCCGTCGCCAGGACCCGATCGTAGGGGCTGGGGGTACCGCCCCTCTGCAGGTAGCCGAGCACCGTCACGCGCGTTTCCATGCCGGTCGCGGCCTGTATCTCCGCCGCCACCCTATACCCGATGCTCGGGTACGGCATCCGCTCGCGCAGGCGCTTCCTCTCCTTCTTAGGCAGGGCCGCCTCGTCCTTGGACATGGCCCCCTCGGCGACGACGACTATGGAGAACGCCTTGCCCTCCGAGCGGCGCTTCTCGATGACGCGCGCCACGGCGTCGGCGTCGTACGGTATCTCGGGAACGAGTATGACGTCGCCGCCGCCCGCTATCCCGGCGTATAGGGCGAGCCATCCGGCCTTATGCCCCATGAGCTCGATGACCATCACGCGGTTGTGCGAGTGCGCGGTCGAATGGAGCCTATCGATGGACTCGGCCGCTATATCGACGGCCGAGTGGAAGCCGAAGGTCACGTCGGTGCCCCAGATATCGTTATCGATGGTCTTCGGGAGCCCGATGACGTTCAGCCCTTCCTTGGCCAGGAGATAGGCCGTAGAGTTGGTCCCGTTGCCCCCGAGCGTGACGAGGGCGTCCAAGCGCAGGCGCGCGTACGTCTCCTTGATGAGGCCGGGCTTGTCCTTGCCTACGTCGGAATCCTTGATCATGTCGCCGTCGTCCGACTTGAACGGCTTCTCGCGGGAGGATCCCAGGATCGTGCCCCCTCGCGTCAGGATGCCGGAGAAGTCCTCGGGGGACAGCTCGCCGGCGTCGCCGTCGATAAGCCCGCGATACCCGTTGGAGATACCGACTATCTCCATGCCGAAGACGCCGGACGCCGCCTTGGCGACGCCTCGTATGGCCGCGTTCAGCCCTGGGCAATCTCCACCGCTCGTGAGTATCCCGAAACGCCGCACGGCGCTCTTAGGCATATCCGCCTCCTCTCGATGCATCGATGAGGGCGCCGCCCGGCGACGTCCCGGGACGTCAGCGCCCGAAGAACCCCGGGCGCCCGCCGAATCGCTGCACCTTGCCCGGGTCCCGGCCCGTATCGTCGAGCGTCTTCAGCACCTGCCTGGCGACGGCGTCGGGCTGGCCGGATTCGTCCTTGATAGCCAGGAAGCGGAAGGAGCCCGCGCCGGAAGCCAGGATACCCTCGGCGAGGCCCAGGAGGGCGCCGGCGGCCATGGCGCCCAGCGGCCCGCGCTCGGACTGCGCCACTACGAGGACTATGGCCCCGCGCCCCTTCTCCACGAAGCGCCTCGCGGCCTCGCGGATCAGCTCGGCGTAGCCCGCGGCCCATTCCAGCGCCGCGCGCTCTATCGCCTTGGGCGTCAAGTCCGCTATGGCAGCGAGGTCGGCCGGCGGATCGGCGAATACGACGAGCTCGTCCAGGGAGCCGCCCAAGGAGGTCTCGGCCTCGACTATAGCCGCCCTCGCCGAGGCGAACGACAGCGGGCACCACGGCAACTCCGGCGGCGCGCCGTCCGGCCTCTCGGGGGCCGCGGTCGTCGTTCCGGGCTCCGCCACGCGGAGCTCGGCTACGGCCCGCCCCGAGACGCGGGCCTCGGCGGCGAAGGCCTCGACGTACGAGGACTCGGCGGGAACGGTCAACGTTGTCTTTTTCACGGTCGCAGTGTACTATGGGCGCCGATCGGGCGCAAGGCGGACGCTGCCGCCGGCATCCGCCCCGAACGGGAGTATCCATGAAACTTGCGCTATGCCAGATCGACGCCGTCGTTGGCGATTTTACCGGTAACGTGGAGAGGATACGATCCGCGGTAGAGCGGGCCGTCTCCGGCGAGTCGCCCGCCGAGCTCGTCGTCTTCCCCGAGATGAGCGTATGCGGCTATCCTCCGCTCGACCTCCTCGACCAGGCCAGCTTCGTCGAGCGAGACGAGGAGGCCTTCAGGCGCCTCCAGAAGTCGCTCCCGGGCGGCGTAGCGGTCGCCGTCGGGCACATAGGCCGCAACGACTCGGGCCTCGGCCGGCCCCTCACGAACGAAGTATCCGTCATCCTGGACGGCGCGGTCGTCTTCAGCCAGGCCAAGACCCTGCTACCGACCTACGACGTGTTCGACGAGGCCCGATACTTCGAGCCGGCGCGGGCCCGGCGCGTATGGGATTACCGCGGCGTCCGGATAGGCTTCGCGATATGCGAGGACCTATGGAGGGAGACCGCGCCCGTTCCAGGCATGCGCTACCAGGCCGACCCGCCCCGCGACCTCCTGGACGCCGGCGCAGACCTCATCGTCGTGCCATCCGCGTCGCCCTACCAGATGGACAAGTTAGCCCTCCGCGTAAGCCTCTGCTCCGACCTCGCCCGCGGAGGCTCGGTGCCGGTAGCCTACTGCAACATGGCCGGGGCCAACGACTCGCTGGTCTTCGACGGCCGGTCCTTCCTCGTCGACAGGGCCGGCGAGCTCGTCGCCATGGGCGACTTCGGCGAGGGCCGGCTCGTCGTCGACGCCGAGGCCTCCGCCCCGACCGGGGGCGCGGCCCCCGGGTATCCTGATCGCTGGGACGAGGTGGAGCGCGCCCTGGTGGAGGGCATACGCGGGTATATGCGCAAATGCGGCTTCACTAAGGCTCACCTCGGCATTTCCGGCGGCATAGACTCGGCCATCGTCGCGGTACTCGCGGCCAAGGCCATCGGCGCCGAGAACCTCACCTGCATCGCCATGCCCTCGCGCTTCTCCTCCGCCGGTTCGGTAGACGACAGCGCGGCTCTCGCGAGGAACCTAGGCTGCCGCATGGAGACGATACCCATAGAAGCCCCGTACGCCAGCTTCCTCTCGACGCTCGAGCCGCACTTCGCGGGGACGCCCTTCGGCCTCACCGAGGAGAACCTCCAGGCCCGCATCCGCGGCGACATCCTAATGGCCTGGTCCAATAAATTCGACTCGATGCTCCTGACGACCGGCAACAAGAGCGAGCTTGCCGTCGGGTACTGCACGCTCTACGGGGACATGTGCGGAGCGCTCGACCCCATCGGGGACCTCCTCAAGACCGAGGTCTTCGCGCTCTGCGAGCGGATCTACGCGAGGGAAGGCCTCCTGCCCCGATCCATAATCGACAAGCCCCCGTCGGCGGAGCTGAGGCCCGGCCAGCTGGACCAGGACTCCCTGCCCCCGTACGAGTCGCTCGACGCGGTACTAGAGCCGTATATCGAGAACGACCTGTCGGCGGACGATATTATTGCGCGCGGCTTCGACGAGGCGCTCGTGAGGCGCGTCATATCGATGACCGCCCGAGCCGAGTACAAGCGCAGGCAGGCGGCGCCGGTGCTCAAGGTATCGCCCCGGGCCTTCGGGATGGGGCGTCGCATGCCCATAGCGCGAGCCGTCCACGAGGCGCTGACGCGATGAGCCTAGCGGGCGCCGCGTTACTCATCGGCAGCCTCGCCCTCGTCGCGTGCTCGCGCGGCCCCGCCGCCCCGCTCGCCGCCACGTCTTCCGCCCCGCTGGCCGCCGGACTCCCTCGCGAGAGCGCCGCGCAAGCGCCGGCCAGCGCGACAAGCGCGACCAACTCGCCGGAGCTAGCGCCGGCCATCGCGACAGCCGTCCCCGACGGCGACTCGCCCCGGGAAACGCCCGACGAGGCCAAGGCGTCCGAGAGGACCTTCACCGTCCTCGCGTGCGGCGATATCCTCCTCGCCCGGACCCCGGGCAAGCGGGCCGCCGAGAGAGGCTACCGCTATCTCTTCGAGGGCGTGCGGGACCTCGTATCGGAGGCGGACATAGCGTTCGCCAACCTCGAGACGCCCGCCTCGTACCTAGGGATGCCGTACCCGGGCAAGCCCGAGAACGTCACCTTCCGCGCCGACCCGGCCACGCTCTTCGGGGCGGCCTGGGCCGGCTTCGACGTGCTATCGCTCGCCAATAACCATTCGACCGACTACGGCCCTCGAGCCCTCGGCGAGACGCTCGACTTCATAGACCTCCTCGGCATGAGCCGATGCGGGGCCGGTGCCGACATAGACGAGGCGAGACGCCCAGCCGTGGTAACGAGGGACGGCGCTCGCTTCGCCTTCCTCGCGTACGCCGAGCCTATCTGGAGCGTCGTAGAGGCCAGGAAGAGCTTCGACCGGACGCGGACCGCGCGCGCCGAGGAGCGCCTGCACGGCCCTCTCCCGCCTCCGCCCCCCCCAAGCGCGCCCGACGCGCCTCGGGCCCGGGCCGCGGGAGTAGCGCCCGCGGTTCCCGCCGACATGCTGGCGGACATAGCCAGGGTAAGGAGAGAGCTCTCGCCCGACTACCTCTTCGTATCCGTCCATTGGGGAGACGAGCACCAGCATCTCCCCAACTCCTTCCAGCGGTCGCTGGGCCGGGCGGCGATCGACGCCGGGGCCACCGCGGTGCTCGGGCACCATCCCCACGTGCTTCAGTCTATCGAGCGGTATAACGACGGCCTGATAATCTACTCGCTCGGCAACTTCATCTTCGACATGGCCGCGGACCATACCTACGAAACGGCCGCGATCAGGCTGGTACTCTCCGGAGGGGCCCTCGATCGCATCGAGATCGTGCCTATCAGGATAGAGCGCGGCACGTTCGTCCCGTCGCTAGCCACCTCCGAGGATTCGAGAGCCAGGATCCTGGACATAGAGCGATGGTCTGGCCGGCTCGGCGTCGAAACGGCGGAAGACGGCCGTTCCGCTAAGGTTTTTTTCTAATATTTCTTGTTCCTAGATATCTTTGGTGCTATACTTATATTCGGAAACTAATATGCGACCAGTAAAGCCGGGCTCGATTCTAAGTACAACGATCCTCCTGTGCGCGCTCGCCATGTCATGCGACGTTGGGAGCTCGCTGTTCACCGAGGACGAGCTCGATTCCATGTACGAGATCAAGCTTCTCAACGGCGGCGCCCAAGTAACGGCGGGGGCGCGAGTCTCGGCCTCGAAACCCCTCGAGCTCGTCGTGACCGGCATGGACGGCGCGCCCGAGGCGGCTTCGGCCAGCGTCTCGGTTACCGACGCCGACGGGATCGAGGCCGCGAGCATCGTTTTCGCTACCCCGGCCGCTTCTATGCGGGGCGCGACCGCCGTCAAGGAAATCACCAGGGAGCTTCCGGCGTTCACCCTGCCCGAGGCTCTGGGCGAGGGATACTACACGCTCCGCGTGTCCATCAGGAACCCTTCCGGATCGGTGCTATCAAGTAGTTCTACGGCTATCCTCATCTTTAACGGCTCTATCGACGAGCCCGATCTCGCCGCCTATCCGGGAACGCCGGTCGCGGGAGAAGTCTCCTTGCTCCGCCTCGACGGCGACTACGGAGACGGGATAGACCCCTGGGTTCGATGGACTATTAACGGCGTCGTCAAGTCGGTAGGGCATGTATCGGAACGCGCCGACAGGCTCTCGTGGCGAGCTCCCGCGGCCAGCGGGGTTTACATCGTCAAGGCCGAGCTCTTCCCGTTCCAGCCGCCGGCCGGGCTCTCCGTTCCGCCGCTCGCGGCTTCCGAGATCAGGCTGCCGCTATCGACGGCCTCTCGCCCGTCCTCGACGTACGCCTCTACCTCCCCCTGGAGCCTGCTGACCTTCGACGGGGACTTCCTGGACAAAGGATCGCGGGCGCGAGCCTCGGAACCGACGAGCCTCGGGGAGCCGTACCTCGAGACCTACTCCTCCGGGTTCGGCTACCTGCTAGGAAAGGGAGGCGGCGTTAGCTCCTCCTCCTCGCTCCTCCCCCTAGACCCGGCCGACGGCTCGCTCGCGCCTTTCACGGCCGTCGTCGTCATCGCGCGCGAGCCCGGGCAGTCCGAGCAGGCGTCGGGATCGCTCCTAACCGCCTATGGCCTCGGCGGGGAGACGCTCCTCGCCATAGGAATAGATAATGGCCGCGTCTTCCTGGGATCGGGAGGCGAGAAGCAAGTATCTACGGCCTCGCTGAGCGCGAGCGCGACCCGGCTCGCCGTATACGTAGCCCCGGGCTCCGAGGGAACGCTCGTGAGATTCTACATAGACGAGCAGCCGGCCGGCGAAGGCTCTATCGGCGCCGGCCTGTACGGGGCCCGGCCGGGAGCCTGCCGGGTAGCTGGCTCCGACGGCTACGTCGCGATATACGACGAGCTCAGGGTGCTCGCGGGCCCGTATCCCGCGTTCCTCATCGCCGAGGAAGCCGCGAAGGGCGAGGCCCTCCTCTACGCGAGCGGCTTCGAGGGCGGGATCCTAGGTGACGGGCTGGCGATCGAGGGCGAGGGGGCGCGGCTCGCCGAAGGCAGCCTGAGCCTAGGACCCGGAGACCGCCTCCTCGTGGGGACCCCGGGAATGCCCCCGAAAGGCTCCTCCCTGTCATTCACCCTCGTCTCGGGCGAGGCCGAGGTCTCCATAGCGCTTGAGGGCGGCCCGCCGCTCATCCTCCAGGCCGATGGAGGCATCTCGCTCGGGACCGAGGAAACGGGCCTAGGCGTCTCGACGATGGATGACTCAGTCTTCTTCGCGGCCGCCGTGCAGACGAAGGAAGGCATTCGCATATACGGCCGCTACGACGACTCGGTCCTCATAGCCACGCCTCCCGCGGAGGAGGCCCGTTGGACGCTGACCTCGGGCGGCAAAGACCCGTTGGTCATCGCCGACGTCTCGTTATCGACCTTCGATCCTTCGCTCGTCGCGGCCAGGAAAGCAGGATCGATCGGGTCTGACCTTCAGAATGGGCGAATAGCGCTCTCGCGAGCGCAGCTCGCTACCGTCAAGGACTAAGCCGCGGGCTTTCATCCCGATGCACTTGATTTTAATCGATAGTCGTTTAAAACTTGAGCATCGGTGTTTTTGCGCTTCATCTGCGCTATAGTATTTTTCGAACGTTTCGGAAGGGACGCCATTATGAGAAGAATGTTATGTATTATTTCAACCTGTATCGTAGTGCTCGGCTCGTGCGTTAGCCAGCCCGCGCCCGCGGAGCCAGCGGCCCCCGAGGAGGCCGCGAAGACGACCGACTCGGGACAGGCGTATAAGGATAGGGCCGTCTCCCTGATAACGGGCGCCCCGTCGGGATCGGCAAGCGGAACGGCCGCCGCGCCCGCGGCGGGCTCGACGGCCGCCCCAGTAGAAACGGTAGATTCCGCCCCTCCAGCGCCCGGCGTCATGACCCCGGAGGAGGAAGCCTTCCTCAACAACTACCTGGCTCGGCTCCAGTACATGGTCTACTACGACGAGGCCGCGGGCATCGATCCTCAGTCCGCCAAGGTCGCCGTCAATCAGGCCAACCGCTTCCTCCTTGAGAAGCTCGGGCTATCGGTCGTGGACTTCGACCAGATCGAGAAGAACAAGAAGGACCAGCGGTCGGCGTACCAGGCCGAGACCGGCGGATCGATAGACCTCATCCAGTACATAGCGCAGAAGTATAACGCCGACGTCTACGTGGAGATATCGTTCAGTTCCACGCCGTCGTCCTCGGGAGGCAAATTCTACGCTACCGCCCAGGGGTCGATGAAGATATACGACACCTCAACCGCCCAGCTGCTTGGTTCCGTGGCGTTCCAGAGCCCGCAGGTCATGAGCACGACGTCCAGCGAATCCGCCATCGGGAACGCGGTCGCCGCCTCGGTCTGGTCCGCTATGCCGAAGATGACCGATCAGACCAAGTCGCTAGTCAAGAACTCTATGGCGCGCGGCGTCCGATACGAGGTCGTCATCCAGAACACGCCCGATTCGCGGCAGATCAGCAACCTGCGGCGGGCCCTCGGCAAGGTAGTCCGCGAGGTGGAGCAGGTATCCTACTCCCCTTCCGAGACGAAGCTGGCGCTGTATACGTTCAAGTCCCGGGACAAGCTCGAGGACGCGATGTACGACGCGGCCGACAAGGCCGGCCTCCTAGACCTCTATCTCGTGTACAGCCGGGGCAAGGCCTTCACGTTTAACAGCGGATTGTGAGCCTGCGCACCGTAAAGAGGGTCATTAGGGAATGTATCCCGTTGACATATAGCCTTAAGGGGCGGATTCGCGCTAGCGGCCGCGCCTATATCATCGAAAGACCTTTAAGGAGGTTATCGTGAAGAAGATCCTAAGCGTTCTCCTAGTATTAGCGGCGGTATTCGCCGTAGCGTCGTGCGTAAGCCAGCCGGCTCCCGCGGAAGGCCCCAAGCCCGCCGATACGGTCCTGACGCCCGACGTCCTGGAGCATAAGGGTACCGCCCTCGGGGCCAACGTCCCCGCGTGGACCATGGCCTACATCGAGAACGGCCCCAGCGGAGTCGAGAAGCTCCCCGAATACAAGGGCAAGTACGTCATCGTCCTCGATTCGGAAGGCGCCAGCAAGCAGGGGACCATAGCGGCCATGGATAACATGGACGCCCCCGTCCAGATCGCCCGCTACCTGTCCACCCGCGTCCAGCAGAAGTTCGCAGGGGCCCAGGTCGGCGATCGCGACCAGCTCCAGGAGTATTTCGAGAACGTCGTCAAGACGGTCTCTGAGGCCAGGTTCTCCGGCTTCATGGCCGGCCCGGACTGGTGGGTCTACCTCCAGTACTACAAGCCCGGCGCCAAGGCCAAGACCGAGGTAGATCGCCGCATCTACCGCGTCATCAAGATCTACACCATCGATCAGGACGTGCTTAAGAACCAGCTCGACAAGTACCTTAACGACGCCGAGGCCGCCGTGGCCAAGACGCCCGAGAAGCAGCGGGCGATGGACGCCGTCCAGAGCGCCTTCTACGAAGGCTTCTGATAGGTAGCGCCCTGCGGGCATCCTCGGCTCTCGTCGAGGGTGCCTTTTTTTTAATGTACCGCCTATACAGAGGCCTCCTTATTCTACGAGGGCCTTGCGGAAGGCTTTTTCCCTTCCGGAACGCCTTCGAGCCGTCTATACTAAGATAAAAGTCTTTTCTAGGAGGATCCTATGAGGAAAATGGTGCGCCTATCGCTAGCGATATCCGGCGCGATATTCGCCGTCTCGTGCGTCTCGGCGCCAGCGCCCGTGAAGGCGCCGGATTGGACCATGACCACGCCCGCCCCGGACGCGACATTTACGTATTTCGTCGCCTCTTCTTCGGATTCCGCGGGCGATACGGCCCTCGCTACCGAGGACGCCGCGATAGGGCTTATTTCCCAGATTACCAGGTATATGGGCGTAGACATAAGCGTCGCGACGACAGGCGAGGCTAAGGGCACGCTGGACTCCTATACCGCCGACGTGACGAGCGTCGTCAAGCAGACCGGCGCCAGCAAGGTCTCGGGCTTCTCCATCAAGGACCGTTTCGCGGTGCGCGACGGGAAGGCGGTTACGGTCTACGTACTCGCCCAGTACATGACGGCCGACCTGAACAAGGAGAAGGCCCGCATCGCCGCGCTCTTCAAGGAAAAAGAAGACGCCGTCGCGAAGCCCGAGGCCGCAGGAGACTCCGCCGCCTCGTCGGGCAGGTTCTTCGACGCCATAAAGAGCTACGCCGCGGCGGTCGTCGCCGCGTCCGGCTCCGATATAGACAATGCCGGCATCAAGCTGGAGCGCAACGCCAACAAGGCCCGCGCCCTGCTCGGCAAGATACGATTCGCCAGGCTCGACGCGCCGACGACCGCCGGGCTCGGCAAGGACTATTCCAAGCCGTTCAAGGCGAGGCTAACCTTCGGCGAGGGCGACTCCGCCCCGGGCATCCCGGGCGCCGAGGTCTACGTCGCCTACCAGCGCAGGCAGTCGTCGGGCCGTATCGTCTCCAGGACGGAGCGCGCCATGACCGACCAGGACGGCGTCGTCTCGTTCGCGCCGCCTCCTCCCGATTTCGTAGGCAAGGCGACGCTCAGCTTCTCGCTCAACCTCGATTCGACCAAGGAGCTGCTCGACTCCGTGCCTCCTACGTATAGCGCCTTCGTCGAGGCCATCGCCGAAGAGATGAAGAGGCGCTCGGTATCGTTCGAGTACACGATAGCCTCGGCGGCCCGCACCGTCCCGACCGGCGTCGTCGTCATAGACCTGGGCGACGACGGCAAGCCGGCGGCCACGTCCATCGCGCAGGGCGGCCTCTTCGAGACGCTCGCCAAGGAGAAATTCAAGGCCGGCCTCGCCCCGCTCTCGGCCGCGATGGTCGCCGCCCTCGACGACGACGGCATCCTCAAGGCCGCCAGGGCGCAGTACGGCAGCGGGCTCGCGAGGCTCATCTACGGCGTCGCCAGGATCGACGGCGCCGCGAAGGACGGCTCGATGTGGCAGGCTACCGCCAGGATGACGGTACGCTGCGTCGAGTTCTCCACTGGAACGATACTGTATAGCACCGAGAAGACGGCTATAACCGTAGCCTCGGACGAGGCGTCGGCCAGGCGCGCCGCCCTGCTCCAGGTAGCCAAGGACGCGGTGGCCAAGGACCTGATGGCCAACCTGCCCTAAGCGCCGTCATCTAGGAGACAGAGAAGCCGTCGGCCCTCGCCGACGGCTTTTTCTTGCCGCGCTTACCCTATGCTATTTCTCCGCGGGCTTGGGAGCGATGGCCTTGCGCAGGCAGGTCTCGAGGTAGAAGCGCGAGGCGCCGTCATCGGGCACGTTCTCTAGGGCGCGCTTGAAATAGAACACGCCCTGCGAATAGTCCTTCTGATAGTACGCCAGCATACCCTGCTCGAAGAAGGTGTTCGATTTCATCTTGCGCTCGAAGAGCTCCTCCGGAAGCCCGTCGAAGATCTCGAACACCGATACGGGGGCGTCCTTGCCCTTGACCCGTACCTTGCCGATGAATCGGTACTTGTACTTTCCCGGGTCCTCGAGTTGCATGAAGGTGCGCTCGCTGATGACGAGGGGTATATTGAACGCCTTGGCGATGCTCTGGAGCCGCGACGAGAGGTTGACCGCGTCGGATATGACGGTACCCTCCATCCGGTCGGCGACGCCTACGACGCCGAGCATGAGCTGGCCGGTATGGATGCCGATACCCATCGATATTGGCCGGTAGTTGACCTTGGCCCGGTGACCGTTGTACTCGACCATCTTCTTCTGCATCTCGACGGCGCTCTCCACCGCCTGGTCGGCCCCGCCGTGCTCCGCGAACAGGGCCATTATCCCGTCGCCCATGTACTTGTCGACGAAGCCGCCGTGGTCGTTGATCACCGGCACGACGCGAGCGAGGTAGGAGTTAATGAACGAGAAGCTCTCCTCGGTGGTCAGCCGCTCGGACATCTCCGTGAAGGCGCGTATATCGGAGAAGAATATCGTCATGTCCTTCTTGACGTGGTCCCCGAGCTTCAAGTCGAAGAAATCGGCCTTCTCGAGGTGCTGGAGGAATTCCGTAGGGATGAAGCGCTTGATGGACGCGCCCACCTTGGCGGTATAGGCGTCCATCTTCAGGGCGTAATCGTCGAGGGCGGTATCCTCGGGAGCCGGCTTGGCCAGCTCGAGCATGACGCCCAGGAGGACGGCGAGCCCCATCACTCCGTCCGCCGCGACGACCGCGATGGCTGCGTAGCCGTCGAGCGCGTCGGGAGCGTCGAAGCCCAGGAGCCGGGCCGCGGAGAGCGCCGCGGCGGAGGCCCAGACGAGGCCCCAAGGCGCGGATCCCCCGATCAGCCTCGGAGCCGCGGGCGCGCCGCCTGCCGCGAGCGCGAAGAATGGCGTCGCGGCGACGGCGTGGAGGGCCAAGACGACCATCGCGCCCGCCTCCGCGGCCTCGTAGGATGAAGGCCCGACGACGGCCGCCATGATCGCCGCCGCGACGATCGCCGAGGACGCGACGAGCGAGCCGACGAGCCAAGCCTTATGTATGAGCGAATCGCAGGCCTTGCCGGTGACGATAGCCAGGGAAAACCTACTAGCCGCCACAAGCGCCAAGGTCACGGGAAGAGCGGGTAGTCCGAGAGCGCCGGCGAGCGCCGGGCTCGAGAACGCCAAAGCCGAGGCGCCGAAGTATATTGCCGCGAAAGGATATACCTTAGCGCGGATCCTATAGAGCGAAAGCGCGATGGAAAACGAGAATAACGCGATCCAAAAGGAAAGGATTCCCGACTGGACGACGGGGAAAACGCCTGCAACCGATTCAAGTACACTTTTTACGAGCATACGTACATATTAACCTTTCTTATTATTCTTTTCCATCTTAAAATTATTATGGTCCGTCATGCTAGCTCATCCTGGCTTATGCAAGGCCCAAAAATGATTCAGTATTTGAAACATATCAATCACCATTTGAAATTTTATTCTGGAACAAGCACTATTCGATTTCAAAACGATTGTAATTTCAAACGCGCTCGGATACACTAGCGCCAAAATACTATCGATATGTTTTTATCGATGTACATAGGGGGGAAACGTATGGCAGTAGCTCAGATTGAGTTCTCGAAAGAGCTCATGAGCTTCGTACGCGAGTGGAAGGACAAGCCGGGGAGCTTGATCATGATACTCCACCGCGTACAGCAGGAGTTCAGCTTTATTCCGCGGGAGGCCGCAGAGAGGTTGTCGAGGGAATTGAACATGCCCTTGGCGAAGATCTACGGCGTGGTCACGTTCTACCATTATTTCAAGACCACGAAGCCGGGTAAGTACCGCATGGCCATCTGCCTCGGCACCGCCTGCTACCTCAAGGGCGGGCAGAGCCTCGTAGAGGAAGCGGAGAGCATCCTGGGAATCAAGGGCCACGACGTCACGGAGGACGGCCTGTTCTCCATCGACGCGGTCCGTTGCGTGGGCTGCTGCGGCTTGGCTCCCGTGCTGATGGTCGGGGACGACGTCTACGGGAAGCTAACGAAGGACCAGGTACCGGAGATAATCGCGAAGTATAAGAACCTAGGATAGCTCGATGCACTTCGCCGTCTGCGACTTCCTCCTCGACCTCGTGCAGAATTCGGTAGAGGCCGGCGCGCGAACCGTATCGGTGAGCGTTACGGAGGGACGCGGCCTCGTGGAGGCATGCGTCTCGGACGACGGCAAGGGAATGGACGAGGAGGAGCTCGAGAGGGCCAAGGACCCGTTCTACACGGACGGGCTAAAGCACTCGAGGCGGAAGGTAGGCTTAGGCATACCGTTCCTCCTGCAATCGCTCGAGCTCGCCGGCGGCTCCTACGGGCTGTCGTCGCGCAAGGGCGAAGGCACGCGCTTCTCGTTCGCGTTCCCCGCGGACGGGCTCGATACGCCGCCGCTCGGCGACGTGGCGGGGCTCTTCCTGTCGGCGATGTGCTTCGACGGCGACTACGAGCTACTGATACGGCGCAAGGCCGAGGCCCGCGGCGTCGACTACGAGATACGGCGGTCCGAGATTATCGAGGCCGTCGGCAGCCTGGACGACGCTGGCGCGCTCGTGTCGGTCCGGGAATACCTGGCTTCGCAGGAAGCCTCGTGACGAAAGGAACCAATATGGCGAAGATGACCCTTGAACAGCTCCGGATCCTCCGCGAGGAGAAGAAGGGCGAGATGATCAAGAGAGACGTCGAAGGAAAGAACATACAGATCATCGTCGGGATGGGAACCTGCGGCATAGCCGCCGGCGCCAAGCAGACCTTCGACGAGATCGTCAAGTCGATAGACGAGCACTCCCTGAACGCGGACGTGATCATCAGGCAGACCGGCTGCATGGGCCTCTGCCACGTCGAGCCGACGGTCGAGATAGTCATGCCGGGCATGCCCGCGACGATCTACGGCAAGGTCGACGCCGCGACCGCGCGCGACATCGTCGTCAAGCACGTCGTCGGCAAGACGCTCGTCCAGAACCATATCTACGACCGGCCCGCGGTCGACATAGTAAAGAACTAGGGCGGAGGCCGAAATCATGGCGTACAAGCATTTCATTCTAGTCTGCGGCGGCACCGGATGCGAATCGAGCCGCGCCGACGATATCTACAAGGAGCTCAAGGCGAGCGCCGAGGCGATGGGCGTCCAGGACGAAGTCCAGATCGTCAAGACCGGCTGCTTCGGATTCTGCGAGAAGGGCCCCATCGTCAAGGTCCTGCCCTCCGAGTCGTTCTACGTCGAGGTCAAGCCCGAGGACGCCAAGGAGATCATCTCCGAGCAGATAGTCAAGGGCCGCGAGGTCAAGAGGCTGCTCTATAAGGACGAGAGGCAGAAGGACCGCATCAAGGTGGAGGACATCGGCTTCTACCAGAAGCAGTACCGCATCGTCCTCCGGAACTGCGGCATCATCAACCCCGAGAACATCGACGAGTACATAGCCCGCGACGGCTACGCCGGCCTCGAGAAGGTGCTGACCTCGATGAAGCCCGACGACGTCATCGAGGAGCTCAAGGCGGCGGGGCTCCGCGGCCGCGGCGGCGCCGGCTTCCCGACCTGGCGCAAGTGGATGTTCTCCAAGGGCGTCGAGTCGGACCAGAAGTACGTCGTCTGCAACGCCGACGAGGGAGACCCGGGCGCGTACATGGACCGCTCCACCATCGAGGGCGATCCCCACTCGGTCATCGAGGCCATGGCGATCTGCGGCTATACCGTAGGCTCTACCAAGGGCTTCGTATACATACGCGCCGAGTACCCCCTCGCCATCGAGAGGCTCAAGATAGCCCTCCAGCAGGCTAGGGACTACGGCCTCCTCGGGGACGACATCCTGGGCACCGGTTTCTCCTTCGACATCGAGATACGGCTCGGCGCCGGCGCCTTCGTCTGCGGCGAGGAGACGGCCCTGCTGCAGTCCATCGAGGGCAACCGCGGCATGCCCATCCCCCGGCCTCCCTTCCCCGCGGTCAAGGGCCTCTGGGGCAAGCCGACCATCATCAACAACGTCGAGACCTGGGCCAATATCCCCGTGATCCTCACGAAGGGCTCCGCCTGGTTCGCCAAGATAGGCACCGAGACCAGCAAGGGCACCAAGGTGTTCGCGCTGACCGGGAAGATCAACAACTCCGGCCTCGTCGAGGTGCCGATGGGCACGACGCTCCGGGAGATAATCTTCGACATC
Source organism: Spirochaetota bacterium (assembly GCA_018816345.1). Lineage (GTDB taxonomy): Bacteria > Spirochaetota > Spirochaetia > Treponematales > UBA12059 > SZUA-370. Next base: position 2,538 of record JAHIWG010000085.1, on the reverse strand, counting down.
GGCGGCGGCATCAAGGACGGCAAGAAATTCAAGGGCGCCCAGACCGGCGGTCCGTCCGGCGGCATCATCACCGAGGAATTCCTCGACCTGCCCATCGACTACGAGAGCCTGACCTCGCTCGGCTCCATGATGGGCTCGGGCGGGCTCATCGTCATGGACGAGGACGACTGCGTCGTGGACGTCTCCAGGTTCTACATGGAATTCTGCGTCGACGAGTCATGCGGCAAGTGCTCGCCCTGCCGTATCGGCACCAACCAGATGCACGCCATCCTGGTGAAGATCACCAAGGGCCTCGGCACTATGGAGGACCTCGAGAAGCTCGAGAAGATAGGCCTGGCGATGAGGAAGGCCGCCCTCTGCGGGCTCGGCCAGACGGCTCCCAACCCGACGCTGTCGACGGTCAAGCGCTTCAGGCAGGAATACGTCGACCATATCGTCAACAAGAGCTGCGTCGCGGGCAAGTGCAAGGACCTGGTCGTCTTCAGCATCGATAAGGCCAAGTGCATAGGCTGCAGCCTCTGCGCGCGCAAGTGCCCCGTCAACTGCATCTCGGGCGATAAGGCCCAGAAATTCACCATCGACGCGTCTAAGTGCATAAAGTGCGGCGAGTGCTTCAAGGCCTGCAAGTTCAGCGCCGTAGTGAAGAAATAAGGAGTAGGCCCCATGGTCAACGCCAAGATAAACGGAATACCCGTTCAGGTCGCCGAGGGAACATCGATCCTCGACGCGGCCGAGAAAGTCAACGTACGCATACCCAAGCTTTGCTATAACGACGACCTCCCCCCGTGGGCGGCCTGCGGCATCTGCGTCGTCAAGGTAGAGCGCAACCCCAAGATGCTCCGCGCGTGCTGCACTCCCCTCGAGGAGGGCATGAGCGTCATCACCCACGACCCGGAGATCGTCCAGGTCCGCAAGACGGTCATAGAGCTGATACTGTCCACCCACCCGGACGACTGCCTCCAGTGCCCGCGCAACGGCTCGTGCGAGCTCCAGACCCTCGCGGCCGAATTCGGCATCCGCGAGCAGCCCTTCGAGAAGAGGCTCCGCGACCTGCCTATCGACACGTCCACCGGTTCGCTCATACTCAACCCGGACAAGTGCGTCCGCTGCGGGCGCTGCGTACTCGTATGCCAGCAGATGCAGAACGTCTGGGCCATCGAGTTCCTCGGCCGCGGCGAGAGCACCCGCATCGCCCCCGCCGCCGACGTGAAGCTGGCAGACGGCCCGTGCATCAAGTGCGGCCAGTGCGCGGCCCACTGCCCGGTAGGCGCCATCTACGAGCACGACCAGACCAAGGAAGTATGGGACGCCCTCCTCAAGACCGGCGCCGACGACATGACCTGCGTCGTGCAGATCGCCCCGGCCGTCCGCGTCGCCCTCGGCGAGGAATTCGGCCTCGAGCCCGGCGCCGTGATCACGAAGAAGATATACACGGCCCTCCGCCGCCTCGGCTTCGACGTGGTGTTCGACACCAACTTCTCGGCCGACCTCACGATCATGGAAGAGGGCACGGAGTTCGTGAAGCGCTTCACCGACTTCGCAGCGGGCAAGAACAAGGACGTGATGCCGCTCATCACCTCGTGCTGCCCGGCCTGGGTAGACTACATGGAGAAGTACTACGCGGACATGATACCCAACTTCTCCACGGCCAAGAGCCCGCAGCAGATGATGGGCGCCATGATCAAGACCTTCTGGGCCCAGCAGGCCAAGGTCGATCCGAAGAAGATATTCTCCGTTTCGATCATGCCGTGCACCGCCAAGAAGTGGGAGAACGGCCGCAACAAGGACATGTACTCCTCCGGGGAGAGGGACGTGGACGTCACGCTGACGACCCGGGAGCTCGCCCGCATGATCAAGCAGGCCGGCATCGACCTGGTCAACCTTCCCGAGGAGGAAGCCGACAGCCCGATGGGCCCCTACACCGGCGCGGGCACCATCTTCGGCGCCACGGGCGGCGTCATGGAGGCGGCCCTCCGCTCGGCGTACTACCTCATCACCAAGGAAGACCTCAAGGACGTCAACTTCACCGGCGTTCGGGGCATCTCCGGCATCAAGGAGGCGCGCGTCCACGTCAAGGGCACCGAGGTCCGCGTGGCCGTCGCCCACCAGATGGGGAATATCGCGACCGTGCTCGAGGAAGTGCGCAAGGCCAAGGCCGAGGGCAAGGACGTGCCCTGGCACTTCATCGAGGTGATGGCGTGCAGGGGCGGATGCATAGGCGGAGGCGGCCAGCCCTACGGCGCCACCGACTCGGTCCGGCAGAAGCGCATGGCGGGCATCTATTCCGACGACGAGCACAGCACCTACCGCTGCTCTCACCACAACCCCCATATCGGGGCCGTCTACAAGGAATTCCTAGAGCAGCCCGGAAGCCACAAGGCCCACGAGCTGCTGCATACGCACTACGTGGCCAAGCCGATATACAAGGACTGATTTCGTACCCTGCCGGATTATTTTAGGGCGCCTCCGCCTCGTCGGGGGCGCCCTTTTCCCCCTGTCTGATTTGTCAAAATATAGGGAAATAGCTATATTATTTAG
>JAHIWG010000084.1 GCA_018816345.1 Spirochaetota bacterium | reverse complement strand
GGGATAGCCCTGGACGTTCCGTCGGGAGACTCGGAATTCTACTATGTGCTCCACGGCGTTACCCAGATGACGAGCCTCGAGCGATGCTCGACTCAAGGTGTTTCTGCTTCGGAGATGCGAACGGCGCTCGCCGCGATACGCGCAAAGAAGCAGGTCATGTTCGTCGACGCCTGCAACTCCGGCGCCTTCGCTTCGCGCTTCACGGCCCGAGGCGCAGCAGAAGAGACGGCGCTCGCCAAGCTGGGTCGGGCGACCGGGGTAGTCATCGTGGCCTCTACTACGAAGGATCAGGCGGCGGTGGAGGCCAGGGAGCTGGGGCATGGTCTTTTCACCTACGTCCTGCTCGAAGCCGTCACGGAACCGGGCAAGGGGGAGATAACCGCCAGGGGATTGGCCCTTCGCGTAGAGGAACTGCTCCCGGTATTGACCGCCAAGTATCGCGGCATCAGGCAGTATCCCGTCACCTTCTCCATCGGGCAGGATTTTCCCTTGGGCTTCCATACGGAAGGCGGCGGTCGATAACTGGCGGCGCGCGGGACCGGCTCGATCAGGGGCGGATTTCCAGCTCGACATCATCGGCGATGGGTTGGCACAGGGACTCGCCGCAGACGATCGCATATATTCGGCCGATGAGCCGGATGGGATCCTCTTGATCCTCCTGTAGCAGGACGGACCAGGATACGAGCCCGTTCCTATCGACTCCCTCTGTCTCAAGGCGCTGAGTGCCCGGGGTGGCCAGGCTCGCCGAACGGAGTTCGATAGTCAGCGGCGGGTATCCCTTCCCGTTAAGGTAAAAATCTCCCAGCGACCTTAGGGTGATCCTGATCGTATTGGGGGCGAGGCTCGAACGGACCGCCTCGAGCGTATAGTAGCGTCCGCTTATCGGGGCGAGTTGCGGGGGGCCGTCGGCCCAGGCTGCGCCGGCGACGAACCCGAGCAGGAGCGCCGACATGAAGACGCGGGCGAGCGACGGGCTTCGTCCCGGCCGTTCTGCTCCGAGGTTCATCGGTCCAGTCATTTGGCGTCGATCATGCGACCCTTCAAGTCGTAAGTGCCAATTCTACCCCATATTTTCATAATCTGATTTCAGTGTGACACTTTTCGGCAAGGAGACTTGCCATGGTGTTTTCAAAAGATAAGCTGATCTTCCTTAGAACCGGGTTCACGGATATGCGAAAGCAGATAAACGGGCTTTCTGAAATTGCCCAGGCATCGTTGCCGGAGTCCCCGTTGTCCGGCGCGTATTTCGTTTTCTGCGGCAAGACGCGGCGCGTCATCAAGATACTATATTGGGATGCGACAGGCTTTTGCCTATGGCAGAAGAGGCTCGAAGCGGATTCGTTTCCATGGCCAGGTCCCGACGAAATCCCGAGCGAGGTTACCCGAATGCAGCTCAAGGCATTGCTTAGAGGAATCAATATCTTCTCAGAGCACAAACGTCTAGAATACACGAGCGTCGCTTAAATAGCGCTTGTTTAAAGACTTCCGCCATGATAGAATTTCTTTATGGCGGATATGGCTACGAGCGAATCAGATAGGATCGACGAACTCTCGAAACTAGTCCAGGCTCTCGCCGAGGAGAACGCCGCACTCAAGCGGCAACTTCTCCTTTTAAACGAGAAGCTCTTCGCTCGGGAGCGCGAGCTCTTCGGCGCTTCGAGCGAGAAGCTGTCACCGGCCGACGAACTGCAGTACCGCCTCTTCAACGAAGCCGAGGTCGAGAGCGACAGAGCCGAGACGGAAGAACCCACGACAGTCGTCAAGGAGCACGCTCGTTCTAACGCCGGCCGCAAGAAGCGCTCTACTCCTGACGAGACCGTCGAAGTCGTCCATGACCTGAGCGATGAAGAAAAGGCTTGCCCCTGCTGTGGTACCGCACGTCCCCTCCTCAAGCAGGAGCGCAGCGAGGAGTTCGATCTTGTTCCGGCGAAGGTCGTCAGGATCGTGCACCTGAAGAATGTCTACGGGCCATGTAAATGCGATGAGTTCGGCGAGAGCGACGAGAAGACCATCGTCACGGCCAAGGGGCCCGCGAAGATCGTCAAGGGCAGCGACTTCACGAACCGCTCGATAGCCCTATGCATAGCCGCCAAGTACGCCGACGGCATCCCGTTCAACCGTGTCGAGAAGATATACGAGCGTTCAGGCCTCGATATCTCGAGGACCACGCTCTCGAACCTGACGGTGCGTACGTCGCTTAGGATTTCGCCCCTCATCGAGGCTATGGAACGCGACTTGAAACGCTCGCCGGTGCTCCTGATGGACGAGACGCCTGTGCAGGTGCACCGAATACTGGGCAAGGAGCCTACGAGCAAGTCGTACATGTGGGTAAACTACGGATACCGGGATAAGCGACCTATCGTACGGTTCGTATACAAGCCGACGCGCGCGGCTCGTATTCCCAATGCGCTCCTCGCAGGGTACAAGGGCTACCTGCAGACAGACGGGTACGCCGGCTATTCGGGCATCGGCCAGAGTCCCGGCATCGTGCACGTCGGCTGTTTCGCGCATATCAGGCGCAAGTTCTTCGAGGCCTTCGAATCGGCCGGCAAGACGGGCGAGGCCGGGCAGATGCTTGAACTCATTAAGGAACTCTACGCCGTCGAACGCCGACTCCGTGATCGTCTCGACAGGGGCCGGCTCGATGACGACTCCTTTACCGCGATGCGCGCCGTCGAGGCGGCTCCCGCCCTCGCGCGTATCCGGGCATGGCTCGACGCCAGGAACGGATCGGTCGTACCGCAGAGCAACCTTGGCAAGGCCATCTCGTATGCGCTGATCGAGTGGCCAAAGGCCTCGCGCTATATTGACCACGCCCTCTTACGCCCTGACACCAACCTCGTCGAGAGCCAGATCCGGCCCTTCGTGGTCGGGCGCAATGGATGGATCTTCATGGATTCCCCATCGGGCGCGACCGCGAGCGCCGCGTTCTATTCTCTCCTACAGACCGCGCAACTTAACGGGCACGAAGCTGTAAAGTATCTGATCTATGTATTCGATCAACTAGCGGATCGAGCCTTGGACGCCAACGTCGACGACCTGCTTCCGTATCTGCTCAAACCATCAGACTATTAAAACGTCAAGATGGGGTGAAATTGGCACTTACGTTCGCTTGCGGTGGTCGTGTACAGGACTCATGGCTCCGCAAACCGGGCAGGCGAATGGCAACAAGGGAAGGTGACCAATGATAACCCTCACGGTCTCTTGCTCCATTTTCAGGTCAACATCTACGACGCACCAAGGCG
>JAHIWG010000083.1 GCA_018816345.1 Spirochaetota bacterium | reverse complement strand
CTGAGCGTGGTGCTGAGCTCGGGGCGAGACGCGGAGGCGGTAGCCGGCGCCAACCCGTTCAGCTTCGAGCCGGCCCTGGAAGGGACGGTACGCTGGAGCGCCGACGGAAGCCGCGCCGACTTCCGTCCCTCGACCCCCCTGGCGCCCGGACGGACCTATACGGCGACCTTCGATTTCGCGGCCATAGGCGAGCCGAGCAACGGCTGGTTCTCGTTCAAGGTTCGCGCCGCGGAACCCGGCCTCTCGGTGAGCCCGGGCGCCCTCTACGCCGCCTTCGACGGCAGCCTGTCCCTGGACGGGACCCTGCGTTCCGACGACGCGCCCTCTACCGCGGACGTCGAGCGCCTCGTGTCGGCTAAGGTCGGGACCTCCCCCCTCGACATCTCGTGGAGCCACGAGGGCGACGGGCGGCACCGCTTCACCGTGAAGCGCATACCCCGTTCCTCGTCGGACTCTACCCTGGTCCTGTCCTGGAACGGCAAGCCGATTGGCTCCGCCGTCAAGGGCTCCGAGGAGTACAGGATCCCGGCGGAAAGCAGCTTCGAGCTCCTATCGGTGTCGGGGCCCGAGGCCGGAGGACCAGCCTGCCTGAACGTCGCGTTCAGCGCCCCCGTGGCCAAGGACCAGGATTTCCGAGGCCTCATCCGCGCCTCCGACTCCGGGGAACTGCGCTACGAGGCCGAGGGCGGGCTCGTGCGGGTTTACTCGTCACTCCAATGGAACGATACCGTCGACGTCACGATAGAGAAGGGCCTTAAGAGCTCGTCGCTCGGGGCCATAGCGGTGCCGGTGCAGGCGACGGTCCGCTTCGACTGGCAGAAACCCGAGGCGCGCTTCCAGGCGGGCGGCGTCATCGTTCCGTCCAGCCAGGGCACGCGCGTGGTCCTGGAGACGAGGAACCTCTCCAAGGTCGTCGTCGAGGCCCTGCGCGTGTACGGCGACAATATGCTGCAGTTCCTGCAGGTCAACGAGCTCGACGGCGCCAAGGAGCTGAAGCGCGTCGGCGACGTCGTCTGGCGCGAGGAGGTCGACCTAGGCTGGACCGACGACAAGAAGAACCAGTGGGTGCCGTACGCCCTCGACCTGTCGCCCCTCCTGGCCAAGCATCCCGACGGCTTATTCCAGCTACGCGTCGCCTTCGGGCACGAGCATATCCGCTACGTCAGCCCCAACGATTACACTAACCTCGGTAAGTGGACCTTCCCGCCGGTCGAGATACGCGACCAGGGCGACGAGTCGTCCTACTGGGATTACTACGACTCGTGGTTCGATTGGGACCAGTACTACCGCTACCGAGACGATCCGGCCCATCCGGCGTTCTACGTGCAACGCTACGGCAGGGACCGCACCGCGAGGCGCAACGTCCTCGTCTCCGACGTCGCCCTGTCGGCCAAGCGCGACGTCGACGGCGCCTGGCACGTCGTGGCGAGCGACCTCCGGAGCGCCAAGCCCCTGTCCGGGGCCAGCGTCGCGCTATACAGCTACGCGATGAGGGAGATGGCCAAGGCTACCGCCGATAAGAACGGCCTGGCCGTCCTACGGCCGACGGGGGTCTCCTCCGCCGGGGCTCCGGTCGAGCCGTTCTTCGCGGTCGCGGAGGCCGCCGGCGCCAAGACCGGCCGCGAGCGCGGCTTCCTCAAGCTTTCGGCGGCCCAGGGCCTCGCCGTAAGCCATTTCGACGTAGGCGGCGAGAAGGCCGAGTCGGGCGTCAAGGGCTTCATCTACGGCGAGCGCGGCGTATGGCGCCCGGGCGACGATATACACCTGTGCTTCGTACTCTACGATAGGCTCGAGACCCTTCCCGCCGACCACCCCGTGCGCTTCGAGCTGGAGAACCCGCTCGGCCAGGTAACGAGGCAGGCTACCTATACCTCGTCGGTCGGCGGCTTCTACTATATCAAGACGGGCACCGACCAGAGCTCCCCGACGGGGACGTGGACGGCCCGCGTGAGCGTAGGCGGCAAGGCCTTCACGAAGGCCGTCAAGGTCGAGACGGTCATGCCCAATAGGCTCAAGCTGTCCCTAGACTACGGCGAGGCTCCCTACGTCGCTGCCGACCTCTCGGATATGGGCCTTAAGGCGGCATGGCTCCACGGCGCCCCGGCCCCGGGGCTCAAGGCCGACGTATCGATGGTCCTGTCGGCCTCGGGCAAGGCGCCCGGCGACTATAAGGGCTTCTCGTTCCAGGATCCCCTGCGGACGGCCCCGAGCCAGAGGGAAATCCTGTACGAGGGCTTCCTGGACGGGACCGGAGCCGCGCGCTTCCGCGTGGACCTTTCGCCCGATTCCGAGGCGCCCGGCCCCCTGACCGCGAGCTTCCTGTCGCGCGCCTTCGAGCGCTCCGGCCTCTTCTCCAGCGAGCAGTTCTCCGTTGACTTCCATCCGTATTCCCGCTACGTCGGCGTCAAGCTGCCTTCCGGGGACGCGTCGCGTGGCATGCTCCTGACCGACAAGGACCATCCCGTCGAGCTGCTCCTCGTGGACCGGGAAGGCAAGCCCGCGGGCGACGGGCGCGTCGACGTCTTCCTCTATAAGCTCGAGTGGCGCTGGTGGTGGGAGAAGGGCCAGGAGAGCCTGGCCGAGCGCGCGAGCGACGTCTACCGGCGCCAGATAGCCAAGGATAGCGTCGTCGTCAAGAACGGCCGCGCGTCCTGGAAGCTCAGGATCAACTACCCCGAGTGGGGCCGCTACCTGATACGCGTCGTCGATTCCACGGGCGGCTCGGCGAGGGGGTCCCACGCCGCCGGCTCCGTGTTCTATATCGACTGGCCAGGCTGGGCCGGCCGAGGCAAGGGCGAGGGCGGCGGCTCGGCCGTGATGCTCTCCATGAGCGCCGATAAGGAATCCTACTCGGTGGGCGAACCCGTCAGGGTCAGCTTCCCGTCCAACAAGGAAGGCCGCGCCTTCGTCACCGTGGAGCGGGCCGGCCGCGTGCTCAAGGAGGAGTGGATAGACGCCAAGGACGGCGAGACGGTCTACGAATTCAAGGCCACGCCGGAGATGGCGCCAAACGTCTACGTGCACGCGAGCTTCGTCCAGCCTCACCTTCAGACCCTTAACGACCTGCCTATCAGGCTATACGGCGTCGTGCCCGTGATGGTAGAGGACAAGGCCACGCGCCTCGAGCCCGTGATCTCCGCCCCGGCGGCGCTCGAGCCTATGAGTAAGGCTATCGTCACCGTATCGGAGCGGGCGGGGAAGCCCATGACCTATACCCTCGCGGTCGTCGACGAGGGGCTCCTCGGCATCACGCGCTACGTCACGCCTAATCCTTGGAACGAGTTCTATAAGAAGGAGGCGAGCCTCCTGCAGTCGTTCGACCTCTATAAGGACGTGGCCGGCGCCTACTCGGGCAAGCTCCAGACCCTCATATCGATAGGCGGCTCGGAGTTCGGCGACGCGGGCGGCACGCGCAAGATCAGCCGCTTCCCGCCCGTGGTCAAGTACCTCGGGCCGTTCTCGCTGGCCAAGGGCGCCAAGGACTCCCACGAGATAGGGCTCGGGCCCTACGTCGGCGCCGTACGCCTCATGGTCGTCGCCGGCACCCCCGACGGCGCCTACGGCAAGGCCGAGCTCGAGACGCCCGTGCGCTCCGAGCTGATGGCCTATATGACCGCTCCCCGCGTCCTGGGGCCAGGCGAGCTCCTGACCGTGCCCGTTTCCCTCCTCGGGTTCATGGGCAAGGGCGCCCAGGCGACCGTGCGGCTCGACGTGGAGGGCGGGGCGTCCATCGTAGGCGACTCCTCCAAGGCCGTGACCTTCCTCGAGGAAGGCGAGCAGGCGACGTCGTTCCAGGTCCGCGTGGCCGACAAGGCCGGAGCCGTAAGGCTGTCGGTCACCGCGACCGGGCCCGGCGGGCGCGCGTCGAGCCAGAGCGTCGACGTGCCGGTACGCTCGTCGTCGGTGCCCGTCACCTCCGTCTCCGCGTCGATGCTGGCCGGAAAGGCCAAGGGCGCTATAGAGTCGGCGCTTCCGGGCATAGAAGGCTCGAACGAGGCCTGGCTGGAACTGTCCCTCGTGCCTCCCATCGACCTGTCGGGCCGGCTGGGCTACCTCATAGGCTACCCGCACGGCTGCGGCGAGCAGACCGTCAGCAAGGCCTTCCCGCAGCTCTTCCTCGCCGACGCCATGAACCTGACGCCGGAGCAGGCCGAGGCGGCCCGCACCAACGTCGCGGCGGCCATCACCAAGATGGCCGGCTACCAGACGACCCGCGGCGGCTTCGTGTTCTGGCCCGGTTCCTACGACGACAGCGCCTGGCTATCGGCCTACGTCACGCACTTCCTTACCATGGCCAGGCGCCAGGGCTTCACCGTTCCCGACACCATGATGAGTCCCGCGCTCGCCTACCTGAAGGGCCAGAGCTCGTCCTGGAACGCCCAGGCCGCCTATTCCAAGGCCGAGCAGGCGTACCGGCTCTACGTGCTCGCGCTGGCGGGCAGCCCCGACATCGCGTCGATGAACCGCTACATGGAATACGGCCCCCATCCCGTCGCGGCCCTCTACCAGGCGGCGGCGGCCTACGCCCTCGCCGGCATGCGCGACCGCGCCATCGCCGTCCTCCGCGAGGCCCCGGCAAACGTCCAGCGCTATGACGGAATGGAGAGGGTCTACGGATCCGTGCTCCGCGACCGCGCCATAGTACTCGACGCGTTCAACGCCCTCGGCGATTCCGCCCGGGGCCTCCCAATATTCAAGCAACTAGCGGAGGACCTCTCCTCGGACTCCGGCTACTCTACCCAGGACCTCAGCTTCGCCCTCGTCGCGTCCCTGCCGTTCATGAAGGCGGCCACGAGCGGCTCCGCGTCCGTGCGCTACTCCTACGACGGCGGCTCGGGCGCAGTAAGCATCTCCAAGTCCATGGCCCGGGTGCCGCTCGCGGCGACGGCCGGAAGCCTCCGGGTGGACCTGGTGAACGATTCGGCCGCCCCCGTCTACGCGCGGGTCGTCGCCACGGGGACGCCCAAGCCGGGTTACGAGCAGGTCCGCTCGGAGGGCCTCGCGCTACAGGTCCGCTACCTCGACGCGTCGGAGGCTTCTATCGATCCCGCCAGGGCTCCGTTCGGCAGCGACCTCATAGTCGAGCTGTCGGCCCGGAACACGAGCGGAGAGGCCCTCTCGGACGTCGCGCTGACCTTCAGGGCCGCTTCCGGCTGGGAGATCACGAACCTCAGGGTAGGCCGGTCCGGCGATTCCGACTCGTCATCGGCGCAGTTCGACTACCAGGATACCAGGGACGACAGGGTCATGACCTACTTCGGCCTAGGGCGCGGCGAGACGAAGCGCTTCAGGTTCTTCGTCAACAAGACGTACGAGGGAGAATTCTTCCTGCCCGCCGTGACGGCCGAGGCGATGTACAAGCCCGACGTGTACGCGGTCATCCCCGGGCGCCCCCTGCCGAGGCCGACGACCAGTCCCAACGGCAACCCTAACAGCCGCGGCTTCAGGCCTTGACGGGTTCCGGCCGCGCGCGCGCCGGCCGCGTCGCCTCGGACGCGGCCGCGCGCCTCGCGTCCACCAGGT
>JAHIWG010000082.1 GCA_018816345.1 Spirochaetota bacterium | reverse complement strand
GGAAGCCAGGCGGGCCGAGCTCGCGGCGCGCTACGGCTCGGAGAAGCGCGGGGCCGAGCGCCTGGCCCGGGAGCTCGAGCGGGCCAAGGGCGAGATCCATATAGTCATCCTGTCTAAGATACTGGACGAGGCTAGCGCCTGGCTATTGAAGCCTGCGACCCCGGCTTAAAGGGCGTAGCGCCCCGATACGAGCGACCGCTCAAGGAGCCGCCATGAGGACCTCGATTAAACGACCGGCCATTGCGTTGGCCTTGATATGCTCGCTCGCGGGCGCGGCCTCGGCCATGCCTAAGGACGCGACCTTCGTCGCCGAGGGCCCGAATTACGTAGCCGAGGCCGGAGGCGAAGGGGATACCGAGGCCGAGGCCCAGAATGACGCGCTCCGCGCCGCGATAGCCGTGGTCATGGAGTCGCTCGGGAAGGACCGCCTCTTCTCCGAGCTGTTCCTGAAGAATCCCCCCGTCACGATGGAATGGAAGCGGCTATCCTCCGTGAAGGGAGCCGCGTCGACGACGGTCCGTGTCCGGCTCGTCGTCGACGACGAGTCGTTAAGGCTCCTGTATAACGCCTCGTACGTATCGACCGTATCGACGATGCTTGACGGCGCCGAGGCGCGGCTCGCCGACGCCGAGCGCCTGGGCCTTGACGCGCGGAAAGCCGAGTCCGACGGGCAGCTGGGCCGCGCTATGAGCCTGTACTGGCAGTCCCGCGACGCCTGCGATACGGCCCTGGACCTCCTGTCGCCCATAGGCGACGCGGCCGTCTTCTCCACGACGGGCAAGAAGAAGGCCCCCGAGCTCCGAGAGGTTATAGCCGCGGTCAGGGGCTCGGCCGTCTCGGGGTACGATCGCATCAAGGCCGCCGAGCGGGGCCTCGCCGAGGACGAGGAGCTTTCGTCCGCCCTATCGGCCCTCGAGGCTATCGAGGGCGAAGTCGCGGCCGCCGAGACCTGGTCGCAGGGCGTCGCTCCTCGCGCGGCGAGGATCGAAGGGACGCCGAAGGCCGAGCTCCAGGCGTTCAGCGACGAGCTCGGAGCCAGGTACCGCGCCTTGTCGGACGCTCGCCTAGCGCTCGGCCGCGTGGAGGAGAGCGTACCTAGGTCGAAGGAGATCCTGCGCTCGCGCATAGAGGTGGCGCGCAGGCGCGTAGACGGCATAGCCGACTACGCTAGGAAGACGAAGGCAGGCGTAGACCGCGAGATACGCGATCCCGCCATCGCGAGGGCCCGGCGGTCCCAGAATATTCGGTGGGTCTTCCTCCACGAGCCTAGCGGGGCCTTGGCCCTCAGGGTATATACGCCGTTCGGTATCGATCCGGCGGCCAAGGACATACGGCTCGTGGATACCGAGCGCTTCGAATTCAGCCTGCGCTCAGAGGGCGCCTTCGGGAGGGATAAGGGCGTCTGGATCGCCACGGCGTTCCGCAAGGACGACGCGGCGCTCTCGACGCCGAACTCCGCGGGCGACGCCGTCAAGAACACAGGGTACTCCCAGTACATCGACCTCGGCTTCTACGGCAACGGACTCTTCGGGGCTGGCTTCTCCTGGGACTGGCTACGGGACGTCGATCGAGAAACGGTAGGGAAGCGTCCCGCCTTAAGGCTGCTCATCGGCGGCATGAGCGAGTCCCGGGACGAGGCGGCGGCGCTCGCGGTGCTCTCATGGGAGTTCCCGTACGAGTCGGAGACCTTCGAGTGGGCCAACGTGCTAAACGTCGGGCTCGACGCGTTCCTGCGCCTCGGAAAGGCAGTGGAGCTGGATGCGGGCGTGGCGCTCCGGACGCGCGAGAATTCGGAGGAAGGCTACGACACGAGCCTCCGGTACTCCATAGGCGCCGGCTTCCGCCTGCCAAAGCCCTTCCTCTGGGGGCTCGAATACGCCGGCCACGCGTCCGCCCCCGCTGGCTTCGATTTCGATAGGAGCGGCTCCTATATCAGGATGTTCGTCGAGTATTCCCTCTAAGCGCCTGCCGTAAATACGCTCATGCCCCGGCCCGCGCGGGCCGACAATTGAAGTGCATGAGCGTACGATCCAAACCCTTCGCCGTATTCTGCCTATCCGTCTCGTTCTCGGTGGCCGTCGCGACCCTCGCGGTGGCGGCCGATCCCCTCGTCCACACCGTTAGGAAAGGCGAGACGCTCTACGCGATCGCGAAGCGATACGACGTTTCCGTCGATTCCTTGCTTCGGACGAACGGTATAGCTGACGCTGGTCGCCTGATAATAGGCATGAAGCTGACCATCCCCGGTTCATCGTCGCCATCGGGAAGCGTTCCCGAGGCGGCTATCCGCTCCTCGAGGGAGTATACTGTAATCAAGGGCGATACCCTCTACGGTATAGCGAAGGCTCACGGCGTATCGGTAGACGAGATAGTCAAGGCGAGCGGCATGGCCACGACCGTTATCAAGGTCGGACAGAAACTGAAGATACCCTCGATCTCGAGTCCCGTCGCGAGCTCGGGCGCTACGCCCGTTCCCGGCGCGTCGTCGCCTGGGGGCACTTCGGGCGGGACGTCGGGAGGTACCGCCGGGGCTACCGCGACCACGGCCGCCCCAGCGCCTGGCGCGCCGACGACCCCGGCCATCCCCTCGAGCATAGCGGGTAAATCCTGGCCCGTTCAGGGTTCAGTGTCGTATTTGCAGGGCAAGTTGAACGGCGTTTCGATTAGCGCCGAACCGGCCTCGCCGATCCTGGCCATCAGATCGGGGACCGTAATATCCGCCGGGCCGTTCAGAGGGTACGGCCTCGTCGCCTACGTCGAGTCGCCGGACGGCCTCGTGTACGTATACGGAGGAGCCGCTTCGTTAACGGTCCGGCTCGGCGATAGGGTCCGCAAGGGCTCGATGATAGGCAAGGTCGCCTCCGATGAAGACGCGGCCGCCATCCTCTTCGTCTTCAAGGACGCGGATACCATCGACCCCAATATCGCTCCTCGAGACTAGCATATATTGTATGTATCTAAGTTGATATATACTATTTCCTAGTTTAAAATTTTATACTTCCACTGAAAAAGTTAAAATAAAATATTTTCGACGAATTTTGCGGAAAAGCCTTGATTTTCGAAATGTTAAGTATAAACTTCCATTCACGTCTCTTTGCAATTCGGGTATTTTTCTTAAGTTACGACCTACTAGGTCAGTATGGGAGACTTCATGAGCGAAAGCGTACTGGAACGAACGACAGCCGTTAAGCGTATCAAGAAGACCAAGCCGATGCTCCTACAGAAAAAGCCCAAGAAGATGAAGGCAGCCAGGGAGACTGACCCCTTAGCGCTGTATCTCAAGCAGATTTCCCGCTTTTCCCTACTCAGCGCCGATGAGGAGATAGAGCTAGGCGGGCGCATCCAGAAGACGAGGAACGCCATCGCCGCCCTCGACCTGATAGCCGACGAGGGCTCCCCGGAGCACGAGGGAAGGGCGGCCCTCCGCCTAGCGAAGGAAGCGGAGCTTCTCGCGTGCAAGCATAAGATGATCTCGAGCAACCTGCGGCTGGTCGTATCGATAGCCAAGAACTATCAGCACCGCGGGCTATCGCTCCTCGATATCATCGACGAGGGGAACATCGGCCTCATCGAGGCCGTGGAGCGCTTCGACTATACGCGCGGGTGCAGGTTCTCTACCTACGGGACCTGGTGGATCAGGCAGGCCATAATAAAGAGCCTCGCTGACAAGGGCCGGGTCATACGGATCCCGATCCACATGCTCAATACCATCAAGAAGTGCTATTTCGTCGCGAAGCAGCTTACTCAGGACCTAGGACGAGATCCGCAGGCCGACGAGCTCGCGGAGAAGCTCGGCATGGACTCGAAGAAGGTCAAGGAGATAATGAAGCTGTCCCAGGAGACGGCCTCCCTGGATACGACCGTCGACGAGGACAACGTCACCCACCTGTCCGATCTGATCAAGGACGAGAACGCCGCCGAGCCTTTCGAGGAAGTATTCTGCATGACGCTGCAGGACACCCTCGACGGAGTGCTCAAGAGCCTTAACCAGCGCGAGATAACCATCATCACCCTCCGCTTCGGCCTGAACGGGGAGGGGCCCCTCACCCTCGAGGAGACGGGGAAGCTCTTGGGCATTACCAGGGAGCGGGTACGGCAGATCCAGGAGAAGGCAATCCAGAAGCTGAAGGACCTGCGTCGCCTCGACGAGTACCACGAGATATCGTAGAGATAACGCGCGACGCGGAAGGCCGGGGCGAAGGATCCTAGGGAATTCCCTAGCCGCCTCGGCCTTAATAGTCCCTGACTTAAGAGTCCCCGCGTTGCTCGCTTCCTCATCGGTCGCCTGGCCGGTCGCTCAGGGCTCAGCCTGATCGTAGCGCCGGCCGCCCCGACGATATTCTTCCTTGCATCCCTCGATAGCCTGCTATACTAGGCTCGATGCGTAACGACTACGAGCTCGTGAACCATGACGACCATCTCGCGGTGAGGGTATTCCTCCACGACGTCGTACGGTCCCCGCGGCATTGGCACGAGGACATAGAGATTCTCTTCGTAATCAAGGGCTCGATCAAGGTGATCCTGGGCGCCGAGGAGATAGCCGTCCCGGCGAAGGGCCTTTGCGTGGTGAATAGCTATCAGGTCCACCACGTCGAGGCCATAGAGGACAACCTGACTCTCGCCCTCCAGATAGATCCTGACTACATTGACGAGCGCTCCCCGGGCTTCAAGGGCCTGCGCTTCACGCCCGTTCCATTCGAGGGCCGCCCGACGGGCGAGTCCGACGAGCTGCGCCGAGCGATAGCCGAGATCATGAGCGCCGTCTCGAGGAAGGGCCGGGGTTACCTGAGCCTGGCGAACCAATGGCTCTTCAGGGTAGCCTTCCTCCTGGAGTCGGCCTGCGTAGACCCCGGCCTTCGCCCTACGGTCATAGTCGCCGAGGAGGTCCGGCTCCGCCGGATAACCGACTTCATCGAGCGAAACGCCGGCGAGGAGATAAAGCTCGGCGACCTCGCCTCCTTCGCTAACCTCAACGCCCAGTACCTGTCGCGCTATTTCTCCAACCACATGGGCGTCACCCTCTCGAAGTA
Organism: Spirochaetota bacterium; assembly: GCA_018816345.1. Classification (GTDB taxonomy): domain Bacteria; phylum Spirochaetota; class Spirochaetia; order Treponematales; family UBA12059; genus SZUA-370. The sequence continues at coordinate 24,643 of JAHIWG010000082.1, read as the reverse complement.
CATCGCCTCGATCCGCGCCCGCAACGCCTTGGAGCTCCTGGAGACTAGTTCCAAGGCGATAACGGATATCGCCCTCGAGTGCGGCTTCCCCAACCTGAAGGCTTTCTACGCCGCGTTCAAGGAGAATTTCGGCAAGATGCCCAAGGACTACCGCGCCGTCGCCCCGAGGCGCGCGGGCGCTTCCGCCGGTTCGGGCGGGCGGGCGGTCGACGTTTTCGATTACCTGCAGATCGATACGACGGCCGGCCTCGCGACCCTCTACGAGTACCTCGATACGGCCGCTACCTCGCGCGCTCCGGCTCGGTCGGAGCGCCGCGGTATAGCCCTGGACGCGGGCGAGGGCCTCGGCCCCGCGCCGCGGGACGCGACGAGGATGGCGGCCTTCGGGCGGGCCGTCGAGGGCTTGCGGGCGGAATGGCGCGATCAGTTCCGCATGCTGCAACGGGAGATCGGCTTCGACATGGTCAGGTTCCACGGCATCCTTAACGACGAGATGCTCGTGGCCTCGCGAAAGGCCGACGGGAGCCTCGACTTCGACTTCGGCCACGTCGACGAGCTGTTCGACTTCCTGCTCGAGAACGGAGCGCGGCCCTTCCTCGGGCTCGATTTCATGCCTGGCGCCCTGGCGAGCGCCGACAGGACGATATTCCGATGGGAAGGAAACGTGAGCCCGCCCTCCGACCTCTCCGAGTGGCGCGCCCTTGTCGAAGCCTTCATCGGGCACCTCGGCGCGCGCTACGGCCGCCGGGAGCTCCGCTCCTGGCGCTTCGAGGTATGGAACGAGCCCGATCTCGAGGGCGTCTTCTGGTCGGGTAGCAGGAATGAGTTCTTCGAGTTCTTCGCCGCCACCTTCGAGGAGCTCAAGTCGTTCGATCCCGGGCTCTCGGTCGGCGGATGCGGTTTCACGCAGTGGGGCATCCTGGATACCGACTGGCTCGACTATTTCGAGGCGTCCTGCGCGAGGCGCGGCATCATGCCTGACTTCGTGAGCTATCACGTCTATCCTCTGGAAATCGTCTCCGATTCTTTCGACGTAGCGGCCTTCGTCGACGAGTGGCACGGCCGGTTCGATATCCCGGATTCCCGCTACTGCCTACGCATGGGCGGGCCCGACGCGGTGAGCGAGACGATGCGCCTCGTCGGCGAGCGGCTCGACAGGGGGCCCTTCGCCGCCTTGCCCCGCTACGTGAGCGAATGGAACTCGAGCCCTAACTCGCGAGACCTGGTGCACGACTCGGCCTTCATGGGCGCCTTCGTCGCGCGCAACCTCGCTTCCTGCGCCGGCCTATCGGCGGGCATGGCCTGGTGGGTCTTCACCGATATCTTCGACGAATTCGGGCCGGGGAGCGGCGAGTTCCACGGAGGCTTCGGGCTCTGTACCAAGCACGGCGTCAGGAAGGCCTCCTGGCACGCCATGCGCATGCACTCGCGCCTCGAGGGAGAGCTGCTCGGGAGGGGCGAGGGGTGGCTAGCCGCGAGGGGAGCGGACGGCGCCGTCCGCCTGCTCCTCTATAATTATCGCCACTACGACGCCGCCTATTCGCGGCTGGACGCCTCGCGCCTATCTCGCCTGAGCCGATACGAGGTCTTCGAGCCGGGCGACGATATCGAGTTCGCCGTCGACATAGCGGGCCTCGACGGCGAGAGGACGGTCAAGGTCAGCCGAATAGGCCGGGCCGCCGGTTCGGCCTTCGACCGGTGGCTGGCGATGGGCCATCCCGACGACCTGCGCGGCGACGCCCTGCTCGCCCTGAGGCACGCCTCCGAGCCTGCCCTGCGTATCGAGCGTATCGACGCCTCCGGGGGCCTCAGGCTGTCCGAGCGCCTCGAGGCCCACGACGTGGCGCTGGTAGAGATCCTGCCTATCTGAACGGCCCCAAAGGCGGCGCGAGGCGTATCGTGGGGACGCGCTCCCTTCGCGAAGGCCGCGCGCTCCCTATCGTCGCTTACTATCCATTCTTGACTCGCCCGCTCGCCGCTTCCGCCCTCGGCTGCCCCCCGCCCAGGCGCGGAGGTCAAATCGCGGAAGGAATCTCGCAAAATAGCGGAAGGCGCGCTCTTCGAATCCGGGCGATAGTGCTTGCGCGCTCGCCTCGCCGTAACGCGGACCGGAGAGCGCGGGCCCCGGGCCCCGCCCGGATTAAGGAGAATGGCGATGAACGTCGATATTAGCGCGGAGCCCTTCAACCTGTCCGCGGAGGATGCCGCGTGGGTGAAGGATACCCTGGCCGGCATGAGCCTCGAGCGGAAGGTAGGCCAGCTTTTCTTCCTGGAGGGCGTCATGGCCGGCAGGGCGAAAATAGTGAAGTCGATAGAGGAATACGGGCCCGGCGGCGTCATGTACCGGACCGCCCCCTCGGGCGTGATCGCCGCCGACCACCGCGCGCTCCAGGCGAAGTCGGCCATCCCGCTTTTCCTGGCCGCTAATATCGAGGCGGGCGGCAACGGCCTGGTCACCGACGGCACCCAGTACGGCACGCAGATGCTCGTCGGCGCGTCGGGCGACAGCGACAACGCGAGGCGGCTCGGCGAGGTCGCCGCTAGCGAGGCTGCGGCGGTCGGCGGCAACAGGGCCTTCGCGCCCATCGTCGACATCAACTGGAACTGGCGTAACCCTATCACTAATACCAGGTCGTACGGCGACGATCCGGAGCTCGTCGGGCGGATGGGCGCGGGCTACGTCCGCGGCGCGATGGCCGCCGGCTGCGCCGTCACGATCAAGCACTTCCCGGGCGACGGCTGCGATGGACGCGACCAGCATATCGCGACGACCGTCAACAGCCTGAGCTACGACGACTGGATGGCGACCTACGGCGAGGTGTATAGGGAAGCGATCGCCGCCGGAGCGAACGGCCTGATGGTCGGCCACATCGCCTTTCCCGCCTACGCCGATAGGGTCGCCCCCGACCGCCCCGGGATACGGGACCTGCCGGCCACGCTCTCGCCCGTTATCGTAACAAGGCTCCTCCGCGAGGAGCTCGGCTTCAAGGGCCTTACGATGACCGACGCCTCCCTCATGACCGGCTTCCTGGAGAAGATGCCCAGGAGCGAGGCCGTCCCCGCGAGCGTCGCGGCCGGCTGCGACATGTTCCTGTTCCAGAAGGACCTCGCGGAGGACTTCGGCTTCATGATGGCCGCGGTCAAGGACGGCCGCCTGACGACGGAGCGCGTCGACGAGGCGGTCACGAGGATACTCGCGGTGAAGGCCCAGCTCGGCCTGCACCGCAAGTCGCCCGCCGAGCTCGTGCCGGGGGACCTCGACGCGGCCATGAAGGCCCGCCACGCGGCCTGGGCGCGGGAACTCGCCGACGAGGCCATCACCCTCGTCGATGACGGGCAGGGCCTCCTCCCCCTCGACCCCGTGAAGCGGCGCAGGATAGCCTACATCCCCATCGGCGGCGAGGCCGACTTCATGGATATGCTGAAGAAGCTGCCCGGCGTCAAGGGCGCCCTGATCAAGGCCGCCGCCCGTATCGCGGGCGCCTTCTCCCCGCCGCCCGCCAAGACGCTGGCCTATTTCTCCGCCAGGCTCCGCGCGGAGGGCTTCGACGTCGACGTCATCGACTACGGAAACGTTCTCGAGGCCCTGAAGGTCGTGGGGAAGTCGGTCTCCGAGTTCAAGGCGAGCTACGACCTCGTCGTGTACGCCTCGCTCGTCGGGCCGATGTCCAATTCGACCAACCTCCAGCTCCGCTATACCATGCCCGGCGGCCTCGACGCGCCCTGGATGGTCCGGGAGGTCCCGACTATGTTCGTCTCGTTCGGCAGCCCCTACCACGGGTACGAGGCGCCCATGATCCCGACATTCATCAACGCCTACGCGGGCGGGGCCTTCGTGGTGGACGCGCTCGTCGAGAAGCTGAGGGGGCGCTCCGCCTTCAAGGGGCGCTCGCCCGTAAGGCTGGACTTCAAGGAGTTCGAAGGGAGGATCCGATGAAGAAGCATGTACTACCCGCCGCGCTCGCGGTAGTCGCCATCGTCGGCCTGATGGCGGCCTTCACGGCCTTCGACCTGCCTCTCGCGACGGCGCTTCAGGGCCGGGCCCGCGGCTTCGCTCGGCTCTTCGAGATCATAGGCCAGATACCGTTCGCGTTGATACTCTTCGCGGCGCCGATGATTCTCCTGTTCACGAGCCGCGCAAGGAACGCCGTGGCAAGGATCATGCTCGGCGCCGTGTGGGCGGCGCTCTCGGGCCTCGGCGCCTTCTTCGCGGTCATGCAGACGGTATTCAATATATCGGGCGAGGATCTGGCGTCCGTGGCGCGCTACCTTCCCCTGGAGATAGCGCTGACCGTTCTCATGATGGCCGGCCTCGCCTTGATACTGCGCCGCGCGGGCCGAGAGCGGCTCGAGGGCGCGCGCCGTTTCGCCGTCGTGGGCCTGCTCCTCATCATCCTCGACATGGTAACGGTCGAGGTCCTGAAGAACGTCTTCGGCAGGACTCGACCCCGCGAGCTCGCCGAGGCCGGCAACTCCTTCGGCCGCTGGTTCGAGATACACGGTAAGACCGGCAGGAAATCGTTCCCCTCGGGCCACTCGGCGTATTCCTTCGCGGCGATAGCCTGGTCTCTCCTATGGAAGGCGAAGAGCGTCGGCCGCAGGAACGCCCTGGCCGCGGGACTGCTATTCGGCGCCTTGACTGCCTTGTCGCGCGTGCTCATAGGCGCCCACTTCCCGACCGACGTGACGATGGGAGGAGTCATCACGGTGTCCTACGCGCTCATCCTATCGGCGCTCTTCCGAGATACCCGCCTCCAGGAGTAAAGACGCGCTCGCCGCGCGATAGAGGGCCGCGAGGCCGCGAGCTGGAAGGCCGCGAAGCCCGGGTAGTGATGGATGGGCGGGACCCGGCTCGGGGTCCCGCCTTTTTTTACTGCGCTAGCGCGCCCCGCTCTCAGGCTAGAGCGCCCGGTCTGTACGCTAAGAAGCTTGGCCCGCCTCGGCGTCGTGGGCGGCATCGGCCGCGGCGTTCGCAGCTGCGACTATCGCGTCGAGCGTCTCCTCCGTGAAGGCTCCGCCGGAGAAGGCGCATAGCTTGATAGCCGGGGTACCGCCCATCAGGCGCATCATCTCCTCGGCGCCTTCGCCGTCGCCGGCCGCCCCGAGGCTCCCCGCTATCCCCCTCCACACGGGCCCGAAGATCTCCCTGCCGACCGGGTTCCCGAGCCATTCGGCTATAGTCGTCATCCTGTCGAACGCCGCGGGCCGCTTACTGTCGCCCTGCACGCGCAGCTCCCCGGCGAGCCGTATATCGCGGGACGACGAGCCGATTAGGATCCCGTAGACCCCTCCGTCGACGAACGATCGTCCCTCGGCCCCGTCCCAGCGGGAGAAATCGCGCGCGTCCAGCTCGAACCGGACCGTCAGCTCCTCGCCGGGATCCAGGGCTAGCTTCGCGAAGCGCCCGAGCGTCTTCCTCGGCCTCGGCGGCACGGTTTCCGGAGCGCCGATATAGAGCTGGACTACCTCGCTCCCGGCGACGGAGCCGTCGTTCCTGAGCTTGAAGGCCACCGAGAGGGTCTCGGCCACGCCGAGCTCGGCTCGATCGAGCTCGAGCGACTCGTAGGCGAAGCTCGCGTACGAAAGCCCGTGGCCGAAGGGGAAGAGCGGTTCTATGCGCCTGGAGTCGTACCAGCGATACCCGATGAATCGCCCCTCGGTATAGGCGGATACCCCGGCGTTCCCCGGGAAGCCCAGCCACGCGGGCGTATGCTCGACGGCCAGCGGGAAGGTCTCCGCCAGCTTGCCCGAGGGATTGGCCTTCCCGAATAGGATGTCGGCGACGGCGCCGCCGGAGGCCTGGCCCGCGAGGCCCGCGAGCAGGACCGCCTTCGCCTTGGGCAACCACGGCATCTCGACGGCCGAGCCGCACATGAGGACGACCACGAGCCTAGGCTGGGCCGCGCTTACGGCCTCGAGCAGGGCGAGCTGCCCCGCCGGGAGCCGGAGGTCGCGCCTGTCCCGTCCCTCGGTCTCGTAGCTGTCGGGCAGGCCGAGGAAGAGGACGGCGGTAGCCGCCGCGCGCGCGGCTCCGACCGCCTCGGCTATCGACGCCTCGTCTGAGCGGCCCTCGTCGTCGCATCCGGCGGACCAGCTGAGGCGGCCGGCGCCAGCGATAGTCGCCATGGCGTCGTACGGTACGTCCAGGCGGGCCGCGTTGACCTTGGAGCTGCCGCCGCCCTGGATGCGCGGCCGCTTGGCCATCGCGCCGATCACGGCGATCGGCCCGCCGCGCAAGGGAAGGGCGGAACCGTCGTTCTTGAGCAGCACCATGGACTCGGTCGCCGCCCGGCGCGCCAGGGCGTGCTGCGCGTCGAAATCGACGGCGCGGGCCTGCGCGGCGCGGGCGCCGTACTCGAGGACGGCCTCGATGACGCGACCGGCGGCCGCGTCGAGCTCCGCCTCGCCGAGCCTGCCCTCGCGGAGCGCCGCGACTACGCGGGCCGGGCCTACGGCCCCGCTCGACGGCATCTCCAGGTCGAGCCCGGCGGCGAGCGCGACCTCTCGGCGGTCTACGGCGCCCCAGTCCGATACGACGAAACCGTCGAAGCCCCACTCGTCGCGGAGCAGGCGGGTAAGGAGACCGCGCGACTCCGAGCAGTACGTGCCGTTCAGCTTGTTGTACGCGCACATCAGGCTCGCGGGCCTCGCCTCCTTCACGACGCGCTCGAAGGCGGGCAGGTAGATGTCCCTGAGCGCCGCCTCGTCGACTTCCGCGCTGACGCGCATCCTGTCGGTCTCCTGGTTGTTGGCGGCGAAGTGCTTGGGGCAGGCGCCCACGCCGCGGCCCTGCACGCCCGAGACGAAGGCCGCGCCGAGCTCGCCGGCCAGTCGGGGATCCTCGGAGAAGTACTCGAAGTTCCTGCCGCACAGGGGCGTACGCTTCATGTTGAGCCCCGGGCCGAGGAGCACGCCGACGCCCTCGGCGAGGCATTCATCCGCTATGGCCGCGCCTACGGTCCTAGCGAGCCCTACGTCCCAGGAGCTGGCGATAGCCGAGGCCGTCGGGAAGCAGGTCGCGGGGATGCTCGCGTCGATACCGAGGTGGTCGCCTCCGGCGGCCTGCTTCCGGAGGCCGTGGGGGCCGTCCGACATGAAGAGGGCGGGTAGGCCGAGCCGTTCGATAGCCGCGGTTTCCCACATGGCGGCGCCCGAGCAGAGCGCCGCCTTTTCGTCGATAGTCATCGCCCTAAGGAGTTCTTCGGTCCTACGCGCGTTAGTAGTGGCCATATCGTCCAACCTCGCTACGGATGTGATTATCGCTTCCCGCTCGACCGCCGGCGGCGCCGCGCGGCCGAGCCTCGACGAAGCGACGCCGACAGTATCGCTCCTACGAGCGGAACATGCCTTCCTCATCTTGATGGATTTATTTCCCGGATTTGACCGGTTTAGGGGCGATACGCGATCGCTTCCTTGATGGTAGCCTTGGCGAACCGCTAGGAAGTCATATTTCTGCTATCGGACCTTCGAATATAATAATAATGTCAAAAAATGACGTCCTCGCCCGACTCCCGATGACGCTACGAGCGCTCGCCTATCCGTAGAAATCAAATCCAGGAAAGAAACTCGTTAAATATCGGAAAGCGCGTTTCCGAGACGCGGGCGAGACTGTGTATCGGGCGGGCGCCGCTAGAGCGCGGATGCATCGAGCCCGGGGCGAGGCGCCCGATTCTTAAGACTCAATGGAGGCGAAAATGTCACGGAAGTCAATGCTCTTGGTATCGGCATGCATCATGATCGCTACGTTCAACGCCTTCGCGCAGGGCGCGACGGCGAGGCAGTCGGCCCGGCGGCCTATGCGCGTTCTCGTCGTCAACGACGACGGCTACGACGCGCCTGGCATCAATCTCCTGTTCGATGCCCTGAAGCAGGCCGGCTACGAGGCCTGGCTCGTCGGGCCCGCGACCAACCAGAGCGGCGTAGGCACCGCTATCAACGCGAAGATGGGACCGCCGGTCGCCTACAGGAAGATAGCGGAGAACGTCTACTCGTTCGACGGTACCCCGTCGGATTGCGTTATCTTCGCCCTTACCGCCCTCATGGCCGGCGCGGCGCCGGACCTCGTCATCTCCGGAGTAAACGACGGGCCCAACGTCGGCGTGGCCCAGTTCAACTCGGGTACCGTCGCCGGGGCCGCCCGCGCCGTGAAGCACGGCATCCCGGCGATCGCGTCCAGCGTCGGCCTCCGGATGGACGAGCTGCGCTCCGGTTTCCCCAGCTCGAAGAAGTACCTTCCCGACGCGGCCGCGTTCACCGTCAAGGTCGTCGGCGAGCTCCGCAAGCGCTGGCTCGATGGCGAGCCGATGCTACCCGCCGGCTGCGGACTATCGATCAACTATCAGCCCTATGCCTGGGACGAGATGGCGGGGATAGTCTACGTACGGAACGAGACCCCCGCGGCCTTCCAGTTCCTGTACACCCTGCCAAAGGACAAGGACGGCGCGGTCGCGGTCATGAACATGGAGTTATTCAAGAAACCCGCCAGGCCCGAGCCCGAGACCGACGACGGCGACATCCTCTATACGAAGAGCGTCGCCATCAGCGTCTTCAGGGCCAGCTGGGAGGCGGACGACGCCGAGCGCGCCCAGGTCGCCGCGACGTTATCCGGCCTCGTACGATAAGGAGCCGTAGGAATGAGAAACGATTCAATCGCGGGCATCCATGCCCAGAAAATCCGGTTCGGCGAGAAGCTCGGCTACGGCCTCGGGGACTTCGCCAGCAACCTCGTATGGGGCGCCGTCGGCTCCTTCATGGTGTTCTTCTATACGGACGTCGCCGGCATCGCCGCCGCGGCCATAGGCTCGGTGATGCTCGTATCGCGCATCTTCGACGGCTTCAGCGACATAGCCATGGGCGCCATCATGGACAGGACCAAGTCGAGGCACGGCAAGGCCAGGCCCTGGATGCTATGGCTGGCCGTCCCCTACGGCATCTCGGCCGTCCTCCTGTTCACGGTGCCGCCCTTCGGCCCGACGGGGAAGATTATCTATGCCTTCATCACCTACAACCTGGCGACGACCATCATCTATACCGCGATTAACATCCCCTACGGCGCGCTCAACTCCCTGATCACCCAGGACCAGTACCAGCGCTCGATGCTCAATATCTTCCGCATGGTCATGGCCATGGTAGGAGGACTATTCATCAACATGGCGACGATCCCCCTCGTAACGGCGATGGGCGGCGGGGCGGGCGGCTGGCAGAAGACCTTCATAGCCTTCGGGGCCAGCGGGGCCGTCTTCTTCTTGATCACCTTCTTCGCGACCGAGGAACGGGTCAAGCCCGCCCGGGCCGATAAGGCGGTCGTCCCCCTCAAGGACGGGCTGGCCGCGCTCAAGCTCAACAAGCCGTGGATGCTCATGGTCGTGCTCGGGGTGTTCACCTTCATAGGCCAGGGGCTCGGCGGGGCGAACATCTACTACGCCCAGTATATCCTCGGCGACGCTAGCCTCATGTCGATCATGATGATGTCGATGCTCGTGCCGCTTATCCTGGGACTGTTCATCATGGCTCCCTTCATCAAGAAGTTCGGCAAGCGCAACGTGGCTCTCGTCGGAACCGTCGTGGGCGTCGGCGGGACCTGCGTGATGATAGCCGCTCCCCACAACGTCGCCGCGATCATCGTCGGCATGGTCGTCAAGGGCCTCGGCATGGCGCCGCTCGCCGGCACCATGTTCGCGATGATCGCCGATACCATCGAGTACGGCGAGTGGAAGTCTGGCGTCCGCACCGAGGGCCTCGTCTATAGCGCCGCGAGCTTCGGCGGCAAGGTCGGCTCCGGCATCGGCGTCGGGCTCGTCGGCTGGATACTCGCCTGGGGCGGCTATGCCGCGGGCGCGACCGTCCAGACTCCCGGCGCCATCCTCGCCATCAAGTCGATGTTCCTGTACATCCCGCTCGCGGTTTCCGCCGCTACCATCGTCCTCCTATCGATGTACAAGCTGGACAAGCAGTATCCCCAGATAGTCGAGGAGCTCCATCGCCGGAACGGCGGCGCGCCCGCCAAGTAGCTCGCCCGGAACCTGACTCGTCGACGCGGCGCCATGAGGATGGCGCCGCCTTTCCTTCGACCGTACCCAAGGAGCCCACATGATCGATCTTACAAGTAAACCGTTCAACCTCGACGAGGCGGGCGCGGCATGGGTCCGCGCGACGCTCGCCGGCATGGACCTCCGCGCGAAGGTCGGGCAGCTGTTCTGCCTCATCGGCATGACTAGCGACGAGGCCGCGCTCAAGGGCGTCCTCGACGGCTTCAAGCCCGGCGGCGTCATGTACAGGGCCGCGCCTGGCGCGGAGGTCAGGAAGGCGCACGCCTTCCTCCAGGATAACTCGGAGCTTCCGCTGCTCGTCGCGGCCAACCTCGAGGCGGGCGGCGACGGCATAGCCACCGACGGGACGTCGTACGGCAACCAGATGCAGGTCGCCGCGACGGACGACGAGGAGACGGCGTACCGCCTCGGCCTCGTCGCGGGCCGGGAAGGCGCGGCGGTAGGCTGCAACTGGGCCTTCGCCCCCGTCATCGACATCGACTACAACTTCCAGAATCCTATCACCAATACGCGCACCTACGGCTCCGACCCCGAGCGCGTGCTGCGCATGGCGAAGGCCTGCATGAGGGGCATCCACGAGTGCGGCCTCGCCGTCTCGATAAAGCACTTCCCCGGCGACGGCGTCGACTCGAGGGACCAGCATCTGCTCCCTTCCTCGAACGACCTGTCGGCGGAGGACTGGGACGCGAGCTACGGCATGGTATACCGCGGCATGATAGAGGCCGGCGCGGCTACCGTCATGAGCGCCCATATCACCCAGCCCGCCTACACCAGGAAGCTGAGGCCCGGAACCGCGGACGGGGACGTCATGCCGGCGAGCCTCGCTCCCGAGCTCTTGGGCGGCCTCCTCAGGAAGGAGCTTGGCTTCAAGGGGCTCGTCACCACGGACGCGACGATCATGGCCGGCTTCACGCAGGCCGGCGACAGGTCCCGCCTCGTGCCGCTGAGCATCGCGGCCGGCAACGACATGTTCCTGTTCACCCAGGACCTCGCCGAGGACTTCGGGTTCATGATGGCCGGCGTAGAGAGCGGCATCCTGAGCCCGGAGCGATTGGACGAGGCGGTGACCAGGGTGCTCGCCCTCAAGGCCTCGCTCCGCCTCCACGAGAAACAGAAGTCGGGGACCCTCGTCCCGCCCGAGTCTGCGCTGGCCGTGCTCGGCTGCGCCGAGCACCGGGCCTGGGCAAGGGAATGCGCCGACAAGTCGGTTACTCTCGTCAAGGACGGCCAGGGCCTCCTGCCGCTCTCTCCGGCCAAGCACAGGCGTATCAAGCTATTCGTCCTCGGGGACCGAGCGGGGCTCTTCGGCGGGGCCGAGGGCTCGTCGAAGCGCTTCGTCCGGCTTCTCGAGGCGAGGGGCTTCGAGGTCAGCGTCGCGGATACGTCGAAGCCCGATCTGGCGGCCCTCTTCAGGCCGGTGAAATCCATCAAGGACGAATGCGACCTCGTGCTGTACTACGCCAACCTCAAGACGGCGAGCAACCAGACGACGGTGAGGATAGAGTGGGCGCCGCCTATGGGCCTCGATCTTCCCCGCTACCTCGGCGAGGCGCCGGTGGCCTTCGTGTCCGTCGCCAATCCCTATCACCTCCTCGACGTGCCGCGGGTCAAGACCTTCGTCAACGCCTACGGCGACGGGCCGGACTCCGTGGCGGCCGTCGTCGAGAAGCTCGTCGGCGCCTCGCCGTTCGTCGGGAAGAGCCCCGTGGATCCGTTCTGCGGCCGCTGGGACGCGAGGCTCTGAGCGCGATGCAGCTCCGAGCCGTCCTGTTCGACCTCGACGGCGTCGTCGCCGACACGGCGAGTAATCACTCGGGCGCCTGGCGCCGCCTCGCCGCGGAGCTCGGGTGGCGTTTCGACGACGAGCTCGGCGACGGATTGAGAGGCATCGGCCGTGCCGACGCGCTCACGCTACTGGCGGCGCGGAACGGCGCGGCGCTCGGGGCCGAGGAGGCCGCGGACCTAGCCGCCAGGAAGAACGGCTACTATATAGAGTCGCTCGAGAGCCTCGGCCCGGCGGACATCCTGCCGGGCATCCTCCCGCTCCTGGAGTCGCTCCGCGAGGCGGGGGTGATGACTGCCCTCGCCTCGGCAAGCAGGAACGGCCCGTGGATACTCGATAGGCTCGGGCTCGCCCCCCTGTTCGACGCCGTCGCCGATCCGTCTCTCGTCCCGGGGAAGCCGCATCCGGGCGTCTTCCTCCAGGCCGCCAGGCTCGTCGGGGCTGAACCGGGCGAATGCGTCGGCGTCGAGGACGCCCAGGCGGGGATCGACGCCATCATCGCGGCCGGCATGACGGCGGTGGCGGTAGGCGCGGGGCTCCTCGGCGCCGACGCCGTCGTCGCCGATACCTCCGGCTTGACGGCCGGCTATCTCCTCGAGGTATTCGCGAGGATCAGAGCATGATTCAAGCTTAAAGACTGGCGCGATATCCAGGCGTCGATGGAAAGGGCGATAATGAGCGCATTGAAAACACGAATCGGAGCGCGAGAGAAGATCGGGTACGGACTGGGGGACATGGCGTCCAATTTCGTATGGACCTCGGCAATGAGCTACCTGGCCTTCTTCTATACCGATATTTTCGGCATCTCCGCGGCGGCCGTAGGAGTCCTGATGCTTCTCGCCCGTTTGTGGGACGCAGTCAACGATCCTATCATGGGCATGATAGCCGAGAGAACGCGCTCCAGGCACGGCGTGTTCAGGCCCTACCTGCTGTGGATGGCCATACCGTTCGGCGTCGCCGCGGTCCTTACCTTTACGACGCCTAATTTCGGTATAGCGGGGAAACTCGTATGGGCCTATGCCACGTACATATCGCTCGGGATGGCTTATACGGCGATCAACATGCCGTACTCGGCCATGACCGCTACCATGACCCAGGATCCCGACGAAAGGGTATCCCTCTCGACATACCGCATGACATTCGCGTTCCTAGGCGGCCTCATCGTGAACATACTCACCCTGCCGCTCATCAAGGCCTTGGGGGGCGCCAACCAGAAGCTTGGCTACCAGCTGACCATGGGCATATTCGGCGCTATCGCGACGGTCATGTACTTCGTCTGCTTCGCGACGACCCGCGAGCGCGTAATGCCGGCGGACGGCGAGGCGATGCCCATCAAGGATAGCTTCAAGGCAATCGAGGGCAATACGCCCTGGTTCTTGATGATAGGCATGGCTTTCTTGGGGCAGGCGGTGAATACCATGAAGAGCGGCGTCACCATATATTTCTTCACCTATAACCTGGGCAAGCAGGAACTCATTCCCCTCTTCATGATGGCCATCATGCTACCCATGCTTGTAGCGATGCCGATCGGGAATATGGCGTCGAGGAAACTAGATAAAAAAGGCGTTATTATGCTCGGCTCGGCGATAGCGATCGTCTTCAACGCGCTGTTCTTCATCCTCAACCCGCAGGATACCGGTATCATCATCCTCTTGACGGTACTCGGCGGTCTCGGAACCGGCATGACGATACCGGCGTCCTTCGCTCTCGGCGCCGACACCGTCGAATACGGTGAGTGGAAGTCCGGCGTACGCGCTGCGGGGTTCCTGACGGCCGGCGGCTTCTTCGGCGGAAAGCTGGGCACGAGCATCGGCGGCGCCTTGCTCGGCTTCATCCTAGCGGGCACGGGGTACATTGCCGGAGGTAAGCAAGGCGCATCGACGCTGTTCGCGTTCCGCTTCATGATATCCGGCCTTCCCGCGATAGCGGGCGTAGCCAATATCGTCATACTGACGTTCTGGAAGCTCGACCGCGCGACGTTCCATAGGTTAATGGTGGATCTCGAGGAAAGGAAAAACGCCAAGACAGCCGAAGCCGTATAGGATATGGATCGACCATACGGACACCGACGCCGGTTCGACTAGGGCCTCGGCGTCGAAGAATCGTATTGACTGTTAAAAAGAGTCCTTAGCCCTATAAACAGGACCTATAGTATGGAGGTATAGACCGTGGAACAAGGAATTAAGCCGGGGCCCAACGGGACGCGGGGCGGCGCGCTGTGGCCGGAGGCCGAGGAGGAGATGGCGAAAGCCGGACTCGCTAACCCCGGCCTCGTCAAGATCATGAGGCTGATGCCCAAGAGGGCCCTGGCAAGGAAGATGCGGGCCATGATGGGGTTCCCCAATAAGGACATCGCCCGGAAGCCGCTCGAGTCAAAGCGGTTCAGCGTCCCTGGGCCCGGCGGAGACGTCCCGGTCAGGTCGTACAAGCCCGCCGGCGAAGGATTGCCCGTCGTGGTGTTCTTCCACGGCGGCGGCTGGATTGGCGGGAGCGTCGACGTCGTGGAGAATATTTGCAGGGGAATAGCCGATAGGGCGGGTTGCGTGGCCCTGAACGTAGACTATAGGCTGGCGCCGGAGCATAAATTCCCCGCGGGGCTGGACGACTGCCTCGCGGCCGTCGAATGGGCCTCGGCCAACGCCGTGAGCGTAGGCGGGGACCCGAGCAAGTTGTTCGTAGCCGGCGATAGCGCGGGAGGCAACCTGGCTACCGTCTGCGCCATGCTCGCCAAGGATCGCGGCGGGCCTCCGATACGCGGGCAGGTGCTGATCTATCCCGGGGTAGACATGGGCTTCGAGCCGGTTGCCGACTCTGGCGCCGCGGGAAAGGCTTCGACGGGGGCCTCGAATCCCATGGCGAGCATCATCCCCGGGATGTACCTGAGAGACCGGTCGCTATTGTCGGATCCCCGAGTATCCCCCGCGCGGGCCAGGGATTTCTCCGGGCTGCCCCCCGCGTTCGTGATCACGGCGGAATTCTGCTTCATCAGGGACCAGGGCGAGGCCTACGCGAAGAAGCTGGCCGACGCGGGCGTGCCGGTCAAGGCGTTGCGCTACAACGGGCTCGGCCACGCGTTCCTCGACAAGGTGGGCGTCTGGCCCTACGCCGACGACTGCGTCGACGATATAGCGCGGTATATAATGGAGAACGGCGAGTAATGCGGGGACGGCTCCGGCCGATCCGTCGAGGCTTCCCGACGGATCGGCCGGAGCCGTGCCGGGCTCAGCTTCCCCCGGAGAGGAAGGCGGCTAGGGTCTCGTGACCCCGGCGGGCGGCGACCGCCGCCGCGGTCTCTCCCGCGGCGTTCCTGAGGGAGGCGTCGGCGCCGAGCGCTAGCAGCGACTGGGCGGCCTTCTCGAGGCCGGCCGCGGCCGCGTAATGCAGGGCCGTCTCGCCTAGGTAGTCAGCCGCGTCAGGGGCGGACCCGAAGAGCGCGGCGATGACGGCGTCGCCGCCCGATAAGGCCAGGCCCGCGGGCGTAGAGCCGTCCGCGTCCCGGGCGAACCTATCGGCTCCCGCCTCCACGAGGCGCGCGGCGATATCCGCGTAGCCGTTAGCGACGGCGACGTGAAGCGGGGATCGGCCGAACGCGTCCCTGTCCTCGGGCGAGGCGCCGGCGGCGAGCGCCAGGTCGACGAACTCTATAGACGGCTTCGCCTCGAGTATGACCCTGATCGCCGACCTGCCGTCGGCGTCGGAGCTCTTCGCGGTCCGCTCGTCGAGCAAGGCCTTGAGTATCGGCCCGCCCTTCTTGAGAGCGTAGCTCAAGGGGCTCTCGCCGGTGGAGTCGCGGGCGTGGATTGAGGCGCCGGCCGCGGCGAGCGTACGGGCCGTCTTGGCGTTCTCCGCGTAGACGGCCTCGAGGAGGGCGGTGGCGCCCGAGTCGTCCCGCGCGTCGACCCGCTTGATCTTGGAGGCGAGGGCTACGGCGAAGCGGCCGTCGGCCTGTCGGGCGGCGGCGTGCAGGGGCGTCTCGCCCGAGTTGTCGCGGGCCAGCGGGTCGGCGCCGTTCTCTAGGAGGAAGGCCGCGGCCTGGGCGTCGGCCTTGTCCACGGCGTCGCGGAGCGGGGTCTTGCCGGTATAGTCGCGCGGGTCGAGGTCCCCGGCCGACCTGGCCAGCAGCCGTAGGCACTCGAGGGAGCGCCAGTACACCGCGAGGTGGAGCGCCGTGGAGCCCGACGAGTCGCGGACCCGAGGATCCGCTCCGAGGGAGAGGAGCACGTTGACGGTGCCGGTGGAGTCCTTCCTGAGCGCGAGCATCATGGGCGTTCGGCCGTCTGAATTCCTGGAGTCCACGGGCACGCCCCGGTCGGCGAGGTAGGCGGCGCCCTCGGCCAATCCGGCCATGGCGGCGAAATGTAGGGGCCCGTTACCCGAGCCGTCCTTTGCCTCGAGCACGGCGGGCGAGAAGAACCAGGGGAGGGGCCCGGCCTTGGAGGCCAGCGCGATCGCCAGCGGCGAGAGCTCCGCGGCGTTGGACGAGAATGGATCCGCTCCCGCCTCTAGCAGGGCCGCGCCCTGGTCGGCGGCGTCGGCCCTCGCGGCGAGGTGGAGGGCGGTATCGCCCTCGTTGTTCCTGGCCGAGGGGTCCAGGCCCGCTTCCTTGAGCGCCGCGATGGCGCCGGGGGCGGAGCGCAGGCGCACCGCGTGGTGGTACGGGGAATCGCCCGAGTCGTCCCTTGCGTCCTTAGGGGAGGCCGAGACGAGGACCCTGACCGATTCAGGCCCGTCCGCGAGCGCTATGGACAGGGGCGTCTCGCCCTTCACGTTCTTGACGAACATGCTCGCGCCCCTGGCCGCCAGCGTCGCGGTCAGCTGCGCGTTACGGCGGCGCACGGCCATCGCGAGGGCCGTATCGCCCTCGGCGTTCGCCGCGTCTACGGGGGCGCCCCTGGCGATCAGCGTTTCCGCCGTCGCGGGCGCGTAGCCGAGGGCTACCGCGACGTGCAGCGCCGTATTGCCGGCCTTGTCCTTGATGGCGGGATCCGCGCCGGCGCCGAGCAGCGTCTTGACGGATTCGTCGGCCCCCGGCGCGGCGAGCGCGAGGTGCAGGGGCGTGTCGCCCGCCCCGTCCTTGGCGCTGGGATCCGCTCCCTTGGCTATCAGGGCCTTGGCCGCGTCGAGCCTGCCGAGCCTGACGGCGTCGTGCAGCGCTGTGGCGCCCGAGGCGTTCTTCGCGTCCACGGGTACGCCCCGGTCCAGGAAGAACGCCAGGTACCCGCGGTGGTCGTAGCGTACCGCCTCGTGGAGCACGGTGGCGCCGTCGGCGAAGCGCGCCCTGGCGTAGTTGGTGTCCCTGACGGCGCGGACGAAGTAGCTGAAGTCGTCTATGGAGCTGGGCGCGTTCCGCGATACGAGGAGCTCGGCTATAGTCGCGCTCGCCTGGCTGCCCGGGTGGAGGAAGGCCGCGTCGAGGACCGTCCGCCCTGACAGGTCCCTCGCCGAGAGCTCGGGCTCGAGGGCCAGGATCGCCTTGACCGCGTCTATGGATAGCCTGTCGACGGCTACGTGGAGAGGAGTCTCGCCCTTGGGGCCCCTCGTGGCGGCCGCGGCCTTGTCCACGAGCGAGGCGGTGAAGCCCTTGGCGACGGCGGCGTCCAGCGGGCTCACGCCCGCGGCGTCCGCGACGAACACGGAGGCTCCCTTGACCGCGAGGGCCTTGGCCGACTTGGCGTCAAGGCGGTCTACCGCGTAGCGTAGCGGGGTCTTCCCGTCCGGGTCGAGCGGATCGGGGGCGGCGCCCATGGCGAGGAGTATCTCGACCATCTCGCTCGATCCTTTGAGGACCGCGGAGTGGAGCGGGAACCGGCCGTCGGGACCGACCTGGCCGGCGCGTTCCCTGCCCTTGAACTGCGCCTGGAGCCCGGCCGTGTCGCCCGACTCTATCAGCTCCGCTATGCTCGGTTCCGCCTTGGCGGCCGGCGCCTGCTGGGCGCTCTCCTTCGCCGCCGGCGGCTCCTGGCCGGCCGGCGACGATACGCACGACGCTAGCGTCGACGCCAGCATCGATGCGCAGGCCGCGATTATAAGGGTTCGCTGTATCCTCACGTGTATATCCTTCCGGTTTCTGTCCTATCGGCGCTATGCCTCCGGGGCCGCGCCATGGCGCGATCGAGTCAGCGGAGGCCTTCTTTTATTAATCGGAATCGAATATCCTTACCTTTAACAAACGAAGCCGGCGCTCGTATCGCGAGGCCCGAGGATTTCGAGGAGGATCGTACCGTGCGTATCGGATTATGCGTGCCAATGAATACCGCCTGGACGGCCGCGGCCGACGGGCTGGCGATTAGCCTAGGGGATGAAGCGGAGATCGTCAGGGGAGTCGAACCCTGCCTGGCGGAGTTCCGGGACCTGGACGCCGTAGTCGCGAATATCGTCGACCGCGCCTACTACGAGAAGGCGGAGCGCTTGAAGGCGATATTCGTGCCCTTCGTCGGCGTCAATCACCTGCCGGCGGACCTTATCCTGGAGCGGGGGATATCGGTGTTCAATTGCCACGGAAACGCGGAGAGCGTGGCGGAGAAGGCCCTGTCCATGGCCTTGGCCGGGTTCGGGCGCCTCGTCGAGTACCATAACGACCTTCGCGACGAGATATGGCACGGCTTCTGGGTCGGCAAGGGCCGGGAAGACTTCTGGCATTCCATGTTCAGGAGACGCTGCGCCATCCTCGGCGTCGGGGCGATAGGCGAGGCGCTGGCAAGGCTCCTCAAGGCCTTCGACTGCGAGGTAATCGGGTATCGCAGGAGGGCCGACGCCAAGAGGCCGGAGCATTTCGACGAGGTGACGACCGACCTGCTCTCGGCCGTCTCGGGCGCCGAGATCGTGTTCGTAGCCCTGCCCCTGACCGACGCGACCCGCGGCGTAGTCGGCCGGGCGGAACTCGAGGCCATGCGCGGGGCCTTCCTGGTCAACGTCGGCCGGGGCGAGGTCGTCGACGAGGCCGCCCTGTACGAGGCGCTCCGCGACGGCGCGCTATCGGGAGCGGGACTGGACGTCTGGTATACCTACCCGCAGGGCGGGTCGACCGTCGGCGCGCCTTCGCGATTCCCCATACATAGGCTGCCCAACGTCGTGCTATCGCCCCACGTCGGCGGCTCCACCTACGAGGCCGTGGACATGAACGTCGTCCAGACGTCGCGAAACATAGAGCTATGGGCGCGTACCGGCGACGCGGAGCACAGGGTCGACCTCCGGGCCTCGTACTAGGCGGCTATTCGAAGACGGAACGCGGCGCCTCGATAAGCAGGTCGGGGTAGTCGCGGTAGGCGCTCATGACGTCGTAGAGCAGCTCGAACGACGCCGATTCCCTGTCGAAGGCGAGGAAGGGCAGGGCCTCGAGGAGCTTGGCGCTCGGCATGGCGTCGCCTATCACGAAGACCGTCTCCATGTCCTGCCTCTCGCGCAGCGCGACTAGGGCGAGCGCCTCCGACGAGGTGGCGAAGAAGGTCCGCGCCTGGAAATCGGGCTGCGGGTCCAGCGAGTACATCCTCGATAGCTCGAAGTAGTGCTCCGGCATGGAGAACGCGTCGACGAGGCGTTCCACCATGCCCGGAGGGGGGAGCCGAGAGTCGGATCGCAGCACCAGCTGCCACAGGCAGTAGGGGTTCTCCTTGCGGAGGTCCCTAGCGGCCCTGGAGACCCTCGCGGCGCGCTCAGGATCGTCGGCGTCCAACAGGAGCGTGACTGACGAGGCTAGGCGCTCGGGAGCCAGGAGCATGGCGTCCAGGCCGGAACGGCTCGCGGCCCGAAGGTCGGCGAACGATATGAACCCGCCCCGACGGGGCTTGAACGAGGGCGTGACGGGAGAGCCCCAGGCGACGTCGAAGCTCTCCTCGAAATCGGCCACCGCGTCCAGGAGGTCGTCCTCGCCCATCCATTCAGTATCTATCACCCAGTACGGCGGCCTCTCCAGGTATTCCTTGACGCCGAAGGCGCTCGAGTCGGCCCTGACGGCCGAGCCGGGCGAGAGCGGCATGGGCAGCAGCTCCGCGTCCTGCCCCATGCCGACCATTCCCAGGAAGTCGAACGAGTCGATAGTGGCGTCGTAGTCGTCGTAAGGCAGGCCCAGGTACAGCTCCGGCTTGACGATTATGCCCTGGGTCCACAGGAGCCTGGCGCCGCGCTCGAGCCCGTCCTTGTCCAGCCTCATGCCCACGGCCTCGAGAGCCTTGGGGTTGACGCTGCCGAGGGCGGCGGCGACCGCTACGAAGGAGGCGTCCGAGAGCAGCTTGACCGTCTCGTCGTCGACCGCGGCGGGGTCGAGGGCCGCGACGAGGGCTACGCCCGATTCGTTGGCCGCGGCTATCGACTTGAGGAAGGCCGTGAGGTCGGGCCTCGCGTCCAGC
This sequence comes from Spirochaetota bacterium, assembly GCA_018816345.1. Classification (GTDB taxonomy): domain Bacteria; phylum Spirochaetota; class Spirochaetia; order Treponematales; family UBA12059; genus SZUA-370. The sequence continues at coordinate 4,466 of JAHIWG010000082.1, read as the reverse complement.
CTCGGGCCCGTGAACCGCGCCTCGTCCACCCCGGCGTCGGAGGCCAGCCTCATGACGCGGGGCGCGGCGTCCTTGCGGAAGTAGCGGGGCTCGCCGCCGCAGGGATACTGGAACGCGGGCGTCCCGTCGGAGCCGCGGGCCGTCTCGATCAGCGCTGGCTTGCCCGGGGCGAAGGCGAGCGTTCCCGCCAGGTACGGATCCGGGACCGAGGCAAGGTCCAGGGGGGCGGCCGCGGCGTAGCGCGGCTTCAGGGAACGCGACGCCAGGTCGGCGAGCAGCTCGACGAAGGCGGCCTCGGGCTCGCCCTCCACGAGGGCGTCGAAGACCTGGGCCTTATAGATAGGCATGCCCTGGGCTACCTCGGGGCCGAACGCGGCGAAATGGGTGGCGGGCATCGCGGCCCGCAGGAGCTTGGCTAGCCAGAGGCTGCGTTCCAGGTTCCAGTCGAATAGGGAGAAGAGGACGAGCTCCGCCCCGGAGCCCAGCGCGGCCGAGGCTACCGCGGCGTCTCCGCCGTAGTCGGCGCAATCCTGCTCGAGGAACGCCCAGTCGCGGCGTTCCAGCGCTCCGCACGACTCGGCGTAGGCCATTATCCTCGCGGCCGCCAGCGGTACGTTCCCGCGGGCGCCTTCTCCAGACGGATCTTGCTTCGGTAACTGTATGCTTAGGATTCTCATGTCTTAGGTTAGCGCTCCGGGCCGCATTGGCGGCGCGGACTAGGATACCCCGGAACCGCTCCCCTCGCATAGGCTCCTATACGGCTCCGAGCCGGGAAAGCCCGGTATGAGGGTTGACCAGTCTCCCTTGAGCGTCGGCGAGCCGAGGGCCGAGCCGAGCAGCCCGAGGTAGGCGCCGCGGGATATTTCCTTGCCGCCCATGGACTCGACGTGGGCGGTGCGTACCTGGCTATCGATCAGGGTGAAACCGGCCTCGCGCAGCGCCCATACGAACGGGATGAAGGCGGCCTTGGAGGCGTCCGGCTCAAGGCTGAACATCGATTCCCCGAAGAACGCGGAGCCGAGCGAAACGCCGTAGAGGCCGCCGACGAGCCGCCCCGCCAGCCTGGCCTCGACGGAATGGGCGTAGCCGAGCTCGTGCAGCCGCTCGTAGCCCGCGATCATGTCCTCGGTGATCCAGGTGCCGCGCTGGCCGGGCCTCGGCGCGCCCGAGCATGCCCGGATGACCTCGCCGAACGAGCGGTCCAGGCTCAGCTCGAATCGCCTTTTCTTGATGATCTTGCGCATCGTCCGGGAGGCGTGCAGCTCGCCCGGCAGGAGCGCGAAGCGCGGATCCGGGTTCCACCATATGATGGGATCCCCGTCGTTGAACCACGGGAAGGAGCCCTGCTCGTACGCCGACAGGAGCATGCCGGGGGACAGGTTGCCCCCGGTGCACAGTATCCCTTCCGGAGAGGCGGAGGACGGGGGCGGGAAGGGGAACCTGTCCTCCTCGCCGAGCCACGGGAACCGCGGATCGGCGCGGGACGCGCCCCTAGCTCGGGATAGCCTCATTGACGAGGGGCCCTTACGCCGTCTCTATGGCTATCTCGCCGTCCTTGACGTCGGCCTTGGCGGCTCCGCCGTTCTTGAGCCCGCCGAACAGCACCTCGTCGACGAACCAGGTCTTGATCCTGTCTTCGACCACGCGCCCGACGTTGCGGGCCCCGAACTCGTCCGAGTAGCCTAGCTCCGCCAGCTTCTTGACGCAGGCCTCGGTCGTCTCGAGCGTGACCTTCTTGTCGGCGAGCTGGCCGCGGAAATCGTCGAGCGCCTTGACCACTATCCTCTCTATGACGTCCTGGGGCAGGCGGCCGAAGCGCACCACCGCGTCCAGCCGGTTGCGGAATTCCGGCGTGAAGGCCTTCTGGACGGCGTCGTCTATCGCGGCCTCGGTGAAGGCGCGCTCCCCGAAGCCTATCATCGGCTTGCCGATGTCCCGGGCCCCGGCGTTGCTCGTCATGATGAGGACGACGTTGCGGAAGTCCGCCTTGCGGCCCTGGTTGTCCGTGAGCGTGGCGTAGTCCATGATCGACAGGAGTATGTTGTAGACGTCGGGGTGCGCCTTCTCTATCTCGTCAAGGAGGACGACCGCGTGCGGCGTCTTGCGTACGGCGTCCGTCAAGAGGCCGCCTTCCTCGTAGCCTACGTATCCGGGCGGCGAGCCTATGAGGCGGCTGACCGTGTGCTTCTCCTGGTATTCGCTCATATCGAAGCGGTGCAGGGCGACGCCGAGCGTATCGGCCAGGGTGCGCGCCAGCTCCGTCTTGCCGACGCCGGTAGGGCCGACGAAGAGGAAGTTCGCGACGGGCTTGTCCGCGGCCCTGAAGCCGGCCCTGCCGCGCTTGACGGCCTTCGCGACCGCCTCGACGGCCGTATCCTGTCCGAAGACGCTGGCCTTGAGGTCCGCCTCCAGCGTGGCCAGCCTGTCGCGCTCGCCCTGGGTAACGCTCTTCTCCGGTATGCGGGCTATCTTGGCGACGACCGTCTCTATCTCCGGTCTGCCTATCGCGAGGGTCTTGGACGCCTCGGCGAGCGCCTCGTCCTTGGCCTTCGCGCTCGGCGCGTCGGCGGTCGCGGCGGCGGTCTCGTCGGCGCTTAGCCCCGCGGCCCCCTCGGCCGCCTTATAGGCCCGTATCCGCGCCCAGGCTCCGGCCTCGTCTATCACGTCTATGGCCTTGTCCGGCAGCCTGCGCTCGGTGATGAACTGCGCCGATAGCTTGGCGGCCATCTCGATGGCCTCGTCGGAGTAGACGACGTCGTGGTATTCCTCGTACTTGGGCTTGAGGCCCTTGAGTATCTCTATAGCCTCGCCTACCGAGGGCTCCACGATGTCTATCTTCTGGAACCGCCTGGAGAGCGCGCGGTCCTTGTCGAAGAACTTGTTATACTCCTCGTACGTCGTCGAGCCTATGCAGCGCAGTCTGCCGCTCGTCAGGGCGGGCTTGAGGAGGTTGGAGGCGTCCATTGAGCCTCCGGAGACCGCGCCGGCGCCGACGATGGTATGTATCTCGTCGATGAACAGGATGGCCTTCTCCTTCTTGAGGAGCTCGTCGACGACGCGCTTTATGCGCTCCTCGAAGTCGCCGCGGAACTTGGTCCCGGCGATGATGGAGCCCATGTCCAGGGAGTAGACGGTGTAGCCCTGGAGCTTGGGCGGAACCTTGCCCTCCACGATGCGCTGGGCCAGCCCCTCGGTTATGGCCGTCTTGCCTACGCCGGCGTCGCCGACGTGGATGGGGTTGTTCTTGAGGCGGCGGCAGAGCACCTGCACGGTCCGCTCTATCTCCGACTCCCGTCCAATGACCGGTTCCAGCTTGCCTTCGCGCGCGGCCTTGGTCAGGTCGGTGGTGAATTTCTCCAGGGCTCCCGCCTTGACGGTGGAGCGGGGCTTCTGCCTGGCCCCCGACTCGTCGTCCTCGTCGTCGTCGGGCGACGAGAAGGGGCCGGGCTCGGCCTGGGCGCCAGCCGCGCCGTCCTCGTCGTCGGAGCGCTCCGACAGGTCGACGTCCAGGCCGTGGGATATGACCTCCAGGAGATGCAGCCTGTTCACGCCGGCCTTGCGGAGGTAATAGGCGGAGTAGTTGCGTTCCTCGTCGAATAGGGATACCAGTATCTCCGGGATGCCTACCTCGGCCTTGCCGGAGCCCTGGGACTGGAGGACCGCCCGCTCGATGACGCTTTGGAAGCCTGCCGTCTGGATAGGCTCCTGGTCCTTCACGGCCGGTATCTTCTGCTCGAAATAGGCCTCCATGCCCACCTTGATGTGCTCGATGTCCGCGTCGCAGGCCTCCAGTATGGAGCGGACCTGCTCGAACGACAGGGAGGCGTACAGGATATGCTCGGGCGTCAGGTACTCGTGCCCCCTGAGCTTGGCCTCGTTGTACGCGGCGTTGAATATCGCTTGAACCTGCTGGTTTACCTTCATATCTTGTTAGGCCTTCTCCATGGTGCACTTGAGCGGGAAACCGTTCTCCCTGGCCATCGCGTGCACCTTATTGATCTTGGTCGTCGCTATATCGTAGGTATACACGCCTACGACCCCTCGACCCTTCCTATGCACGTCTAGCATGACGCGCGTCGCCTCGAACAGATCCTTGTGGAATACCGACATGATAACCGCCACGACGAATTCCATCGTGGTATAGTCGTCGTTCAGGAGTATCACCCGGTATTCGTCCGGTTCTCTGGTCTCGGTATCCTCCTCGAGGAGGATATCGCCTTCTACGTCTTTATCAGTAATCACCGTACCTTAAAATAAACAAGGCGAGAGAGAAAAACAAGGCGCATGCGGACCCTGCGGGCCGCATGCGCACGCCCGGGTTCAAGCGGTCTCGCGCTATGCGCTCGCCGCTTAACTCCGGGCGAGGCGCTGTGGGGGGGGGGTAGTGGGGAAGCGTACTCGCGCTGCGCGCTCGTCGCTTCGGGGGCGCCGTGGGGGGGTGTTTTGGGGGAAGCGTACTCGCGCTG
>JAHIWG010000081.1 GCA_018816345.1 Spirochaetota bacterium | reverse complement strand
TGGTGAACCTGCCCGAGGGCAGGATGAAGACGCGGGAGGGCACCGTCGTCGACGCCGATACGCTTCTCGACTCCCTGCGCGACCTCGCGATGGAGGAGATACTGGCCAAGGGCCGCGAGGACGCCGTGGGCGACCCGGCGGATACGGCCGAGAAGATAGCGCTCGGAGCCGTCCACTACTACCTCGCCCAGGCGACCCCCGCCAAGGACATGATATTCAACCCAAAGGAATCGCTGTCGTTCAACGGCAATACCGGCCCCTATATCCAGTACATGGGCGCGCGCATCTCCAGCATGCTGCGCAAGCGGGATAAGGGCGAGGGCAAGGCGGGCTCGGGGACGGTCAAGCCCGAGCTGCTCAAGGCCGACTCGGAGTGGGATCTCGTGCGGCTCGTCTCGACCTACCCCGAGGCCGTCGAGCAGGCCGGCGCCGATTACAACCCGGCCATCGTCGCCGCGCACCTGTACTCGGTAGCGAGCTCGTTCTCCAAGTTCTATCATGACGAGCCTATACTCACCTGCGACGACGCCGACCTGGCGGCGACGAGGCTGGCGCTCTCCGAGGCCGTGCTCGCGGTCCTGAAGAACGGGCTCGAGCTCTTGTGCATCCCCTTCCTAGAGGCGATGTGACGTCTTTCACGGCTCAGGTTGACACTGGCGCGGTATACATAGTATAAAATCGCGCCGGTTCGCCATTCTTTGGCGCCGTTCGGGCCGCTTTCTAGGCCATGATACTGTACGCGTCGGCCGACGCGGACCGCTAAGGTCGAGTCGGCCTCGGCATACGAAACATAAGAGGTTGACAGGATGTACGCAATCGTAGAAGTGCAAGGCAAGCAGTACCGCGCCGAGAAGGGCGCCGTCCTCCGCGTGGATCGCATGGAAGGCGATGCCGGAACCCCGGTCGCCATCGATTCGGTCCTGTTCGTGTCGGGCGACGCGATCAAGATCGGCGCCCCGTACGTCAAGGGCGCTCAGGTCAAGGCGACGATCAAGTCCCAGGAGAAGGGCGACAAGGTCATCGTCTTCAAGTACAAGTCCAAGAAGGACTACCGCAGGACGCAGGGCCACAGGCAGCGCTATACGCTCCTCACGGTCGAGGATATCATTGGGGCCTGATCGGGTACGGATCCGGCTTGCCTTCCGTCCCGACGGCGTTCTTAGGAGCGTCGGCGCGGAAGGGCACGCGGGCACGGTTCCCAGCGGGTATAACGCGGCTTGCGCGGCCGTCACCGTCCTCCTCAGGACGGCGTACGAGACCGTCGCGGGCTACGACGGCGTCGAGGCCGAGGGCAGCGCCGCCGCTCCGGGTCTACTGAATTTCAAGGTCGGGCGGTATCCGCCCGGCGCCGTCGAGCGGCTCAAGGGCGTCGGCGATTTCTTGGCGGTCGGGCTATCGAGCGTAGAGCGCGAGTACCCCGGCCTCATCGATCTAAGCATAGAAAGCTAACGGAGGTACGTATATGCCGCATAAAGGCGTAAATGGTCGCGATTCCAACCCTCAGCATCTCGGCGTGAAGGCGTACGGCAACCAGACCGTCAGGGCCGGATCCATCATCGTCCGCCAGCGCGGTACGAAGATCCATCCCGGCGACAACGTGGGCAAGGGCAAGGACGATACGCTGTTCGCCCTGTCCGACGGACGGGTCGTGTTCAAGGAATACCGCGGACGCAAGTTCGTAGGCATAGAGCCCGCTCAGGCTTAGTCTTCCGCCGCGGCGACGCGGCGATCGATCCCGACGGGGTACAAGAACCTCGCCCATCGCCGTCGCATCCGGCCCGTGCCGAGCGGCGGTATTTTTGTTTAAACAGGGAAAAGGGTGGCTCGATGATTAAATTCGCCGACGAGACGACGATAACCGTGAGCTCCGGCAACGGCGGCAATGGCTGCGTCGCGTTCAGGCGCGAGGCGCACGTGCCGCTAGGCGGGCCATCGGGAGGGGACGGCGGGCGCGGCGGCGACGTCGTCTTCGAGGTCAGGCGCAACCTCCGGACGCTCGCCCACATAAGGTACGCTAAGCATTACAAGGCCAAGAGCGGCCAGGACGGCATGGGCAGCAATAAGCACGGCTCCGACGGCGACGACGTCGTCATAGCCCTGCCCCCCGGCTCGGTCATCATGAGCGCCGAGACCGGCGAGGTCCTCAAGGATTTCGGCAAGGCGCCCGAGGGCCGATGGGTCTACCTGCGCGGCGGCAACGGAGGCTGGGGCAACGTTCACTTCAAGTCGAGCGTCAACCAGGCCCCGCGGAACGCCCTCCCGGGCAAGCCGGGGGAGAGCGTCGAGCTTCGCATCGAGCTGCAGCTCATGGCCGATATCGGCTTCGTCGGCTTCCCCAACGCCGGCAAGTCCAGCCTGCTCGACCGCTTCACCAACGCCAGGCCCAAGATAGCGCCGTACCCGTTCACCACCAAGATACCGAACCTCGGCGTCCTCTCCGTCGCCGACCGGGACATAATACTCGCGGACATCCCCGGGATCATCGAGGGCGCGCACGAGGGGGCGGGGCTCGGCATCAGGTTCCTGAAGCATATCTCCAGGACGGCCGCGCTCGCGTTCCTCATCGACCTATCCGACGACGGCTTCCTCGACGCCTTCCGCGTGCTCCTAGGCGAGCTCGAGGGCTTCTCCGCGGAGCTCGCCCGCAAGCCCCGCGTCGTCATAGGCACGAAGCTGGACCTTCCCGAGACGGAGGGCAGGCTGGCCCTGCTGGCCGAGGCCCTTCCCGGCGAGCGGGTCGTCGGGCTGTCGACGTACTCCGGCGAGGGGCTGGAGCCTTTATCCCGCGAATTCCTCCGCTTCGTCGCCGACGCCGAGAAGCCCGGCGATAGGGATCCCTGGACCGGCGCCCCGCTATGAGGCTGCTCGTGGTCGGGGGCACGTTCAACCCGCTCCATATCGGGCACCTCATGCTCGCCGAGGAGGTAGCCTCCGAATTCGGCTACGATAGGGTAGCGCTCGTCCCCTCGTTCATTCCCCCGCACAAGGCCGTCTCCGGGGACCCGGGGCCGGAGGCCAGGCTCGCTATGGTTAGCGCCGCGGTCTCCGGGGACCCGCTCTACGTCGTCGAGGGCTGCGAGCTACGGAGGGGCGGCGTCTCGTACACGGTAGACACTCTCGATCATATAGCCCGAAGCTACGGGCTCGAGGGCAAGCCCGGCCTCGTCATAGGCGACGACCTGGCGGCGGGCTTCGCGCAGTGGAGGGACCCGGAGGGCGTCTGCGAGCGCTCGGATCTCATAGTAGCCAGGCGGACGGGCGCGTTCCCTCCGCTACCGTACCCGTACCGGGCGGCGAACAACTGCATCCTGCCCGTTTCCTCCACGGATATCCGTACCAGGATCGCCTCGGGGCGCCCGTGGCGCAGGCTGGTACCGGCTCCCGTCTATGATTTCATACGCTCGCGGGAGATATATTCCTACGCGAGAGGGCCGCGCTAGCTTCGCCGGAAAGGAATACCGCTGATGCCCCGTTCCATGCTTGATAAGAGCGTCCTGTTCCTCGTGCTCATAGTGATCATGATCGTCGTCGCGATAGTCGTCATGATATCCGCGCTGCGGACCGAGCCGGTCGACGAGGCGATCAAGGAGGACAGGATCATCAAGGTGGCCATAATCTTCGAGCGAAGCGGGAAGCCGGCCGCGACCGAGATCCTGATGTACTACTCGAGCAACGCGAGGGCGGCGCTCCTCGACGTTCCCGCGGAGACCGGGCTCATCATCAAGTCGCTCAACCGAGTCGACAGGATAGACGCGCTCTACGACCCCGGCGCCCCCAAGGCCTACCTTGACGAGATCCAGCAGCTCGCGGGTACCGTGATAGACTGGTACCTTATCCTGGACGAGGCCTCGCTGTCGTCCCTCGTCGACCTGCTCGACGGCATCTCGGCGTTCCTGCCTAATAGGGTCTCCACGGTCGTGGACGACTCGCCCGTTTCGCTGCCCTCGGGCCAGGTCGTCCTCGACGGGCGCAAGGCCCTCCTGTACGCGGCATACCAGGATCCCGACACGCCAGACTCGGAGCTCGTGACAAAGCGGCAGGCCCTATACCAATCCGCCTTGCGCCGCCTGGGAGAGCGCTCCGAGTTCGTCCTCCGCGACGACGTGTTCCCGACTATCCAGAGGCTGTTCCGGACTAACCTGAAAGGCGAGTCCTTAAGGCGGCTCCTGCACGAATTCGGGAGGATGGAAGCGGATCGCATCGTTCTCCAGCGCCTGACCGGCGCGTACAGGTCGGTGGAAGGGAAGCTGCTCTTGTTCCCCCATTACGACGGGGAGCTCGTCAAGGATATCGTCAAGCAATCCCTGAACGCCCTGCTCAACGAAGGGGACGAGGCTATCGCGGACAAGGTCTTCACGATAGAGATACTGAACGGGACCTCCGTGCGGGGCATGGCCCAGAAGACGGCCGAGATATTCCAGAGCTTCGGCTACGAGATAGTCTCCGTGGGCAACGCTCCCGAGAGCGACATCGAGAAGACGAGGGTGGTGAACCGCTACGGGGACCTGGTGGCCGCGACTACCGTCGCGAACGTGATACGCTGTCGTATCGTGGAGGACGAGGCGATTCCGAGCGCCAGCCCCGCGGATTTCGTCATAATACTCGGAAACGACTTCAACGGGAGGAACTGTGTCTATTGACGTACGAGAAGCCGCCTTCGGATGCGCCGGAGCGTTGGCAGAGCATAACGGGGGCGATACGGTCGTCCTCGACCTGAGGAAGCTGTCGACCTGGACCGACTTCTTCATAGTGACGAGCGCCACGAGCTCAACGCACCTGCGCGGACTAGCGAGATGGGCCGAGGACTACCTCGGTCCGCTCGGGTACTCGCCGCTCAGGCGCCCCAGGCTCGCCGAGGACGAGCAGTGGTGCCTCCTGGATTTCGGCGATTTCGTGGTTCACATCATGGCGGCGGAGGCGAGGGAGTTCTACGAGCTCGAGAAGCTGTGGTTCGGCGCGGAGGCGACTAAGGTCGACGCACCCGAGCCCCCGGCGGCCGCTCGTCCGGACCGCTAGCAAAAGAAACGGGGCCGCGTCTCCTGCGAGGAAACGCGGCCCCGAATTCGCCCGTCGCGGTAGCTACTCGTCGAAGTCGTTATAGTCGATATCGTCCTCGTAGTCGTAATCCTCGGATTCTTCATCCTCTTCGCCGAAATCATCGTCGAAGTCGTCCTCTTCTTCGTCGTCGAAGTCATCGTCCTCGTCGTCGAAGTCGTCTTCTTCCTCTGAAAAGTCGTCGAAGTCGTCCTCTTCCTCGAAGTCGTCCTCGTAGTCCTCTTCATAATCGTCGAACCGGACGAAAGGAGCCTCGGGAGCTTGGACGTAATCGCCGACGCCCATGAGCGCTAGCTCCAACGCGTTTCCCGGCATCGCCGTGTCCCGTATAGGGTCCATTTCAATCCTCCCTCTGATAGTGCGGTGCATTCGAGCCTCGGACGCTCCCTGCAGTGATAGTGCGGTCGTCGAATGCTCGTCGGCCGTACGGAGAAATCTAAAAGAGACCCGAGCGGTCTGTCAACTATAATCGCGATGGATTCGAATGATTTTCCCGCCGCTTGGCTTTCTCCGCGCCGGACTGCTATATTCTGCCAATGAACCCAGATATAGTAGTCCCCGCGCCCGCGAAGATAAACCTGCATCTCGCGGTAGGGGGCCGACGCGCCGACGGCTTCCATCCCATAGCTAGCGTGTTCCAGGCCGTCTCGCTAGAGGATGTGATAAGCATACGGCTCTCGGAGGGGCGGGGCGTTAGCGTGGCGGGCGATTGCGGCTGTCCGGAGAACCGGAATACCGCCTATCGCGCCGCGATCGGGTTCGCGGAAGCCGCGGAGTCGTCAGGCTCCCCGTTGCCTAGGATCAACGTCTCGGTAGAGAAACGCATCCCTATAGGAGCCGGGCTCGGAGGCGGATCGAGCGACGCGGCCTCCACGCTTCGAGGCTTAGCCTGCTTGTTCCCGGGGGCGGTGGATAGGGAGAGCCTATCGCGCATAGCGGCCCTCGTCGGTTCCGACGTGCCGTTCTTCATGGGTACCGCCTGCGCCGCCGTTACGGGGCGAGGGGAGCGCCTCTCCCCGGTAGCGCCGAGGACCGATTACGCGATCGTTATCGCCGATCCGGGCTTCCCCGTCTCCACTAAGGAGGCGTACGGGCTACTCGACCGCTCCCGAGAATCCGTCCCGGCCATGGCGCAGCCATCCGATGACGCCATGGGCGCCGAGTTGGCTAGCGCGGTCGCCGCCTACGGCGCGATGGATCCCTCTCGCTGGCCCTTCCGGAACGATTTCTTCGACGCGCTTCGCCCGTCCTTCCCGGGGCTGGCCGAGTGCAGGGACGCGCTCGTCTCGGCGGGCGCGGCCTTCGCCGCCCTGAGCGGCTCCGGGAGCGCCGTATTCGGCGTTTTCGCCTCGGCCGGGGAGGCGGTTAGGGCCGCGTCGGCATTATCGCCACGTTATTCGGCCCACATAGCCTTTCCGCTTGCGCGCCTAACGGACTCGATATAGAATTGCCTAGCATCAGCGAAAACGGCAAGGAGAGAGCGCCGCATGGACATCACCGACATCCGCATCCGTAGGGTAAACGGCGAGGGAAAGCTCAAGGCGTACGTCACCGTAACCTTCGACCAGTGCTTCGTTATCCATAACGTGAAGGTCATCGAGGGTAAGACCGGAATGTTCATCGCGATGCCTAGTCGCAAGACGAAGACGGGCGATTACAAGGACATCGCGCATCCTATATGCCCGGAATTCCGTACGAGGCTCCAGGACGCCATCGTCGTATCCTATGAAAAAGGGGAGAATTCGGACGATAGTCCAGTCGATTGAACCGCGAACCTCCCGTACCCCCGTGACACGATGGCCCCTTGTAGGGTATAACTATGCGCCGTACGTCCCTTCGGGGCCGTATCATTGGGACGTCGACAAGGGGTAAGTCAGCGGGCTTTGGTTCCGCCATTCGCAGGTCCGAATCCTGCCGTCCCAACGCGACACAATACGCCTAGTAGCGAGGAGAGAGCATCCATGACCCAGCATGTCATTAACGCCAGCGCGCGCGAGATCAGCACTAAAGGTAGCTTGAACGACCTGAGGAAGAGCGGGGGTATTCCCGCGATCGTCTATAACAGGCACGGCAAGGCTTCGCCCCTGGCGTTGAACGCTAAGGAATTCCAGAAGGCCGTAGAGGGCGTCTCGGAGAGCACCATCGTCAAGCTCAACGTCGGCTCTGACTCGTACGATTGCCTCATCAAGGATCGCCAGCTCGATTGGCTCCATGGCAAGATCCTCCACGTCGACTTCTTCGAGGTCGAGAGCGGCGTAGCCATGCGCGCCAAGGTGCCCGTGCACCTCATCGGCAGCTCCATCGGCGTCCGCAACGGCGGAATCCTCGAGAATCCCGTGCACGAGATCGAGGTCGAGTGCCTTCCCAAGGACATGCCTACCAAATTCGAGATCGATATCGGCCCGCTCGAGGCTAACCACTCGGTCCACGTCCGCGATATCGTCCGCGCCGACGGCGTCAAGATACTCAGCAACGCCGACCAGGTCGTCGTGCTCGTGAAGTTCGCGAAGGCCGAGGAAGTCGCCGCCGTCGAGGCCGCTCCCGCCGCCGCGGCCCCCGCCGCAGCGTCCCCCGCCGCCCCCGCGAAATAACGCAGCCTTCGTCCTATCTGCGCGGGGCCGTCCACGTGGCGGCCCCGTTCGTATTGTGGAGCGCTCACTACTCCGGAGGTCCCCATGTCCCGGCAGGAAACAGAATCGTCCGACGATTCGGCCGTATTAAGCGCGCTCCTGCGTTTCCATGGCGAGAGCCGCGGCGGCATCCGTCGCGCCTTGGTCGCGCTGTCCGGAGGCCCCGATTCGGTAGCCCTGCTCCAAGGGGCGGTCTCCGCGCTCCGGCCCCTCGGCGTGGAGGTCTCCGCCTGCTGGGTAGACCACGCCATCCGCCCCGTAGCGGAACTGGCGGCCGAAAGGTCCTTCGTCGAGGGCCTGTGCGCCGAGCTGCGCGTCGACCTCCTCGTGGAACGGGCCGCCAGGGGCGAGATAGAGCGAACGGCGCCAAGCCTGGGCGGGGTAGAGGCCGCCGCGAGGCGCTTCCGCTACGATGCGCTGGAGCGAGCCAGGGCCGCCTCGTCCTGCGATGTCGTCTTGACGGGCCATAATTCCGACGATCAGGTCGAGACTATGATCATGCGCTTCTGCACCGGCTCTGGCGCCGCTGGCCTCCGCGGCATTCCCGCGGCCACTGGTTTCGTCCGACGCCCCTTGCTAGGCGTGACCAGGGCGGAGATCCTGTCGTACTTAGACTCCGAGGGCCGCTCGTTCCGCGAGGACTCCACGAACGGGACCGACGAGTATCTTCGTAACAGGGTCAGGCATAACGTCGTACCCATCCTGGCCGAGACCTTCCCCTCCCTGCGATCGGCCCTCGAGACCTCCTCCGGGAAGGCGAGGATAGACGAGGACGCGCTCGAGGGCTACGTAGACGGGCTGTTCGGGGCAGGCGCCTCGGGGCCGCGGGCGCCCGGCGATCCCCTGCCCGCCGAGACCCTACCCGGCGATCCCCTGCCCGGCGAGACCCTGCCCGGCGAGACCCTGCCGGGCATCGGCGCTTCGGCTTTTTTCGCGGCTCCCTTGGCGGTCAGGATCCGGGCCCTCTACAGACTATGTACCCATTCCGTACCCGGGTCGGGACGCCTGCCCTGGCGCCTGGCGCTCGCCGCCGCTTCCTCGGAGAAGCGCTCGGGCAGGCTAGCCTCCGGGGCCGGAGTCGATTTCACGGTAGACGACGGCAGGGTGCTGGCGCTGCCCGCCGGCGGTTCCCACGGCTCCAGGCCTCGTGGAGCCGACGCTGCGGGGCCCGGGTTCTCGGGGTTCGGCTTCCTCGCGCGCGGGCCGGGAGACTATCGAATAGGCAAGGGCCTCCTCTGTAGGATATACTTAAGCGATCGACCGGAGGGGATACGGATCGACGCGTTCTCGTGGCCCCTATGGATACGATCCAGGCGCGCGGGCGACGAGCTCCGTACGGGCTGCGGCCGCAAGATGGTCGATTCCCTGCTATCAGAGCTAGGGGTTCCAGCCTCCCTGCGCGACGCGGTACCGATCGTCGAGGATTCCGAAGGCATCGTCGCCGTATGCGCCTCCGCGCACGGCGCCCGGGACGCCTACAGAAGGAATGACGGGCTCGCCCCGGTCCCGGCTACGGGTTTTTTGGTTCTAGAAATGAAAGGAGCGGCGCACACCGATGCAATTCGACGATAAGGACTCACCAAGGATGCCTAAGAAACCTGAGGCCGGCCCCCCCCGGGGAGCCCGTGTCTCGCTTATAATATTCGTCGGGCTCCTCGCGGCCTCGGTCGCGCTATTCCTCTTCGACGGAACTAGCTCCGCTCCTGATATTCCGTACTCGACGTTCCTCGCGCACCTCGAAGAGGGAAACGTGGAGTCAGTTCGCATTATCGACCAGCGGCTCATCCAGGGCCGGCTTAAGGGTAAGGGCGGCGTCTCACAGGAATTCAGCACGCTGATACCGTACGTGGACGGCGGCCTGCTGGCGGATCTCAAGTCCCGCGACATCAAGATAGAGGGCGCCGTGGCCGAGATGAGCCCCTTGCGCGTCCTAGGCGAGCTGTTCCCGTGGATTTTCGGCTTCTTCCTCATCTGGATGGTCTTCAGGCAGATGCAGGGTAACAATAAGGCCTTCAGCTTCGGGAAGAACCGGGCTAAGCGATACCAGGAAAGCGACAAGAAGGTGACCTTCGCCGACGTCGCCGGGCAGAAGGAAGCCAAGTACGAGCTCCTAGAGGTCGTCGATTACCTTAAGAACCCTCAGAAATTCGTCAAGATGGGAGCCCGCATCCCTAAAGGCGTGCTTCTCGTCGGCATGCCGGGCACGGGCAAGACCCTGCTCGCTAAGGCTGTGGCCGGCGAGGCCGGGGTGCCGTTCTTCCATATGTCGGGATCCGATTTCGTCGAGATGTTCGTCGGCGTCGGGGCGAGCAGGGTCAGGGACCTGTTCGACCAGGGCCGAAAGAGCGCGCCGTGCATCCTCTTCATCGACGAGCTCGACGCGGTGGGGCGGACGCGCGGCGCCGGGTACGGCGGCGGGCACGACGAGCGGGAGCAGACCCTCAACCAGATGCTCGTCGAGATGGACGGGTTCGACACGAAGGACGGCGTCATCATCCTCGCCGCCACGAACAGGCCCGACGTGCTGGACCCGGCCCTCCTCAGGCCCGGGCGCTTCGACAGGCAGGTCGTCGTGGCCATGCCGGATATCCAGGAACGGGAGGATATCCTCAAGATCCATATGGCCAAGGTTCCCGCCTCCGCGGGCATCGACGCTCAGCGCCTCGCGCGCGCCACCCCAGGCATGAGCGGCGCCGACCTCGCCAACATGGTCAACGAGGCCACGCTGTTCGCCGTCAGGCGCGACCGGACCGAGGTCGAGATGCAGGATTTCGAGGAGGCCCGCGACAAGATTATGATGGGCATAGCGCGGAGCTCCCTCGTCATCTCTGAAGAGGAGAAGAAGGCGACCGCCTATCACGAGGCCGGCCACGCCCTGTTGCATTACTATCTCCCCAACGCGGATCCCCTCCACAAGGTGACTATAGTCCCGCGAGGCAGGGCGCTGGGGCTAGCCATGTCCCTGCCGGCCAAGGACGCGTATTCGCGCGGTCGCGGCTGGGTACGGGATAGGATAGTGATATCGTACGGCGGCTTCGCTGCCGAGACTATAGTGTACGGCGAGACCACGACGGGCACGACCCAGGATATCCGCCAGGCTACCGACCTCGCCAGGAAGATGGCCTGCGAATGGGGCATGGCCGAGGAGCTCGGGCCC
Organism: Spirochaetota bacterium; assembly: GCA_018816345.1. Taxonomy (GTDB): domain Bacteria; phylum Spirochaetota; class Spirochaetia; order Treponematales; family UBA12059; genus SZUA-370. The sequence goes on along the minus strand of JAHIWG010000081.1, from coordinate 1,976 downwards.
GTCGCCTACGGTCAGGAAGAGGAGCCCATCTTCATCGGCAAGGAGATAGCCCAGCACAAGGACTACTCCGAGGATACGGCGATGCGCATAGACCGCGCCGTCTTCAATATCCTCGACGAGGCGCGGAAGAAGGCCTTCGAGATCCTGACCGAGCACCGCGACCAGCTCATGGGGCTGGCCGAGGAGCTGATCCGCAAGGAGACCCTGCTCGATGACGACATCAAGGCGCTATTCGGGTTCGGAGACACTAGAACAGCCGAGGCATAGTCTCCGCGGCCCCATCGTCCTCGCCCTGGCGGCCGCTCTATGCGCCGCGACCCCGTCGTCCGCCGATACCGCGGCGAGGGACGCGGCGCTCTGCGCCTCTCTATCCTCGGGCGCAGAGGAGGCCTTATCCCTCGGGTACACGGACGCCGCGGTCCTGTTGCTCGACGAGGCCCTGTCGTTCTCGCCTGGCGACCCGGACGCCAACTATAGGCGCGCGCTGCTCGGGCTGTCGCGGGGTGAGCCTCTGGCCTCAGCCGGCGCGAGGCTGGAGACGGCCTTGGCCGGCGGCGATTTCAACCTATACCGGGCGGACGACGCCAAGCTTTTGTACGCATCGGTCAGGGCGCGCACGCGCCATCCCTCCGACGCGCTACGCATCGTATCGAGCCTTCCCGCGAGCGCCGAGGCGCTGTACGTGGAGACCGTCGCCAGGCTCGCCCTCGGCGACGACTACGGAGCGGGCGCGGCCGTGATCGCCTCGCTCGGACGGTACCCGGCCGATCCGCGGCCCCTGCTCGCGTGGCTGGGCGCCAAGGAACGCCCCTCTCGATCCATGGGCTCCGCGGCCGTCGTAGCCGCTGGGTTCGCGGCCGCGGACGCGCTCAAGGAGCTGGATAGGAACGTGCTGGTCGCCCTCGCCCCGTACGCCGGCTCGCTTGACGAGTCGAGGCTCCTGCTCAGGGAATTCCGGGCCGCCGGGGGACGAAGCGCCGCCGCGACCGTCCTGGCGCTACGGTACGGGCTCCTAGGCGAGGAGCGCGCAGTACGCGAGATGCTCTCCGGCGATTACGAGCCTACGACCGGCTCGTTGCGCTCTTTATACGCGCTCCTCTCGAGCGACGCGGCTCGAGCCTCCCTGGCCGACGCCTTCTCCGCGTTCTCCGGCTCCATTCTCCAGGATGACGACGTCGACGGCATCCCGGAGGCTATCGCGAGGTACGAGGAGGGTTCGTTGGCGAGCTGGGCCCTCGACGCCGATCAAGACGGGCTGCCGGAGACGGAGGCGGCTTTCCTCGACGGGGCGCCAAGAAGACTATCCGTAACCATGGGATCGACGACCCTGACCCTCGGCTACGCGCCGTGGCCAAGGGTCGAAACCGCGGAATTCGCCGACGCGAAGGGCTATCGGCGATACTCGCTGGGACCCTCGTTCGTCTCCGACCCGGCCCTATCGCTCAGGCCCTTGTTCGGATCGTCGGCCGCCGCGCCACGATTCCCGGAACGGGGCTCGTTCCCGACGGAGGCGGGCGTCGCGTCCGCGGCGTACGGGGTCGAGCGCGACGAGGGCGGCGTCTTTGAGAGGGCCGAGCTCTCGGGCGGCGAGCGCGCCATGTCGCGATGGTCCGACGATTTCGGCGCTCGGGGCCGCACCGTATTCGCCTCGGGCGTCCCCGCGGACGACCGCATCGATTTCGACGGAGACGGAAGGCTCGAGGCGAGGCGCTATTGGGCCCGCGGGCCGGAGGGCCTGGCGGTTCCCTCGTGGATAGAGGCCGACCTGGACGGGGACGGGCGGTACGAGTACCGGGAAGGGCTACGGCCCCCGTACTTGAAGTCCTGGGACTACGACGGGGACGGTTCAGTCGATATGACGCTCGAGTCGGCAGGGGACGGCGGCTCCGTGTACCGGTTCCCGTCGCGCGCCGGGCTAGGCTCCGGAACGACCGTCCGGTACGCGGGAGGCAGGCTGCTGTCCGTCGCCGAGGACG
>JAHIWG010000080.1 GCA_018816345.1 Spirochaetota bacterium | reverse complement strand
GGGGTGCAACTGGTCCGCGACCTGCGCCTGCCTCGCGACAAGGGGCGGGTACAGGTACGCGACGCGGCGCGCTGGCTGGCCGATATAGGGGCAGGCCCGTAGCTCGTCTTTTCGCCCGCGCTTATCCTCCGATCGCATGCCGGATCGTAGCCGCCATCTCCCGCGCGCGCTTCGGCGCCGTGCCCGAGTAATCCGCGCCGGTCATCAGCCCGTCCAGGGCCTCGCGGCCGAGCGTCCCGGTAAAGAAGGGGTCGGACGCTATGCGCCCGGCGAGCGTATTGGCGGCGCCCGCGCCGGCGGAACGAAGCTCGGCCCAGGCCGCGAGGGCGTGCTCGCGCAGGCGCTCGTGGGTCTCCTGCCTGTCGGCGCCGGCCTTGCCCATCGCCATGAGGACGCGCTCGGTATTGGCGAAGGGGCCGTACGCGGCCATCGTCCGCGCTATGGCCTGCTCGTTGACGACGAGGCCGCTCACGATCTTGGAAGCCGTCGCAAGGATCTCGTCGCATATCAGGAACGCCTCGGGCAGCATGGAGCGGCGATTGGCCGAGTCGTCGAGCGTGCGCTCCAGGATCGACTGCGCGGCGTTCTGCCACGCTACCTGCGGCATCACCGACAGCGACCTGGCCAGGGAGTCGATCTTCTCGGCGTTGATGGGGTTGCGCTTGAAGGGCATGGCCGACGAGCCTACCTGCTTTGCGCCGAAGGGCTCGGACAGCTCGCCTATCGGCGGAGACTGGAGTATGCGCATGTCCAGGGCGAATTTATGCAGTGACGCGCCGAGGCCGGCGAGCGTCGACACGACCGAGTAGTCCTGCTTGCGCGTATAGGTCTGGGTCGCGATAGGGTAGAACGCTATGCCCAGCTCCGATGAGAGCCTGGCCTCGAAGCGCTCGACGTTGCCCTCGCCCACGAGTTCCGCGTAGGAAGCCGCGGTGCCGACCGCGCCCTTGAAGCCCTTGCCGCGTACGGCGTCGCGCTCGCGGACGAGCCGCTCCCGGTCCTCGAGCAGGTCCTGCGCCCACATCGCGAGCCGGTAGCCGAGGGTCGTGGGCTCCGCTGGCTGGACGTGCGTGAAGGCCATCACCGGCAGGTTCGCGTACGCGTCTATCTTGTCGGCCAGGGCGGATAGGAGCCCGTCCAGGGACGCGATGACCAGGTCCAGGGCGCGGCGAAGCCTGAGCGCGTCGGCGTTGTCCTCGACGTCCATGCTGGTCGCGCCGAGGTGTATAACGCCGCCCGCCGTCGGGCATAGCTCGGCGAAGGCCTTCACCTCGGCCATCAGGTCGTGCCTGATCTCCGCCTCTATCTCGAGGGCGCGCTCGATGTCGATCTCGCTCGCGCGGGCCGCGAGCTCGTCGACCTGGGCTGAGGATACGAGGCCGAATTCCGACTGGACCCTCGCCAGGCTTACCCAGATGGAGCGCCAGAGCCTCCGCTTCGACACGTCGCTCCACGCCTCGCGCATCGCAGCGCTCCCGTACCGCCAGCTGAACGGCGACTGGTATACCGTATGATCGATCATGGGCGGATAGTAGCAGAGGACGGGGAGAGGGGGAAGCGGTCCGCCGAGCAGGCCTCGCGGAGGGCCCGCAGCGCGGCGCCCTGTATCTTGTCGGCGTGCGTTACGAGCCGGAATTCCCGCCTTAGGTCGAGGAAGGGGGTCTCGAGGACGGCCCACCCGGCGTCCGGCGACCCCGCCCCTCCGGCGAGCCTCGCTGCTCGACGGGGGACGGCGGCGAGGCCGAGGCCCGCGGCGACGGCGCCCAGGATGGCATCCGAGCCCGAGCAGACCCAGGCCGCCTCCCACGGGATGCCGGCCGCCTTCATCGCCGCCTCGAAGAGCGTCCGCGTGCCGCTGCCCGGCTCCCTTACGATGAAGTCCAGCCCGGCGAGGTCGGCCGGCGCTATGCTCCCCTTCTCCGCGAGCGCGTGCCCCGGAGGCGCGATGACGACCAGCTCGTCCGTCTCGATGAACTCGGAGACGAGGCCGGGGGAGAGGATCGGGCCCTCGACTATGCCCGCGTCCAGGCCGTCGTTGAGGAGGAGACGCTCCACCGCCCTCGTGTTGTCCACCCTGGCCGTGATCCGTATCTCCGGCCGCGCCTCGCGGAGGCGGGCGACTATCTCCGGTAGCCTATAGGCGCCGACCGTCGCGCTTGCGCCTATCCTCAACGTCGGCGATTCCCTCTCGGCCCGCATCCCGCGTTCCAGGTCGCCGCGGAGGGCCAGCAGGCGCCTCGCGTACTCGGCGAGCGAGCGCGCCGCGGACGTCGGCGAGAGCCTTCGGCCGAGCCGCTCGAAGAGGACTATATCATATTCCCGCTCGAGCTCGCGCAAGGTCTGGCTCACCGCCGGCTGGGCTACGCTCAGGGCCCTGGCCGCGGCGCTGACCCCGCCCTCGTCGAGCGCGGCTATGAAGACCTCGAGGTGCCTGAGTGTCATATTATAATCATAGCATTATGATAAAGATAAAAACATAGTATTATACTTATTTTGATGATTCTGGTAGGGTTTCTTCCGCATAGGAGGAATCATGCGCTCTCTTCCCGGTCTGGTACTCGCCGCCCTCGTCGCCGTCCCCGCGTATTTCGCCGGGAGGGCCGCGCCTACGATCGGAGGCCCCGTCTTCGCCATAGCGCTGGGGGCGCTCGTAGGGCTCGTCCCTCGCTCGGCCGCCTTCGGGCCTGGATTGAGGCTCGCGTCGAAGAAGGGCCTGCAGGCCGCGGTCGCCATGCTGGGGTTCGGCATGAATTTCGTCGAGGCGCTACGCATCGGGGGAGGGTCCCTCGCCGTGATGGCCGCGACCGTGAGCGCGGCCTTCCTGTGCGCCTTAGCGGTCTCGCGCGTGCTCCGCGTACGGGGCAAGGCTCCGGCGCTGATCGCGATAGGCACGGCCATATGCGGCGCTTCGGCCATCGCGGCCGCCGCGCCGGCGATGGAGGCCGACGACGAGGATACCGCGTACGCCATCGCGACCATTTTCGTGTTCAATATAGCCGCCGTCATCGTCTTCCCCGCCGCGGGGCGTCTGCTGGGCATGAGCGATTACGGCTTCGGCGTATGGGCCGGCACGGCCGTCAACGATACCTCGTCGGTCGTCGCGGCGGGCCTGGCCTTCAGCCGCGCCGCCCTGGAGACCGCGACCGTCGTCAAGCTGACGAGGACCCTGCTCATAATCCCCATCGTGCTGATACTCGTCGCGAGGACCGCGAGGCTGCGCGCGGCGGGCTCGGCTTCTGCGGGCTCGGTATCGCAAGGCTCGGCTTCAGGAGGCTCGGCCGACTCGGGCGGGGCCGGCGCATCCGGGGCGACCGGGGCCGTCCGCTCCGCCTTCCCGTGGTTCGTGCTCTGGTTCGTCGCGGCATCGGCCTCCTCGAGCCTCGGGCTCGTCCCCGCTCCCGTCGCCACGGGCCTGGCCGGAGGCGGCCGCGCCCTCATACTGGTCGCGATGGCCGGGATAGGCCTGGGGGTCAAGCCGTCGGCCTTCGCGGCCGCCGGTTGGCGTCCGCTCGTCCTGGGCCTCGCGTGCTGGGTCTCGGTGGCGGTTAGCTCGCTCCTGGCGCAGGCCGCGCTCGAGCGCTGGTAGGCGGAGTCGGCCCGCGGGGAGCGCGGTCCGGGCCCCTACCAGTCGCCGTCCAGGCTCGCGGCCTTTATGAGGCCGAAGCCGTAGCCCGTCTCGTACCAGGCCCACCACGAGCCGCCCCGGAAGAGGACAGAGGGATTATAGGGCCCGTCGGGTTGGAAGCCCGTCTGGGCCCGGTCGAACAGGGGCGCGTCGCCGTAGCGGGCGAAGGACGACCCGTCGGAGGACGTGGCCAGGCCAATCTTGGGCTTGCGTTGCTTGGACCAGGTCTCGAAGAGGCTCTGGGACGCGTAGAAGAGGTGCCACGAGCCCTCGTGCCTGAAGGCCGACGCGACTCCCGCGCCGACTCCGTCCCAGGCGTCCCAGTCCGACCGGTCGGGGTTACGCTCGCGTAGTACCGGGTTCGACGGGTCCTTGGTCCAGGTTATCCCGTCGGGGGAGGTCGCGTGGCCGGTGCGCACGACCCAGGCCGCGTCGACGCCCGTATACCACATATGGAAGGTCGCGGTAGGCTCGTCGTAGCGGACGCTCGGCGACTCGACCCAGTTTTCGTCCCACGATCCGATCGGCCCCGGCGACAGGACCGGTCCCGCCCGGGCCCGGGACCAAGTCGCGAGGTCCGCGGACGTCGCCAGCCCTATGGCCGCGCCCGGGGCGCTATTGTCGTCGTCGCCGAAATAATACAGATACCAGGTCCCGTCGACGCGCTCTACGCACGGCGTGTCGAGGAACCAGCAGTCCCAGGCGCCCTCGGGGGCCGGCGATAGGGCGCTCCCGCGCTTCGTCCACGAGACGCCGTCGCTCGAGACCGCGAGGCCGACTCTGCCCCGGTTGCTCCTCCCGGCGGCGGCTCCCGGTACGGGGCGGCCGCCCTGGGCGTAGACCATAAGGAAGCCGTCGCCGTGCTCGACGACGTCGGGCGAGCCTATGGCCGAGGCCTCCTCGTCAGAGTCGTCCTTGATCATGACGAGGGGATAGTCCTCTCCGTCGCCCGCCCCCAGGACGGGGACGCACGATACGGCCGCCGCGACGATTATAGCGGCCGCGAGGGCCTGGAAAAGAGCGCCGCGCCGGGGACCGGCCCCGGCGCGGCTGATCGTGGTCCCGTTCATGCCGCTACTATAAAGCGCCGACGCGGGCGATGATACCGGCTCGGCTCAGCTTCCGGGGGAGGGATCTCCCCGTCCGGCGCCTTCGCCTCCTCCCGCGCCCTCGCCCTCGCCCGAGCGGCAGTCGCGCTCGAAGCGCGCCTTGGCCTCGGTCTTCCAGCCGTCCTTGTTCTTGCCCTTGGAGCCTCCGCCGTCGTGGCCGCCGGGAAGGCCGGGCTTGATGAGGATATGGGACAGGAGCACGAGGCCCCAGCCCTGCCAGTAGCCGATGCGGGGCAGCCCGAATATCTCCGGCATGAGCCAGTTCCACAGCAGCATCACGACCCAGCCGAACAGGAAGGCGAAGCCCACGGCGAGGGCGGCCCCGCCTACGACCATGCCGGCGATGGCGAGCGGGGAGAACCTCGGCTTGCCGTCCTTGCGATTCCAATCGAACATATGCGTTTCCTCCTTAATAGGGTTCTAAGTGAATACGGTTAACGGCGCCTTCAATTCCCGTAATCCGCGAGCGCCGCGCGGAGCTTGGCGGTCGCGTACCTCTTGCGCGCGGCGAGCGTCTCGACGGGCGTTCCGGTCCTCGCTGAGACGGAGGCGAAGGTCTCGCCCCGTATGGCCTGCGCGACGACGATATACCGCTGCTCCGCCGGCAGCGCGTCTATCGCCGCGTACAGCGCCTCGAGGGTCTCGGCCCTCTCGGCCTCGTCGTGGGCGCTCCGTAGCGCGCCTTCGATGAGGCCGTCGAATCCGTCCGCGCCGCCTAGGCCCGCGGCTCCGGGGTCCGTTTCCCCGGCGGCCCTGCGCCTCGCCCGGGAGCGCCACGCGTCTATGGCCGCGTTTCGCGCCGCCCGCCAAAGCCAGGCTCCGACGTCCCTCAGGGGCTCCATCGAGTCGAGGTTGGCGAGGGCCCGCGCCACGACGTCGTGGAGCGCGTCCTCCGCCACCTCACGCCCGACGCGCTCGCCGAGCCAAGCGAGTATGGAGCGCCGCTCGCGCCTATAGCCTTCTTCTAGCCGTTCTTTGGTTTCCATATCCTCTACCACCATAGACGCGCCGGATCGGCGTTTTATATACGAGAAGCCCGGAATTCGGTAGCGGGCCCGCCTTGCGCGCGCGATCCCCCCGGCTTAGAGTATAGGGGTCGTATTGCCGACTAGACAGGAGCTCCCATGAAACTCCGGACCGCATTCACCCTTATCAACGTAGGCGTCCTCGTGGTCGGGGTCGCGGTATCCATGACCCTCGGAATCAGCCCGGCCAGGGCCTACATCTCCGATAATTTCCTGGATAGCGTAGACGAGATAGTCGTCTCGGCCAAGGCCGATATCCAGACGGAGATAGCCCGGGGCTGGGAGGTCTCCCTGGTCCTGGCCAGGAACCCCTTCGTCATTCAATGGATACTGGACGGAGAGCCGACGGGCGCGACTGGCCGCGGCGTGCTCGCCATGGCCTCCGAGTACGCGGACCGGGGCGGCTTCGCCTCCTCGACCATAGCGAGCGCCGTTACGAGCAAGTATTACAACAAGGGAGAGCTGCTCAAGCTCTTGTCGCCCGCCAGCCCCGACGATACCTGGTTCTACGCCTCCCTGGGCTTCACGGGGGACGTCAGCCTGAACCTCGACTACGAGGAGACGCTCAAGAAGACCAACCTGTTCTTCAACGCGCCCATCAGGTCCGGCGGCAAGGCCATCGGCGTGACCGGCGTGGGCCTCTCCATCGACAAGCTCGTCGGCGACTTCCTGGCCGCTACCCCCAGCGCCAATAGCAGGCTGTTCCTCGTGGACAAGTCGGACTCGATCGTGGTGGCCACCGACGAGGCGGCCCTGGGCCAGAAGATAGCCGAGCTCGCCGCCGGCGCGACCCCGGTACAGGGGCGAAAGGGCCTCGAGACCTACGTCGACCCCGATCTAGGGCCTTCGATCCTGGCCAGGTCCGCTATCCGCGATTCCGGCTACTCTATCGCGCTCACCGCCCCTGTCTCCGACTTCGTGCCCTCGTTCTGGGCCCTGAGCGGCTTCTCCATCCTGTTCACGGCGCTCTTCACCCTGGTGGCCGCGGCGGGCTCCGTATTCTTCATCAGCAAGTACTACGCCTCGCCTATAATCGCGATGAATTCCACCGCGCTAGCCCTCGCGTCAGGCGTGCTCGCGGCCGACGAGCTCGCGGGCATGTCGCATCGGACCGACGAGATAGGAACGCTGTACTCGTCGCTCCACGGCACTATCTCCAAGCTGCGATCCGTCGTCGCGGAGGTCCAGGAGGCGAGCATGGAGGTCGCGGCCAATTCCGGAGACCTCTCGAGCGCGTCCAAGCAGATGTCGGTAGGGATAGACGGGATCTCGTCCTCGAGCCAGCAGCTGTCGCAGGGCGCCACCGAGCAGGCCGCGAGCGCCGAGGAGGTGTCGGCGAGCGTCGAGCAGATGAGCGCCAATATCAGGCAGAGCGCCGATAACGCGGCCCAGACTGAGCAGATAGCGCGCAAGGCCGCTATAGACGCGAAGTCCGGGGCCTCCACGGTGCTCGAGACCATGGCGGCGATGCGTCAGATAGCCGAGAAGATAGACATCATCGAGGAGATAGCCAGGCAGACTAACATGCTATCGCTTAACGCCAGCATAGAGGCCGCGCGGGCGGGAGAGCACGGCAAGGGCTTCGCGGTCGTAGCGAGCGAGGTCGGGAAGCTGGCCGAGCGCAGCAAGGTCGCGGCGGGCGAGATATCCGACCTGTCGTCCCGTAGCGTCGAGATCGCGGAGAAGGCCGGGGCCATGCTGGAGAGCATGGTACCCAATATCCAGAACACGGCCGAGCTGATACAGGAGATAAGCGTCGCCAGCAAGGAGCAGGATTCCGGGGCCCAGCAGATATCCAAGGCGATAACCCAGCTGGACTCGGTCATCCAGCACAACGCCGCGCTGTCCGAGGAGTTCAGCGCGACGAGCGAGCAGATATCGTCGCAGGCGACGATGGTAGCGGATACGGCCGAGACCCTGGCCGGCCAGGCCGAGCGGCTCAGGGACGCGATATCGTTCTTCAAGCTGGGAGGCGAATAGAGTCCGGGGCGCGGAGCCTAGGCCTCCGCGCCCCCGCGTCCGGGCTTCCCTTGACCTTCTCGTTGTCTCTATGCGAAGATACGCCATGGAACGAGAAGAATTACAGGTGACCGCTCGCCTGGCCCGACTCGGCTTAAGCGAGGACGAGGCCGCCGCGGCGCTTCCGGCGTTCGAGCGCATGCTCGGATATTTCGCCGCCATGAAGGCGGCGGACGAGGACCCCGACGCCTTCGGCGGCTCGGTCTTGGATCTCCAGCCCTCCGCGACGGCCTTCTTCGCCGCCGACGGCATGCGCCCCGACATCGATAATTTTAATAATAATACTAACGCTAATCCGCTTCCTAATCTCGCTAACGAGCTCCTTAACCGGGCCCCCGAGAGCGAGAGCCGTTTCATCGTCATACCTAACGTTCTCTAAGCCCCCTCGGAGGAATCCGCCATGTCTCGAACCGTCTTACAGGACGGCTTCTCCGCGTATGCAGGCGCGTGGGAAGCCAGGATAAGCGCCTTTCTGCAACGCGACGCCGACGCCCTAGCCTCGGCCGCCGCTCTCGTCGCCGAGCGGGCCGCCGGCCGCGATCAGTCCGCGGCCTCGCCTCTCGCGGGCCTGCCCTTCGCGGTCAAGGACAACATCGCCGTCGCGGGCATGAGGCTATCGTGCGGCTCCAGGCTGCTCGACGGGCTCGTCTCCCCGTATTCCGCGACGAGCGTCGCCAGGCTCGTGGCGGCGGGAGCCGTTCCCGCCGGCAAGACCAACATGGACGAGTTCGGCATGGGCTCGTCCACTGACTGCTCGGCGTTCGGGCGGACCAATAACCCCTGGGACGAGACGCGCGTGGCTGGCGGCTCCTCGGGCGGGTCCGCGGCCGCGGTCGCCGCGGGGCTCGTGCCGTTCGCGCTAGGCTCCGATACCGGCGGGTCCGTGCGCCAGCCGGCCTGCTTCTGCGGCGTCGTCGGCCTCAAGCCGACCTACGGGGCGGTCTCGCGCTACGGCCTCGTGGCGTACGCCTCGAGCCTGGAGACCGTGGGCGTGGTGGCCGACGGCGCCGCGCGCGCCCGCTCCGTCCTCGCCGCAATGCGCGGCGCCGACCCCCTGGACCAGACGAGCGTCGAGGCGCCCGCCGGCGCGCCGACGCTATCGCCGCTCTCGGGCCGCGAGGCCGAGAGCCTGACCATAGGAGTCCTGTCGGCGGCCTCGGTCGCGAAGGCGCTGGCGGCGTCCGCCGACGGCGAGGCGTCAGCGGCAGGCATGCTGGAGCCGGAGGTGGAGCGGGCCTTCGAGGACGCCAAGGACGTCCTGCGCTCGCTCGGGCATAGGCTCGTAGAGACCGAGCTGCCGAGCCTCAAGTACGGGGTGCCCGCGTACTACACCATAGCGACCGCCGAGGCGAGCGCGAACCTGGCGCGCTTCGACGGCATACGCTACGGCAACCGCCCCGCGTACTCGGAGAACCACGACGAGCTCGTGGACGGGACCCGAGACGCGGGCTTCGGCGACGAGGTCAAGCTCAGGATACTGCTGGGGACCTTCGTCCTGCGCTCTGGCTTCCAGGACCGCTACTACCTGCGCGCCCAGAGGATACGCGCCGGTATCCGCCGCGACTTCGAGCGGGCCCTGTCCTCCTGCGACGCGATCCTCATGCCGGTATTTCCGACTCGCGCCTTCGGGCGGGGCGACGCCGGCCTGTCCCCGTTCGCGCAGAAGGCCGCCGACCTGTTCACCTGCTGCGCCAACCTCGCGGGCCTGCCGGCCCTGGCCTTCCCGACCGGCGTCTCCGGCGGCCTGCCCGTCGGCGTCCAGCTCGTCGGGAGGGCCTTCGGGGAAGGCTTGCTCCTCGACGCCGCGGAGGGCTACGAGGCCGCCGTTCCTATCGCCAGGCCCGAGGGCTACCGGGCCTATTGGGGGAAAGCATGAAGTACCAATCGTTCATAGGGCTCGAGGTGCATATACACCTCCTAACCAGGACCAAGGCGTTCTGCGGATGCAAGGCCGCGTTCGGCGACGAGCCCAATACCAACGTCTGCCCGGTTTGCATGGGCTATCCGGGCGTCCTCCCGGCCCTGAACGCCGAGGCCGTGAGGATGGCCGCCCTCGTGGCCAGGGCCCTCAACTGCGAGCTGTCGGCGCGCACCTGGTTCGAGCGCAAGCAGTACTTCTACCCGGACATGCCCAAGAACTACCAGATATCCCAGTTCGCCTCGCCGGTGGGCGTCGGCGGCTACGTCGACATCCCGGTCGCAGCCGAGGGAGATGGGCTCGCCGGCGACGGGTCGGGTCCGGCCGGTTCGGGTCCGGCCGTCTCGGGCGGGAGGACGAAGAGGATACGCATCAAGGAATGCCACCTGGAGGAGGACGCCGGCAAGATGATCCACGCGGGCAACGTGTCGCTCGTGGACTATAACCGCGCCGGCACCTCCCTCCTTGAGATAGTCACCGAGCCCGACTTCGAGACGGGCGCGGAGGCGGAGACCTATATCCAGCAGCTCAGGCGCACCGTGCGCTACCTGGGCGTCTGCGACGGCAACATGGAGGAGGGCTCCCTGCGCTGCGACGCCAACGTGTCTATCAACCTCCGCGGGGCCGGCCTCGGCCCTAAGGTGGAGATAAAGAACCTCAACTCGTCCCGCTTCGTCAGGCTCGGCCTGGAGTACGAGATAGCGCGCCAGATAGCGCTCGCGGAGAAGGGCGGCGTCGTCAGGCAGGAGACGCGGCTATGGAACGAGAACCGCGACCAGACCGAGACGATGCGCTCCAAGGAGGACTCCCACGACTACCGATTCTTCCCCGAGCCCGACCTGCCCGCCTTCGAGCCCGACGCGGCCTTCATTTCCGGCGTAGAGGCCGGGCTCGTGGAGCTGCCCTTCGATAGGGAGCGCCGGCTCGCCCTCGAGTACGGCCTCGGCGAGGAGCAGGCCTCCGCGCTCTGCGAGGAGCGGGCCTTCGCCGACTACTACGAGTCGGCCGTATCGGCGGCCCGGGCGCTAGGGGTAGACGGCGCCGTCGCGGCCGAGCGGGTCGCGATATGGATGGCCGGCGACCTGAGGCGCGTGCTTAACCGCGACGGCCTGGGCACGGCCGACGTAGGCTCTCTTAGGGTCACGAGCGTGCGCCTGGCCGCCATCGTGGCGCTGGTCGCGGCGGGCAGGATATCGGCGAAGATAGCCAGGCAGGTCTTCGACGCGGTGCTGGCGGAGGGCTCGGAGCCGGCCGACGTCGTGGCCGCCAGGGGCTGGGAGATGGTCGTCGACCCGGCGGCCATCGCGGCCGCCGTCGAGGCGGCGCTCGCGGCCGAGCCGGCGGCGTTCTCCGAGGCGGCGGCCGCCCTCGCCAGGGGCGACGCGGCTCGCGTCAAGCCGCTGTCCGCCTACCTCGTCGGGAAGTCCATCGCGGCGTCCGGCGGCAAGGCCGAGCCGGGCCTCGTCAAGGCCGCCTTGGAGGCGCGCCTGGCCGCGGTCTCCAGGGCCCTATAGTCGATTTTCTTAAGGAGTCACCGATGCGAGTCTTAGCCAAGGAACTGATATCCAAGATAGGAAGCCCCGAGGAAATAGAGCTTATGGGCTGGGTGCACCGCGTGCGCGAGCTAGGCGGCGTCTCGTTCGTCATGGTGCGCGACCGCTCGGGGCTCGCCCAGGCGGTTGTCGAGGGCAAGGCGGACCTGAGCCTGGAATCCGTGGTCCGCGTAACGGGGCTCGCCGCGGCCAACGACAAGGCTCCGGGCGGGGCCGAGCTTCGCGCCTCCGGCGTCGAGCTCATCGCCGGGGCCGAGCCGGACCTGCCGTTCCCGGTCAACGGCGACTGCTCGAAGATAGGCCTCGACGTCATCCTGGACAATAGGCCTCTGTCGCTGCGCAACCCGAGGATACGCTCCATCTTCTCGGTGCAGTCCACGATCATAGACGCGTTCTCCGCTTTCCTCCGCTCGCGCGACTTCACCGAGATGAAGACGAGCAAGCTCATAGGCTCGGGGACCGAGGGGGGCACCGGCCTCTTCGAGGTGGACTACTTCGACACGAAGGTGTACCTGGCCCAGTCGCCGCAGTTCTACAAGCAGACCATGGTCGCCTCGGGCATGGAGCGGGTCTTCGAGGTGGCGCCGGCCTACCGCGCCGAGAAGCACGACACGCCGCGCCACCTGAACGAGTACGTGTCCATGGACGTGGAGATGGCCTTCATAGACTCGGAGCGCGACCTCATAGCCCTGGAGAAGGAGCTCCTGGCGTCCATCTTCGAGGCCGTGGCTAGCCGCAACGCCGGCGACCTGGCCGCGTGGGGCGCGACCGTCCCGAGCCCCGAGTCGGTCGCCGCCGCGCCTGTCATAGCCCACGACGAGGCCATAGCGATCGCCGCGTCCGAGCTGGAGCGCTCCGGCTCGTCGTCGAAGAAGGCGTACGAGATCAGCCCCGAGGTCGAGCGCCTCGTATGCGCCTGGTCCGCCCGCGAGCGCGGCGGCGAGCTGGTATTCATTAACGAGTTCCCCCGCAGGCACCGGCCGTTCTACACGTACCCGCTGAACGCCACCCACACGATGAGCTTCGACGCCGTCTTCAGGGGCCTCGAGATAACGACCGGCGGCAGGAGGCATAACGAGTACCGGGCGCTGCTCGACGCGCTGCCCAAGTTCGGCCTCAAGGCCGAGGACCTGGCCGACTACCTCGCCGTCTTCAAGTACGGCTGCCCTCCCCACGGCGGCTTCGCCATAGGCTGCGAGCGCCTGACCCAGAAGATCCTGGGGCTAGCGAACGTCAAGGAGGCGTCGTTATTCCCCCGTGACCGTAAGCGGGTACGGCCTTGATTTATTGAATATTCAGTCGTAGCGCCGTGCGGGGGGATACCCCCCGCGCCCCCCTGCGACGCTGCGCACTGCTCGCGTCGCATCCCCGTGACCGTAAGCGGGTACGGCCGTAGCTTGACCCGCAGGGAGTAACGGGCGATGATCGGGGCTGCGCTCGGCGCCGTGCCGCGGGCGCGAGGGGGCGCTGGTATGGATAGCGATCGACTACGAAAGCAGCTCGACTTCATCTACGAGGTGGACAAGGTCAAGCATATCGTCAGGAAGTCCAAGGTTTTCGACGGGTCGAAGTACGAGAACGACGCCGAGCATTCCTGGACCGTCTGCCTGATGGCCTGCCTGCTCAGGGAATACGCCAACTTCGAGGTGGACATCGCGAGGGTGCTCCTCATGCTGCTCATCCACGATATCGTGGAGGTCGACGCCGGCGATACGTTCCTGTACGCCGAGGACCGAGATTCCGCGCCCGATAGGGAAGCGGCGGCGGCGCGGCGGATCTTCGGCCTCCTGCCCGATGACCAGGCGGGACCGTTCCTCGCGGCCTGGGAGGAGTTCGAGGCGAGGGAGACGAACGAGGCTAAATTCGCCTCGGTCTTCGATCGCATGGAGCCGGTCCTGCAGAACTATAAGACCGAGGGCAGTACCTGGAAGAAGCACGGCATCACCAGGCGGATGGTGCTGGAGAAGAACCGCCATATCGAGAACGGCTCGGCGGAGCTATGGCGGTTCTTCCAGGCTCTCCTGGAAGAGTGCGTGGAGAAGGGATACCTGGAGGATAGCTGAGCCCGCGCCGAGGCTCGGGCCCGACCGTGGCTCGGGTCCCGCCTAGACCCTGAATAGTTCCTCGAACCTTGCATCTCTACTGCAAGCAATAGAGCCTCTCCCTGCGTCCTCATGGCGGAGGTACAGCCATGATTCCCATATTTTGTCCCAATCCCCATTGTTCGCATCATTATGACCATGGAGGTATGTATCG
>JAHIWG010000079.1 GCA_018816345.1 Spirochaetota bacterium | reverse complement strand
TCTTATGGGCCGCCTGGGGATTAGGCTTCACCACGACGAACTCGGTGGCGAGCTTCTTGCCGGACAGCTCGAATAGCTTGGCCTCTATGGACCTCTGATACGACTTGGCTAGCTGGTCCCGATAGAAGGCGGACGGTACGCGGACGAGGATAGTGTCCTGAGTGGACGAGTCGTATTCGATATTGAACCACATCGAGTACTCCTGCTCGCTCAGTTCCTCGGAGAACTGGCTCATCGCCTCGTTCCAAAAGACTTGATAATCCCAGCTATCCATTAAAGAAGTCTCCTTCGTACAGCTTTCCAACAACTTATCCACAATCTAGCATGAATAGAGTCTGGAGTATATCACTCATATATTGTTGGAAAAAGAAGGCGTTTTATTAAATTCCACTACAAATTATTATAGTAGTTGTACATAAATGCATATACAGAAAAGAAATAATATATAGAGCGAAAAACGCACCGACTGATGCCGTATTCGGTAGAATGATCGCTATTCATTACTCAATAGTGCATTAGCATTCTTTGCACAAGATATGCACAACCGCTGTTCCTATCGCTTCTTTCTATATAGTGGGTATGATCCTTTACTTTTTACCCTATCGAAGATATACTGGCCGCTCGCCCGGAAGACCGAAGATACTCAGACGTTCTCGGGCGATCGCACCATGACGAGGCGCCGATATCGGCCTCTATCACCCAATCTCCTCGGAAAAGCACAATGGAATCAACGTATTCAGCGACGAGTATCCAGGTCCTGAAGGGCCTAGAAGCGGTTCGGAAGCGACCGGGAATGTATATCGGGTCTACCGGTATAGACGGCCTGCACCATCTCGTGTACGAGGTCGTGGACAACTCCATCGACGAGGCGTTCGCGGGCGTCTGCGACAGGATAGACGTGGTCCTGGAGAAGAACGACATAGTACAGGTTACGGATAACGGCCGGGGCATACCGACGGGCATCCATCCGGTGGAGAAGGTCAGCGCCCTGGAGCTCGTCATGACGAAGCTCCACGCCGGCGGCAAGTTCGACAAGAATACGTACAAGGTATCCGGCGGCCTCCACGGCGTGGGCGTATCGGTCGTCAACGCGCTGTCGGCGTGGTGCGAGGTCTACGTCCACCAGGACGGTAGGATACATTACCAGAAGTACGAGACCGGCCTGCCCCTCGAGGACGTACGCATAGTCGGCGATACCGAGAAGCGCGGGACAGTAGTCAGGTTCTCGGCCGACCAGGGCATCTTCGAGACGACCGTCTATAGCTTCGACGTGCTGGCCAATAGGCTCAGGGAGCTGGCGTTCCTCAATAAGGGGCTCCTCATCACGCTTACCGACGATAGGCTCTCCGTGCCCAAGGTGCACGAGTTCAAGTTCGATGGCGGCCTCCAGGAGTTCGTGACCTACCTTAACAAGAACAAGGCCGTGCTGCATCCCGATCCCATCTACATCGGCGGCACGCGCGACGACGTGGAGGTCGAGGTCGGGATCCAGTACAACGATACCTTCAACGAGACGATGTTCGCCTTCGTCAACGGCATCAATACCCGCGAGGGCGGTACCCACCTCGTCGGCTTCAAGAGCGCCCTCACGCGCATCCTCAACGAGTACTTCAAGAAGTCCAAGCTGTCCAAGAAGCTCGACGATACCCTGTCCGGCGACGACGTGCGCGAGGGCCTCACGGCCGTGCTGTCCATCAAGGTCCCCAACCCCCAGTTCGAGGGACAGACCAAGACGAAGCTCGGCAATACCGAGATCAAGGGCATAGTCGACTCGCTCTGCGCCGACCAGCTCACCCTGTTCTTCGAGACCAACCCCTCGGTCATCGACAAGCTCCTGGAGAAGTCGGTGCTCGCGGCGAAGGCCAGGATAGCGGCCAGGCAGGCCCGCGAGCTTACCAGGCGCAAGTCGGCGCTGGAGAGCTCGGGCCTGCCCGGCAAGCTTGCGGACTGCTCGGAGAAGGATCCCTCCAAGTGCGAGATATACATCGTCGAGGGAGACTCCGCCGGCGGCTCGGCCAAGGGCGGCCGCGACCGGACCATCCAGGCCATCCTGCCGCTATGGGGCAAGATGATGAACGTCGAGAAGACCCGCATAGACAAGGTGATAGGCAACGATAAGCTCAACCCTATCATCCAGTCGCTCGGCTGCGGCATAGGGGCCGATTTCGACCTGGCGAAGCTCCGCTACCATAAGGTCATCATCATGGCCGACGCGGACGTCGACGGCTCGCACATCAGGACCCTCTTGCTAACGTTCTTTTATAGGTACATGACCGACCTGCTGTCTCGCGGCCACGTCTACCTGGCCATGCCGCCGCTCTACAAGATAGTCATAGACAAGAAGATCCAATACGCGTACGACGATACCGAGAAGGACCGCATCCTCGCGGAGAGCGGCAAGGATCCGGAGAAGGTCGCCATACAGCGCTACAAGGGACTAGGCGAGATGAACCCCGAACAGCTCTGGGAAACGACAATGGACCCGTCCAAGCGTAACATCATCCAGATTCAGATGGACGACGCCGTGGAGGCCGAGTCAGTATTCACGACGCTCATGGGCGAGCAGGTAGAGCCGCGCAGGCAATTCATAGAGGAGAACGCCATGTACGTCTCCAACCTGGACGTGTGATATGGCAGAGTTAACAGGAAAGACAATTCAGGTTCCCATCGAGGAAGAGGTCAAGAACGCCTACCTCACCTACGCGATGAGCGTCATCGTCAGCCGCGCCCTCCCGGACGCGCGCGACGGCCTCAAGCCGGTGCATAGGCGCCTCCTCTACGCCATGGACGAGCTCGGCCTCAAGCCGACCGCGGCCACGAAGAAGAGCGCGCGCATCACCGGCGACGCCATGGGTAAGTACCATCCCCACGGAGACCTGTCCCTCTACGACGCCCTCGTGCGCATGGCCCAGACCTTCAGCCTCCGCTATCCGCTGGTGTTCGGCCAGGGGAACTTCGGCTCGGTCGACGGCGACCCCGCAGCCGCGAGCCGATATACCGAGGCCAAGCTATCCAAGATAGGCGACGAGCTCCTCTCCGACCTGGAGAAGGAGACCGTCGACTTCTCCCCCAACTACGACGAGAGCCTCAAGGAGCCCTCGGTCCTCCCGGCGGCCGTTCCTAACCTCCTCATAAACGGAAGCTCGGGCATCGCGGTGGGCATGGCCACCAATATGCCGCCGCACAACCTCCGCGAGGTTGCCGCCGCGATCGCCGCCTACATAGAGGATCCGGAGATAACGATAGACGGCCTGATGAAGCACGTGACGGGACCGGATTTCCCCACCGGCGGCATCATCTTCGGCAAGCGGGGCATACGCGAGGCGTACGTCACGGGGCGCGGCAAGCTGACCGTCCGCGGCAAGTTCGTCATAGAGACCCTGAAGGGCGGCAAGGAGCAGATCGTCTTCAACGAGATCCCCTACGTCGTCAACAAGGCCAC
This sequence comes from Spirochaetota bacterium, assembly GCA_018816345.1. Lineage (GTDB taxonomy): Bacteria > Spirochaetota > Spirochaetia > Treponematales > UBA12059 > SZUA-370. The sequence continues at coordinate 17,200 of JAHIWG010000079.1, read as the reverse complement.
GCTCGTGGCCAAGATAGCCGAGCTGATACGCGACAAGGTCGTCGAGGGCGTCGGCGACGTGCGCGACGAGTCGGACCGCGAGGGAATGCGCCTCGTGATCGAGCTCAAGAAGGGCGCCGTACCCAAGCTGGTCCTTAACAGGCTGTTCGCCCATACGCAGCTGCAGACGACCTTCGGCGTCATCAACCTGGCCCTGGTCAACGGCATGCCAAAGACGCTGTCGCTCAAGGACCTCATCAAGTGCTTCGTCGAGCATCGCGTCGACGTGGTGACCAGGCGCACGAGGTACGAGCTGCGCAAGGCCGAGGAACGCGCCCATATCCTCGAGGGCCTAGTCATAGCGATAGAGAACATCGACGAGGTCGTGCGCATCATCAAGGCGTCGCGCAACGTCGACGCGGCCAAGGCGGCCCTCATGGAGCGCTTCTCGCTCTCCGAGGCCCAGACCCAGGCCATCGTGGACATGCGCCTAGGACGCCTAACGAGCCTCGAGATAGAGAAGCTCCAGGCCGAATTGGCGGAGATACGCGCGAAGATAGCGTACTACAAGGACCTCCTGGCCCATCCGGAGAAGGTCCTCGGCGTCATAAACGACGAGACCAAGGTCATAGCCGATAAGTTCGGCGACGATAGGCGCACGGAGATAGTCTACGACGAAGTCGAGGCCATCAACATCGAGGACCTGATCACCAAGGAGGAGATGGTCATACTCTTCTCCAATAAGGGCTTCGTGAAGCGCGTGCCCGTGAGCGCCTACCGGAGCCAGAGCCGCGGCGGCAAGGGATCGAATTCCGCCTCGCTACTGGAAGACGACTTCATAGAGCAGATATTCGTCGCCAATACCCACGACTACCTGATGTACATATCCAGCGCCGGCAAGGCCTACTGGCAGAAGGTGCACGAGATACCGGAGGCGTCCAGGGCGGCCCGCGGCGCCCACCTCAAGAGCCTCCTGGCCATCGGCGCCAACGAGGACATCACGACGGTGGTCGACCTCAAGGGCTTCACCGACGATACCTTCCTGTTCTTCGGTACCCTCCGGGGCGTCGTGAAGAAGGTCGCCACGAGCCAGTTCGCCAACGCCAAGACGCGTGGCATCATAGCAATCCACCTGGACGACGGTGACAGGCTCGTATCCGCGTGCAGGACCCACGGCCAGAACGAGGTCGTGCTCATTACCCGCCAGGGCCAGGCCCTGAGGATCTCCGAGTCCGACGTGCGCGTCATGGGCCGGGGCTCGAGGGGCGTCTGCGGCATCCGGCTGGCCGATTCCGACGAGCTGAACGCGATGCTCAGGGTCAATCCTGGCGAGCAGATGCTGCTTATAAGCGAGTCGGGCTACGGGAAGCGAATAGACTTCGATAACTTCAACCCGCACGGCAGGGCTACGAGGGGCCAGCGCATCTACGAGCCCGACGAGAAGTCCGGCGAGATAGTCTGCGCCATTACCGTCAGGGAGGAAGACGACGTCGTGGTAATGACGAGCCTCGGGAAGACCCTCAAGACAAAGGCGGCCGACGTCCGCCTCTGCGGGAAGACGGCGCGCGGCGTCCATATCGTCAATATCGATAGCCCCGACTTCGTCGTCGGGATGGATAGGATAGTGAACGAAGAGGCTGACCTCGTTCCCGCGAGGGACGAGACCCTCGTCCCGGAGGCTGGCGGCGTACTGAAGGAAGACGACGGCCTTCCGATCGAGGATGATACCCCGACGATCGCTCCTCCCTCGGACGACGAAAACGATTAAGGCGTACAGATTTACGCGTAGTTCATAAGATGTAGAGATACGGTGAAGGCCGCGAACCCGGAATAATCCGGATTCGCGGCCTTTTTGTTTCACGTGGAACAGTAGGGAGCATTGTTACCGCGGAACGGCTAGCTAGCGGAAAGATAGTGATAGAGCTTGATTAGTTAAAAAGCGTGTTCCACGTGAAACATTTTTCAGTCGAGCTACCGGCAGCGGCCCGGCGGGCGCTACTTATCGATTCTACGCTGTATAGCACGGCTTCGTAGTATAGTCGCAATATTGTTCGGAGAAGACCGCTGATACGGCCGGGGCTCTGTCCCTCTCGGCTAGTTCCGGCCGTGGCAATCTTCGTGATGCCGCGGCCCGGGATTGATGCTATGATAGGGCCTCTTAAGGGAGGAACCTGTGGAGAAGCAAGCGATGTGGATAGCGGTAGCGGCGTTCGCGAGCGTATTAGCGGCCTTTATGACGCACTGGCTGACTATAGCGGCAATAGGTTCCGCTGAGAAGCGCCTACCCTACTGCCGCGGCGCGTACCTTGGCATGTCGCTTCAGCTCGCCGTATTGGCCTGGACGCTCGCGGCGCTCTCCGACGGGGCCTCGGGCGCGGCTATCCTCGTGCCTCTGGGGATGACGGCGTCGTCGTTGGGCGATCTCTTCAACCTGCAGTTCCCTTCTATCCAGAAGCGGGTCGGCCAGCCGCTGTTCTTCGGCATACTATGCTTCGCCGTCGCTCAAGTCTTCTATATAGCCGCGTTCCTATCGAGGCTTAGCCTCTCGGTCCTGGTCTCTGACGGCTTCTTCGTCCCCATCCTGGCGGTCCTCGTCGTCGTGCCGGCAGTCCTGTTCAGGTTCAGGGTCTACAATCCCGAGCGGCCGGCCTCCATCATGAGGGCGGCTTTCTTCTACGGCTTCATCCTAGGCGCCATGGCCGCTGTAGCGGTCTCGGCCGCAATAGCCGTAGGTGGCCCGTGGTACGTCGTAGCCGCGGGCGCCCTGTCCTTCCTGCTCTCCGACGCGATCATGGGCGAGACGACGATGCATGGCCGGCATCCGACTAACGAGTACCAGGTGCCGTGGATTACGTACCTCCTGGCCCAGGGCCTTATTATTATCGGGACCGCCCTGGCCTGAGGCTCGCAGTCAGGCGAGCTGGAGGCCCGCTCGCCTACGCCGTGAAGCCGGCCAGGTGAGCCTCTATCCCGTCTATCGTCCTCGCGTTCTCCTCGCTCTTGATGGCGAGCGACGCCACGGCTTGCGAGACTTGCGATAGCCCGCTACTGATCTCGGAGATGCCTATGGCGTTCTCCTCCGCGACTTTCGCTACGGATTCAGAAGCATGCTCGATAGCCGATAGGCTAGCCTCGATATCCGTTCCCGAGACGCGTACGCGGGCGCTCGTTTCCTTGAGCTCTATCAGCGCCGTTCCTATTTGCGCTCCGCCTACCGCGAGCTCCTTCAAGCCCGCGAGCGTCTCCTCCATCCCGTCGCCTACCTCGCCTATGCCCGCGTGGATCTCGGTGAATAGGGCCTCCGTCGCCTCGTTGCGCTCGGCCGTGCAGGCGATACTGGCGGCCATGCTCTTCAGGGTCGCCGAGACGCTACGGGCGTTATCCGCGGTCGATTCGGAGAGCTTGCGTATCTCGTCCGCCACGACGCTGAAGCCGCGGCCGAAATTCCCGGCGTGCGCGGCCTCGATAGCGGCGTTCATGGCAAGGAGGCTCGTCTGGCCGGCTATATCGTCTATGACCCGTATCGCCTCGAGCATTTCCCCTGCGTTACGGTGTATCTCGGACACCGCCTCTGTCGTCTCGCGTACGGCGACAGAGCCTCGCCTCGCTAGCGAGACGGCTTCCCTCGATCGGTCCAGCTTCCCGGCCGAGTTCTTCTCGAGTTCGGCTACGCCGCGTATTATCTCCTCGACCGCGGTGGAGGATTGCGTAAGAGCTATGGACTGACGCTCTATCAAGTCGTTCAGGGCGCCTATGTCCGCTCCGATGCCCGAGACGCCGCGGCCGCTTTCCGCGAGGGCCTGAGAGAGGTTGCCTATCCTATCCTTCATGGCGCAGAGCGCGGCCTCTATCTCCTCGAGCGCGGAGGACGTTTCCTCCGAGTTGGCCGCGAGCTCCTCTCCCAGGGCGGCGCTTGACTCGCTGGAGCGCTTAACGGTGCGTACGAGGGCGGAAAGGTCGTCCATGACCGCGTCGTAGGCCTTGGCGAGCCGTCCTATCTCGTCGTCCGAGGCGAGCCGTACCCGTTTCGTGAGGTCGCCCGAGGCGAGAGCGGCCACGGCCCCGCTCAGCCTATCGAGAGGCTTGAAGCTGACGTCGAGGAACCCGACGACTATGCCGACCGCGAGCGCCGATAGCGCCGCTATCATGATACCGAGCGTCAGGCGAAGGGACCGCAACGCCGAGAGGCTTTCCTCGGCGCTTATCGCCACGCCGACGGACCATGAGGTCCCGGGCACGGGCGCGAAGCTCACTCGCTTGTCCAGGCCCTCGAAGCGGTATTCGCCACGCCCCGTCTCGCCTGCGGTCATGCGCCGCCCTATGGCCGCGAGTCCCGGATCGTCGGCGGCGGTTATATTGAAGGATAGCACCTTATCCGCCGAGGGGTGAGCGATGACCAACCCGCTCGCGTCGATGAGGAACGCGTATCCCGTCTCGCCGACCCGCTCGCTGGAGACGACCTCCGATAGGTACGCGAGGCTCAGGGTGCCGCCCGCGACGCCGACTATAGCCCCCCCGTCCTTGACGGGCGCCGAGAGCGGGAGGACGAGGTTCCCGCTCGCCTTCGATACGAGCGGCTCTCCCATGACGCGGGGCGTTCCGGCCATCGCCTCCCTGAAGTAGTCGCGCTCCTTGAGGTTGGCGCGGGAGCCGCCCGTACCCCGGGCGTCCCCCGACGGGGCGATTAGGAAGAGCGTCTCGAACGGCGACCCGGAATCCGCCTTGACGCCCTCGAACGCCGCCTGGGAGCCCTCCCAATCGAGGGCCGCGCTCGAGGGCATGTAGGACAGAGCGGCCAGCGAGCTATGCGCTCGCGATAGCTCGGAGCCCGCGATCCGGGCTATCCTATCCGCGCGAACGGCGGCCTCTGAGTCTATCGACTCGACGAGGAGCGTCGCGGCGACGCGGTACGCGATGATTCCGGTTGCGGACATGGACGCCACCGAGAAGACGCCTAGGGCGAGCGACAGCCTGGCCCTCAGGCTCGTAATGCGGATTCTCATGGTTCCTCCAGGACTATTTTGTACTTTATTACTTATTATTAACCCGGCGCGGCGATGGCGAGCCTGGCTTCAGAGAGAAGCATACAGATATCAAATATCGCGTACATTCTCAATACGGCCGTTAATAAAAATCAACGCGGCGATCGATATTTTACTTAATAATTACACTCGTTCCCCGGCCGCTCGTATTAAGGCGCGCGGCGTGCTAGGCTCTGCGTATGGCGAACCGCTTCATACGCCTCATCGAGGAAGGCTCCCTGTCCACCGAGGGAGAGCTCAAGTCGGCCTTCCGGTCGATCGCGCTTAGGACGCACCCGGACCTCGGCACTCGGCCCGAATCCGGCGCGCAGGGCGAGACGGCCTCGGAGGCCGGGCGGGACGACGACTTCATCAAGGCGAGGGCGGAGTACGAGGCCGCGCTTCGCTTCCTGGCGCCAAAGCCCAAGGGCGTCGACGTTCCGGCCGCCGCAGCGCGGCGGGGCCGCTACGATAGGCCGCTCTTCTACGCCGAGCTCGCGGCCCTCGTCAAGTCCGGCTTCCCCAAGAAGCCGCGGCACGACAAGGAGCGGCGTAAGTACGCTCGCCTGAGGCTCCACGCGCGGTCGTCTTTAGCGTCGCGCGACGACGGCGAGGCGGCGGTCGCCGCGTTCGACGCCTTCGAGGCGGCGCTCACCGAGCGCAAGGAGGCCGGCGGCCCGGGAGAGGCCGCCTACGTCGAGGCCGCGCTAGGGCTCGTGGACGACCTGATAGAGTACGAGGAGTGCGGCGTCGTCGCGCTCAGGGCCGCGATTGAGATAGCGTACGCCCGCCTACGCGCCGAGCCCGGCGACGATAGGGTCGCCGCGTTCATAGGGGCCCTCGTAGGCGAGATGGACGGGGGCGTACGTCCCATGGACAGGCCGCGCTCGTAGGCCGCGGCCGCCGAAAGGAAGCGAGAGCCATATGGAACAGAGCGAATACGGAGGCTTGCGTTTCTCGAGCCTCAGGTTCCTGGATCTGGACGATTCGTTCTGGTCGCGTTGTCCCGTTACCCGGGAGGACGCCCCCATGCTCGAGAGGGTCGTTCGCCTGGTCCTCGGCTTGAGCGCGACCGTTCGGAAAGAGGGCTTGCTCGCATTGGAGATGCACATTCCCAAGATACCCGTTCCCTTGGGCAGGGTCGCTTTCAAGATGCTGGTCGACGGCAGGGGGCCGGACTATTTAGGTAGCGCGTGTCGTACGCTCCTCCTCCTCAGCCAGGACCACGGGGCGGCCTTGCTCGCGCAGGTCATGCTCGTGCACGGTTCCCTAATGATATACGCGGGAACCGCTACGGATTACATAGCAGAAACGCTCTGCGCCTATCTCGGGGCGACGTACGTCGAGGCCGCGATGGACGGTAAATTCCCATGATCGACGCGACCGATCTTCCTCCAGCGCGGAGGCTCGCCGACGTAGCGCGGGCGTCGGATAGGATCGTCGTCGCGATGGCCTTCGCTCGATCGCCGGCCTCGGTCCGGGAGACGCTCCTGAAGGCGATGTCGCCGCGGACGGGCAGATGGTTCGCGGCGGCGTGGAAGAACGAGGATTTCTGGTCGGAGGGCCAGGCGCTCTTCTTCAGGAGGAATCCGGGCGAGTTCCTGGTGGACGCCGCTCGGCTCGCCGCCTGGGCCGAGGCGGAGTTCCTCTCCGCGGCGAGAGACGCCCGAGGCGACGAGCGGATTACTTGAAATCGAAGGCGATCGCTCCGTCCCAGGCGTCGGACGCCGTCACCCGCTCGCCCTGCTTATAGGGCTCGTCGCGTTCGGCTTGCCCTTGCCGCGGTACCTCTCACGAGGGTCGAAGCTCGCGCATATCGGAGACCAGAACGACTATCGTCCGATTCTCATCACCATCAGCGCGGCGTCGCTGGAGCGCGCAAGCGGATCGTCGATGCCCTCGGCGGGGACGAAAATAGAGAAGACGTGCCGTATCCCTATTTCCAGCTCGCTGACGCGAACGAACGGCGCCGTGTTCTCTTAAGCTGGTCTGAGAAGTAGTCGTTAGTCTTGTTGCCGAGGTGCAGAGTCGCGGTCGCGCGCGTCCTGCGCGCTCCCTCCGACCCGCCTTCGCTCCTGAACCGGCTTCCTGCCGGTTCGCGCTCCCGTATGGTCGCGCCGGAGCTCCGGTACCGCCCTTCGGGCTGATACGTAAGGAATTGTATTGTCGTGTTCGCCTCTGGCGAACGGCGTAACAAGTCCAGCTGGGCCTTAATATAAAAAGTCCGCCCCGCGGTAGCGGAACGGACTTTTTATGGGCCCAGCTGGACTTGAACCAGCGACCAACGGATTATGAGTCCGCTGCTCTAACCAACTGAGCTAAGGGCCCCGGGATGCCCGACAATTATCCACAAACGGCAAAAAAAGTCAATCATCGCGCGTCCGGTGCCGATCCTTGTAGCAAAGAACGGTTAGGATAGACGAGCGAGAGTCCGCTTCGTCGACGGAAGGAATCCGGCTTATGATTAAAATTCCCGTCATCTCGGGCAACGATTCGCTCAACTCGTTCATCAGGAGCCAATGCCTGGCCATGGGTAACGACTACGTCCCGGTATTCTTCAAGAACAAGGACGAGGTAATCGCCTACCTCAAGTACGAGCTGCCCGAGATCAAGATGATATACTTTTCCGATCCGACCATAGAGGCCAAGGCGGTGCTCGACGAGATCGGGAAGGATCCTTGGCTGCACTACGGCGGCGTCATAGCGATCCACGACGATCTCGAGGAGAAGGCCCTCCTCGAGGCGATGCAGGACCAGAACGTCATAGCGGTGCTGCGGAAGAGCGAGCTGGAGCGGGGCTTCTCCCGGCTCATGAAGATCCTGAAGCAGAATAAGCAGATCCTCTTCCAGCGCGGCATTCAGCAGCACCTCCTGAAGAATATCGCGGGGTCGTTCGTCATCGATAACGACCCTCTGGATATCACGACGTACTCCAACATGGTGACCAACTACCTGTTCAACGCGAACCTCATCAGCAAGGATACCAAGGAGAAGCTGCACGTCGCCCTGCTGGAGCTGCTCATCAACGCCATCGAGCACGGCAACTGCACGATCAGCTTCGACGAGAAGACGGCCTGGCTTGAATCCAACCGCGATATCATGGAGCTCATCCGGCAGAAGAACACCGATCCGGCGATCAGGGCCAAGAAGGTATACTTCACCTATACTATCAGCCCGGAGTCCAGCCGCTTCGTCATCAAGGACGAGGGCGCAGGCTTCGATTGGCGGTCGAGGCTTGACACGAAACCGGACCAGCCAGGGTTGCACGGCATGGGCATGACGATGGCGTCGCTATACGTGCGGCGGCTTACCTACAACGAGGCGGGCAACGAGGTCTCGTTCGAGGTCGCGCACCAGCAGAACGAGTCTAACGTCATCCCGGCCATATTCGACGTTTCCCAGGAACGGGCCTTCGAGGACGGCCAGTTCGTCTGCTCCGAGGGCGAGGAGTCCGATTATCTCTATTATATAGTGTCGGGAACCCTGTACGTGTACTCTAAGGGCAAGCTCGTGTCGGCCCTGACGCCGGACGATATATTCATGGGGGAGATGAGCTTCCTCCTGTCCAATCGCAGGTCCGCGACGGTCGTCTCCAAGGGGCGCAGCGTCCTCATCAAGATATCGAAGCAGGATTTCGTCAACCTTATCAAGGATAGCCCCCACTACGGGATATTCTTGGCGCGGCTGCTGGCCCAGCGCCTCGCGAGGCTCAACCTCCGGACGTCGAGGCTCAATACGGAATACTTGAAGCTAAAAGGCGAGCTAGCGGCTGTAAAGGCGAGCGAGTAAAAGACGTTCTTCATCTTAGAAGCGGCGGTTCTTCAGGGTCTGGAGAATCGCCGCTTTTGTTTTAGCGTCATTCTGCCCGAAAATGACCGATTGCGAAGACGAATCCATTAAAATTTGACAGTATTTAAAAGCCGTTGTACGCTCCTGTTGGATTATGCCTGTACTTAGGCGAAAACCATGGAGGTAATCGAATGAGCAAGAAATTCCTGATCGTCGTCCTGGCAGTAGTCGGCGCGACGGTGGCGTTAACCGGCTGCGCCAAGAAGGCCGAGGCGGATAGCGGTAAGGTCGTCCTCAAGGACGCGCCTAAGCCTTTCGACGGATCAAAGCAGGTCCACATCGCCCTTATCAGGCAGATGGTCGAGGGCGAGTTCATGCAGATGTACCAGGCCGGCGCCGAGCGCCAGGCCGAGCAGCTCGGCATCAAGCTGACGGTATTCGGCAAGAACATGGATAACCAGGCTCAGGCGAACTTCGTCTACCAGGCTATCAACATGAAGGTAGACGGCATCATCCTGGATCACGGCTTGTCCGAGACCCTCATCAAGCCGGCCCAGGACGCTATCGCCGCCGGGATCCCCGTCGTCGCGTTCGACGTCGACCTGCAGAATCCCGCCATCACCCAGATCGCCCAGGACGACCACGCGCTCGGCCGCCTGGCGCTCGAGGCCCTCATCGCCGACCACGACGGCAAGGCCAACGTCGGCTACGTCTACGTAGCCGGAATCCTGCCGCTCGATAAGCGCGACGCGTCCTTCACGAAGATCAAGGCCGAGTTCCCCGGCATCAAGGAGACCGTCCGCACCGGTACCCTCGAGTCGCCCTTCTCCATAAAGAACGCTGACCAGGTAAAGGCCGCCCTCAAGGCTAACCCGAGCATCAACGCGTACTTCTCCCCCTACGACGAGTTCGCCAAGGGCGTGGTCCTCGCCCTCGAGGAGCTCGGCATGACCGATAAGGTCAAGGTCTACTCCGCCGACATATCCACCCAGGACATCGAGCTCATGACCAAGGACGGCAGCCCCTGGGCCGGCACCGCGGCTACCAACCCGTCGGCCATCGGAGCGACCTCCGTCAGGGCCATAGCCCTTAAGCTCGCCGGGGCCCCGCTGGCCCACGACGTGCTCATCCCGCCGATGCTCTTCACGCAGAAGGCCCTCCGCGAGAGCGGCGTCCGTAACATGAACGAGCTTCGCGAGAAGTTCCCCGCCTTCAACTCCGTAGACGTCTGCACCGCGCCCTGGATCCCCATGGATTCCAAGGGCATGTACTGATCTAGGCCCCAGGGGCACGGCCGGGACGCTAGTCCCGGCCCTTCTATTCGCTAGTCTTACACTAAGAACCATTCAACCGGAGGAACGTTAGGTGAACGATACGAACGGTATTGCGGGCTACGAAGTCGTCAAGAGCCTTCGCTGGGTCGATGGCGGGCTCGTCATACTAGATCAGACGCTGCTACCGGTCGAGATCGTCGAGGAGCGGCAGGAGTCGGTCGAGCAGGTCTGGGACTCCATTAAGCGGCTCAAGGTCCGCGGCGCGCCCGCGATCGGCATAGCCGGCGCGTACGGCCTCCTAGTCGGCTTGCGGCCCTTCGTCGGCGAGGCTCTGGGCGCGTTCCTCTCGCGCGTGGAGTCCACGGCCGCGTACATCAACTCGTCGAGGCCCACGGCGGTTAACCTCAGCTGGGCGCTCAAGCGCATGGTGGCCTTCGCCAAGGAACGAGCGCCCAAGGCGTCCGATTCCGCGGCCCTCTACGCCCTCCTCGAGGAGGAGGCGGTGCGGATACACGACGAGGACAGGGCGATCTGCCGCGCCATAGGCGAATACGGAGCCGGCCTCATCAAGCCGTCCTCCGGGGTGCTGACCCACTGCAACGCCGGGGCCCTCGCGACCTCCGAGCTGGGTACCGCCCTCGCGCCGATGTATATCGCCCACTCGAGGGGCGTGCCTTTCAGGATCTACTCCGACGAGACGAGGCCCCTACTCCAGGGCGCGCGCCTTACGTCGTTCGAGCTGAAGCAGTCAGGCCTGGACGTGACGCTGATATGCGACAACATGGCCGCGTTCGTCATGTCCAAGGGGCTCGTGGACCTGTGCATAGTGGGCTGCGACCGCGTGGCGGCCAACGGGGATACCGCCAATAAGATAGGGACGATGGGCGTCGCGATACTCGCGAAGCACTTCGGCATCCCCTTCTACGTCGCGTGCCCCTCGTCGACCGTCGACCTGGCGACCGCCGTCGGCGACGACATCGAGATAGAGGAGAGGGAGGCCGAGGAGGTCACCTTCTTCGGAGCCCGCCGTACCGGCCCCGAGGGCGTGAAGGTACGCAACCCCGCGTTCGACGTGACGCCCGCCGGGCTGATCGCCGGATTCATCACCGAGAAGGGCGTCATCAAGCCGCCCTACTCCGAAAACCTGGCAAGGCACTTCGGCTGAGAGCCGAGGAGGATACATATGGCTTACTACATGCTTACCGAGGACAAGGTCGTAGACTATATCAAGGGCGTGCCCGAGCTATCGTCTGTGCTCGGCTCGTTCGACTCGCTCGAGGTCAAGGAGATAGGCGACGGCAACCTTAACTACGTCTACGTAGTTAAGAACGCCAAGGACCCGTCGAAGACGGCCATACTTAAGCAGGCCGTGCCCTTCCTGCGCTGCGTAGGCGAGGACTGGCCCCTGCCCAAGGAGCGCATGCGCTTCGAGATAGCCGCGCTCAAGAAGGAGCGGGAGCTGTGCCCGGGCCTGGTGCCGGACGTCTACCACGCGAGCGACGAGATGTGCCTCGTCGTCATGCAGAACCTCGACCGGCACAAGGTCGTCCGCGGCGAGATAATCGCGGGCAAGCGCTTCCCTCGCCTCGCGAAGGACCTCGGGGAGTTCCTGGCCAAGACGCTGTTCTTCACGTCCGACCTGTACCTCGACCACAGGACCAAGAAGGAGGAGGTCGCGAAGTTCATCAACGTCGACCTGTGCAAGATCACCGAGGACTTCGTGCTCACCAACCCCTTCGAGGCCAGCGATACCAATAAGTACAACCCCGCGCTCGATACGCGCCATATAGACGCGGTCCAGAAGGACCCGGCGGTCAAGGCCGCGGCCGCCGAGATGAAGTACGCCTTCATGACCCAGGCCGAGGCCCTGCTGCACGGCGACTTCCACCTCGGCTCGTATATGGCCAACGAGACGGAGACCTTCGTCATAGACCCCGAGTTCGCGTTCTACGGCCCGATCGGCTTCGACGTCGGCAAGACCATCAGCAACCTCCTGCTCGCCTACATCTCGCAGGACTATCGGAGGAAGGCCGCGGGCGAGGACCCGGTACCGTTCAGGACCTGGCTCCTCGAGCAGACGAAGACCGTATGGGACGTCTTCGAGTCGATGTTCCTGAGCCTCTGGGCGGAGCATCGCGACAGGAACGACCCGTTGTACTGGGCCTACGAGGGCGGGGACGGGCACGCCGCAGCGTACCGGGCGCGCTTCATGAGGAAGATACTGTCGGACAGCCTGGGCTTCGCCGGCTGCTCGATGATCAGGCGGACGCTCGGCCTCGCGAAGGTCGCCGACATCGCGGGCATCGAGGACCTCGAGGCCAGGGCGGAGTGCGACAGGCAGGCGCTCGAGATAGGCAAGCGGCTGCTCGTGGGCAGGGATACCATCGGGTCGATAGACGAGGTCGTCGGCATCGCGAGGGCGGTCTCGCCCCTCCGCTGAGGGAATCGCGGCCCCGGGGCCGCGGCAAAGGAGCTTTCGACGTGAACGGCGAAGCGATAGTGAAGGTAGAGGGCGTCGGGAAGTCGTTCGGCGCCACGAGGGCCCTGGACGGGGTCTCGTGCGAGTTCAGGCGGGGAGAGATCACCGCGCTCGTCGGCGCCAACGGGGCCGGCAAGTCGACCCTGATAAAGATTATCTGCGGGTACTACGAAGACTACGAGGGCGACATAATGGTCGCCGGGAACCGGGCCCGGTTCCAGTCGACCAAGGACGCGTACAAGAACGGGATCCAGACCGTCCACCAGTCGATAAACCAGGGCGTCGTCCAGAATATGACGGTCGCGGAGAACCTGGCGCTGGAGTACCTCCTGTCCGACGAGTGCAGGTTCTTCGTCGACAACGGGGAGATACTCGCGAGGGCGAGGGCCATAGCCGAGCCTATGGGCCTGGGCGACATGGACCTGGGGCGGAAGGTCGAGGACCTCTCCCAGAGCGAGCGCCAGCTCCTCGTGATCGCCAGGGCGATAGCCTCCGATCCCGCGTTGCTCATACTCGACGAGCCCACCTCGTCGATATCGGAGCGCGAGACCGAGATCCTGTTCGAGAAGCTGGCCATGCTCAGGGACCGCGGAGTGGCGATCCTGTACGTATCGCACCGCCTGCACGAGATAACCCGCATAGCCGACAGGGTCTACGCGATGCGCGACGGCAGGATATCGAGCATGCTCGAGAAGCCGTTCCACGTTAAGCAGATAGTCACCGCGATGGTCGGAACGGTTAAGGAGAAGCTGGATCGCGCCTGCGGCGCCGCGTCCTGCGCGGAGCCGTCCCTCGAGCTGCGCGACCTGGTGGTAGAGGAAGGGAATCGCCCGCTCAACCTGACCGTGCGCCGCGGCGAGGTGCTCGGCATTACCGGGCTCATCGGGGCCGGGAAGACGGAGCTGGCGGAGGTGCTGTTCGGGATACGCAAGCCGGTCTCCGGCAGCGTATTGATCGACGGCGTGGAGCGCTCCTTCGATTCTATCCGGGACGCGATCGACGCCGGGGTGCATCTCGTGCCCGAGGATAGGGCCAACAACGCCGTCGTCAACGATTTCTCCATACGGCATAACATAACCGTGCCGTTCCTCAGGGACTATAGCTCCTTCGGCATGATGCGCAGGGGCCGGGAGAGGAAGCGGGCCGAGGAGCTCGTCTCCTCCATAGGGGTGAAGTGCTCCGGCGAGAGCGCCGACATCGACAGCCTCTCCGGGGGCAACCAGCAGAAGGTGGTCGTGGCCCGCTGGCTCGTGAGGGACTTCAAGGTCCTGATACTCGACGAGCCCTTCCAGGGCGTCGATATCAAGTCGCGGAGGGACATAGGCGAGTACATCCGCGCCAATACCGGCGCGGGCTCGGCCATAGTGCTCGCGACCGACTTGGACGAGATAATCGAGATAGCAGACCGTATCGTCGTTATGAACTCCGGCATGATAGCCGGCGAGCAGGGCGCGGACGCGATAGACCGCGACCTCCTGCTCCACTGGACGTCGCAGCGTCCGGAAGAACTCGTACAGGAGAGAGCCTAACATGCAGCGAAACGATAAGGTACAGAAGGCGATGATACGCTACGGGTTCGTGGTGGTCATGGCCGTGATGATAGCGATCTTCGGCATCGCGCAGCCGGTGTTCCTGACGTGGTCAAACATGTTCTCGATACTCCTCGGCGTGACCGTCTACGCGATACTAGCCCTGGGCGAGACGTTCCCGCTGGTCATTAACGGCATGGACCTGTCCATCGGCGCGACCTCCGCGCTGTCGGTCATGATCGCGTCCTACTCGATGGTCGTGCTCAGGCTGTCCGGCGTCTGGGCCTTCGTCTTCTGCATGGCCCTAGGCGCCTTGATAGGGCTCTGCAACGGGCTGCTCATAGTGAAGGTGAAGATCCCCGACCTCCTGACGACCCTCGGCATGATGTTCCTCGTTCAGGGCGTGCAGCTCATACCGTCCGGAGGCAGGTCCATCGGCAACGGCATGGTGCTGCCTAACGGCGAGACCGCGAGCGGCGTCTTCGACCCCGGGTTCAAATTCCTCGGTCAGGGGCGGTTCTTCGGGCTCATCCCGGTACCTGTGCTATTCATGTTCCTGATAGCGGTCATTGTCTTCATAGTGCTGTCCTTGACGCGCTGGGGACGGACCTTCTACGCCATAGGCGGCAATAGCGAGGCGGCCCGCCTCGCCGGAGCCAACGTCAATAGGTACAGGATCATGGCGTACGTCATCTCCGGTAGCATCGCGGCTTTCGCGGGCGTCATACTCGCGGCGCGCATCGGGCGAGGCGACGTGTCCTCAGGGGGCACCCTGCTGATGGACGCCGTCGGCTCGGCGCTCATAGGGTACGCCGTGCTCGGGGTCCAGAAGCCTAATCCCTTCGGCACCATAGTCGGGGCGATCTTCCTGGGCGTCTTGATGAACGGCCTGACGATGCTCAACCTTCCGTACTATTGGCAGGATTTCATCAAGGGCTGCGTCCTCGTGGCCGCGCTCGCGTTCACGTTCGGTCTCTCGAAGAAGAAAAAGTAGGATCGGACTATTTCCCGGCCTTTCGTCCTGCCTCTCCTCGGGACGAAAGGCCTTTTTTAATCAGACACAATCGTGCAAGATACCAAGAAAAACAACAAGAATTGACGTATTTCGCAACATGAATTATACTCGGGACAGCGGAGGCGAATGAAAAATGCTTGCAGTCGAACGAAGGAAGAAAATATTCGGACTGTTGCGCCAGCAAGGCATCGTGACCGTGTCGGACCTGAGTCAGCAATTCGAGGTCAGCGAAGAGACTATCAGGCGCGATCTCCAGAAGATGGAAAGCTCCGACGGCGTGGCTCGGACCTACGGCGGGGCCTATATCACGAAGGCCGTGCATAGCGATATCCCGATACGCATACGCGAAGGCATCTATATAGAGGGCAAGGAGACCATAGCGTCCCTGTGCGAGGCCATGATCACCGACGGCGAGACGGTCATACTCGACTCGAGCACGACGTCGCTCCACATCGCAGATAGGCTCAAGTCGAGGCGTAACCTGGTCGTCATAACCAACGCCGTCAAGATCGCCATCGCGCTGGCGGAGAGCGACGGCGTCAAGGTGATATGCACCGGCGGGACGCTCCGGGGAAGCCAGCTGTCGTTCGTCGGGCCGGCCGCGAGCAAGAGCCTCGGGGCGTATTACGCCGACAAGGCCTTCGTGTCCTGTACCGGCATAGACCTGGCTAACGGCATCACCGACTCCGACGAGCAGGAGGCGGAGATCCGTAAGCGAATGCTCGAGCAGGCCCAGAGGACGATACTGGTCGCCGACAACACGAAGCTAGGCAAGACCTCGTTCTCGCTCATCGCGACCCTGGACGCGATGGACGCGCTCGTGACCGACAAGGATCCGGGGCCGGAGTGGCTGTCGGAGATGGATAGGCTGAAGATAAAGGTGTCGTACCGCTAGGCGCGGCCTAGGGAGGAACGGAGCTGACTATGGAACGAATGAATCCTTTCGCCGTGAAGCGCGAGATCTGCGAGATCGGGCGGCGGATGTACGAGCGCGAGTTCGTCGCCGCCAACGACGGCAATATCTCCGTCAGGATATCTGACAAGGAGATACTCACGACGCCTACCGGCGTCAGCAAGGGGTATATGACCCCCGATATGATCGTGACCGTCGACATGGAGGGGCGAGTCGTCGAGGGCTCCAGGAAGCCGTCCTCGGAACTGAAGATGCACCTGAAGGTCTATCGCGAGCGCGCCGAGGTCAGGGCGGTCGTGCACGCCCATCCTATCACCGCCACGGCCTTCTCCGTGTGCGGCCTTGGACTAGATAAAGCCTTCATGCCCGAGCTGGTCGTGACCCTCGGCCTCGTCCCCCTCGCCACCTACGCGACGCCGTCCACCGACGAGGTTCCCGATTCCATATCCGATTACCTCGCCGATTACAACGCCGTGCTGCTAGCCCATCACGGGGCCCTTACCTGGGGCCGCGACCTCACGGAGGCGTACTACAGGATGGAGTCCGTCGAGTTCTCCGCCAAGATAGTGATGGCCGCCAGGCAGATAGGCGACCCCAACCTCATACCATGCGACAAGATGCCTGCCCTCGTGAAGATCCGAGAGGGGCTTGGAATAAAGGGCGTCGTCCCCGCGTGCGGGATCGCGCCCGCGGCGAGCGCTCCCGGCGCGGGAAGCGCGGGAAGCGCGGGAAGCGCGGCGAGCGGCGCGAGAGCTAGCGCTGCTGAGCTGGAGGAGATAATTGCGAAGGTCTCCGAGCGCGTAAGCGCCGCCATGGGCGCGAGGGGCCGATAGATGGTCGGCTCCATCGATGGCCTCGTCGAGGCCCTGGCCGACGAGGTCTCGAGCCGCCTTCGCGCCGGGCGCGCGGAGGCCGGACCGAGCGTCGTCGCCGTCCCCGTCGGCGCCGTTCCCGTCGGCATATCGGCCAGGCACGTCCACCTGTCCAGGTCGGACGCGGACGCGCTATTCGGCGAGGGCCACCGCCTGACCAGGAGCAAGGACCTGAGCCAGCCCGGGCAGTACGCGTGCGAGGAGCGGGTCACGGTAGTCTCCCGTAGCGGGAAGGCCCTGGAGGGCCTCCGGGTGCTGGGGCCGGAGCGCGGCCGCACCCAGGTCGAGCTGTCTGCGTCCGACGCGCGGGCCCTCGGCGTCGCCGCGCC
>JAHIWG010000078.1 GCA_018816345.1 Spirochaetota bacterium | reverse complement strand
GGCCTCCGGGTAAAGTTTCTCTTTCATGTGCGTCGCCGGGTCGTGCGTGACGCGGCCGGGTCGCTCGGAATAGGTGGCGTCGCTGTAGGCCAGGGAGTCGAAGTCCCGTCGCATCATGGGTATTTCATCCCAGCCCTCCAGCACGAATTCCTCGTCGACCCGTGGGCTGCCCGGGAAGTCTATCCCGTACCACTCCTTCATCTCGCGCTGGTAGGTCCAGGCCTGGCCCCACAGGAGGTGTATCGAGTCGACCTTCGGGTCGTCGCGGCCCACGTCGGCGTGGATGATGAGGCCGTGCCCGGTCCCGTGGTTGCGTAGCGCGTAGGCCAGCGTGAAGACCCCTCGCTCGATGTTGTCTATCGCCGTCATGAAGGACAGGTGCCTGTAGCCTTCCTCGTCGCGAAGCCACGCCATGACGTCGCGGATCCTCGCTACGTCTACCGTCGCCGCGGCCAGGTCTTTCCTTTGATCGTGCCAGTCCCGGGCGCCGTAGCGGCCGGCCAGCCTCGTTGCCAGTTCGTTCATCTACGGTCTCCTACCAGTTGTAGTCGGGCATGTTCCAGTCCTTGATGACCTTCTTCTGGTTAGCCTTGTACCAGTCGAAGTTGCGGGCGTACTCGTTCTGCCCCTCGCCGTCGCCGGCCTTGATTATCCTCTTGAGCTCCTGGAAGCCGGCGAGCAGGGCCTCGGGCCGCGGCATGCAGCCGGCTATGTACACGTCGACCGGGATGTACTGGTCGATGCGCTTAATCGTGTTATAGCTGTCCCAGTACATGCCCCCGTTGATGGTGCAAGAGCCGAGCGCGACCACGAATTTCGGGCCCATCATCTGCTCGTAGCTGCGGACGATGCGCTTGAGCGTCTTGACCGAGGCGTAGCCTCCTATCACGAAAACCGACGACTGCCGGGGCGTCGGCCTCGGCTGTATGCCGTAGCGGTACATGTCGAAGCGGCTGGTCATGAGGGGCCGCAGCTCTATCGCGCCGCAGCCGGTGCCGAAGCCCAGGAGCCAGAGGCTCTCGGAGCGCGCCCAATTGAGGAAATTCTCCCAGGCTCCCCGTGCGGGCTCGTATTCCCTCGGGGCGGCGTCGCAGAACAGGCCCCGCTCCTCGGGCGGCAGTCCCTCGTTGGCCAGGGGCGCCGGTTTCAGTCTCTTGTCGCTCATGCCGCGCCTCCTAGATGACCGCTATGATGACCGAGGCGATGCCGATGAGCGTCGGCACGCCGAGGAAGAACCGGATCGACTGGTCGGTCCGGAACCGTGGGAAGGCCTGCCCGACGAACACGTTGACGAAGTAGATAAGGAAGGTCTTGATCACCATCGCGACTATGTTCGTGGCCCCGCCGAAGAACAGGTTCATGTACAGCACCAGCTTGGCGCCGTTGAAGATAGCCCTGTTGGTCTGGAGCATGCCCAGGAGGTTGCTCTGGTACTCCGTAGGCGGGCCTATGGGGATCTCCTGGGGCGCTATGACGACGCTGAACGGATTGTGCCCCGACATGCCCAGGAACGCGATGATCGCGGCCACGACCGCGAGCGGGTTGGTCGCCAGCGTCCAGCGAGCGAAGCCGCCCTGCTGGGCCGCGACTATGGCGTTGATGTCGAGCGTGCCGTACTGGACGGCGACGGCTATGACCGACAGCGCGAACGGCACCTCGAAGGCTGTCATCTGCGCCAGGCCCCGGCTGACGCCTATGGCGCTGTACGGGTGGCCTCCCTCGCCGGCGCCCAGGGCCATGCCCAGCTGCCCGAAGAAGATGAAGTACATCACCAGGAGCAGGTCGCCGGAGTCGGAGAAATTCCTGAACACGACCGAGCCGAACACCGCCGGTATGAACATGTAGGTGCCTATGCCGCCCGCTAGCCTGAAGACCGGCCCCAGGTAGAACATCACGCCGTGGCCGATCGCGTTGCGCTTGGCGGAGCTCTTGATGATGTCTATGTACGGCTGCCAGACGGGCTGGCCGACGCGGCCCTGGACCTTGGCGCTTATCCGCGCCATGGAACCGATGAGCAGGAGGCCGTAGTTAGTTATCACGAAGAGCGAGACGAAGGCGTAGCCTATGCGCCCTAGTAGTGTCGGTTCCATCAGAGGGCCCCCATGAGGAGATAGAGCGCCACGACGTACAGGACGACGTGTAGGGCGTAGGTCTGCCCGTTGCCCGTATACACGCGCCTTATCGCGCCGCCTACGGCATCGACGCCCGTGCCTACGGCCGCCCAGAAGCGCTCGCCCCTATGGCGCGTCAGGAAGCCGAGCGCCTTCTCGTAGGGCGCGTAGAAGTTCCACGCGTAGTGGGTCGTCTCGGGCCTGAAGGGCCTCTCGGCGGCGTATACGATGTTGAACTGCTTGACGGTCTGCGGGTTGTGGAGGTTCGCGATCATCCAGAGGAAGCACAACGCGAAGACCGCTATGGTTACTATCATCGATAGCGTCCCGTCCCAGTAGCCTAGCGGGGAGACGAGCGCGGATCCCTCGAAGCGCAGCACTGGATCGAACGCCTCTCCTACTACCCTCATGATGGGGTCGAGCATCAGCCGCGGAAAGGCCGAGACCGCGAAGAGGACGACCATCAAGAGCCCCTGCGGTATCGTCAGGGCCAGCGGCGCCTCCCGCACCATCGCCTGGGAGGGCTTCGGCTGGCCTAGGAAGATGGTATGTATGAGCCTGAACAGGTACAGGAACGCGACGGCGCTCGCGAAGAACGCGACGGCCGCCTCGATGTACCAGCCCTTCTCTAGGAGCGACGAGTACAGGAGCCACTTGCCCCCGAAGCCCGATAGCGGAGGTACGCCCGACAGCGCGATGATGGCCATCAGCACGGACAGGAAGGAGAACGGCATCTTCTTTATGAGGCCGCCCATCTCGTACATGTTGCGCGTGCCGACGCGCTGTATCACGCCGGCTATCGCGAGGAAAAGCATGCTCTTATAGAGGAAATGGTTTAAAGCAAGGTATAGCGCCGTCGTCCAGCCGGCCTGGTCGTATATGGCCAGAGCCAGGATCACGTAGCCTATCTGGCCCATCGACGACCATGCCAGGGTCTTCTTGATGTCCTCCTGGTAGATCGCGTACAGAGCGCCGAAGAGGGCCGTCGCGAGCCCTATCCAGCCGAGTATCCTCATGGACGTAGCCTGGAAGGGCAGGACGCGGCCGAAGGCGGCTAGCGCTACGACCATGACGAATACGCCCGCCTTGGAAAGCGACGACGATAGGAAGCCCGAGGCCTCGTCGTCCGACTCCGCGTAGGCCCCCGGTAGCCAGACGTGCGCGCCCAGGGCGCCGAGCTTGACGAGGAGCCCCGCGAGTATCAGGAAAACGGGCCAGCCCGCGCCGGCGGACCCCGTCGATCCTGACGACCAGGCGCCCGGGATCGCCACGAGGCCGACCATGAGGAGGAAGGCGCCCCCTAGCCCGAAGACAATATAGCTAAGCGCCGCGGCCCGGCTCTCCCGTCCGCGCAGGACGAGGAGGAAGCTCGCCAGGGTCATCGTCTCCCAGGCGAAGAAGAAGCCTAGCGGCGTCTCGGCGACGAGGACCGAGCCCAGGGCCAGGGTTGCCGCGGATAACAGCGGGTGCAGTCCCCTCCTCGCGCCGCCTTTGTACATGGCCGCGAAGGAGTACATGGCTCCGCCGCCCAGGAGCATGATGGCGAACAGTTGCCGTAGGCCGTCGAGCCTGTCGTAGGCTAGCCACCCGAAAGCCGCCGCGGCCGCGATGGATAGCAGCGACTTGAGCCAGCCCGGCGCGCGGTCGATGGCGAAGAGGATCGCCGCCGCCGCGAAGGGCGCCCATAGGAGCGGGTCGCTCACGGACAGGTTCCAGCCGAGCATGACGCCCGAGACGACGAGGGCCGCGGCCGCGAGCGCCGGGGCCAGCGCGCCGGCGCCGAGCCTGATACGGGCCGGAATCGGCGCGCCAGGCTCGATCGTTCCCCGTTCTCCCTTCGCGAGCGCGCCGGCCTCGCCCTTGACGATGGCGATGAGCCAGCGGAGCACGTAGAACGCCTCCACGAGGCTCGCCCCCAGTATGAGCGCTATCAGCCACCACGACTCGCGCCCGGCCAGGGCCTGGATAAGCGTCCACTTGGCCCAGAAGCCGGGGAAGGGCGGTAGCCCGACGAGCGCCGCCGCCAGGACTCCGGCGACGACCGCGCCGAAGGGCGAGAGCGCTCCCTCGCCGCGTTTTCCCGCCGCGCCGCCGCGCGCCGCCTCGTCGTCGCCTATGGCGCTGGATAGCAGGAAGAGGCCCGTCTTAGCCAGCAGGTGGTTGAGGAGGAGGCCGCCGGCGACCAGGTACGTGAAGCGGAGGCCTCCGAGCCCGAGCAGGCGGTCCAGGGCCGCGACGGCGGCGACGAGGCCGACCTGGGCGACGGACGAATAGCCGAGCATGCGCCTTGCTCGCCCCTGCCTTGCGCCGGCCAGGTTCCCGGCCGCGAAGGTCGCTAGGCCCGAGCCGGCGACCGCGGCCAGGTGGGCCTCGCCCAGGAGCGGCATCACCTTCCAGAGCGCCAGGAGCAGCGCCGTCGCCGACGCGCCCGACAGGATGGCCGAGACGCCGGGATCGGCCGTCTGATAGGCGTCGATGGCCCATCCGTTGGCTGGGAAGGGCTTGAGCTCCACGAGGAGGGCGGCCAGGAGGAAGAATACGGCTATCGTCCCGGCGCCGCCGAATAACCCCGGCGCCGCCGCCGCCATGTCGAGGTTCAGGTGGCCCGAGAAGCGGTATACGTAGATGACGCCGATGAGGTAGAGGGCGCTCGCGATGCCGCCGGCTATCATGTACTTGAAGCCCGCTCGCAGGGCGCCTCGCCTGTCGTCGAAGGCGATGAGGCCGTAGGTCGAGATAGAGGCTATCTCGAGGAAGACGAATAGGTTGAAGAGGTCCCTCGTCAGCACGATGCCCGACATGCCCATCAGCGCCGTAATGAGGGTCATCGCTCCGCCTATCGGCGCCTCGGCCAGCGGCCGGCGCATCGCGCCCGCCGCCAGGAGGCCGACGCCCGAAATCGCAAGGAGGCCCGCGGCCTCCTCCGGGCCCACGCGCAGCATGATGGCCAGCGGGGCGACGAACCCGGCGGTGCCGAAAGCCCGCGCGCCGACGCCCGCGTACAGCAGTGCCCATAGGTACGATAGCGCGACGGCGCCCCACGCGGCGATCGTCGCGTAGACGAGGGCCAGCGATACGCGCCGTCCCAGCTTGTCGACGAGAGGCAGCAGGAAGGCCGCCGCGAGCGACGCGGCGAATAGGTAGAGCGGGTTTACCATTTTTCCTCTCCGTATGATTCTATCGACGAGCCGCCGCCGCCGGCCTTGAGGCGCACGGCGTAGCTGAGCATCAGGGCCGTCACGGCCAGGCCTATGACTATGGCCGTCAGCACCAGCGCCTGGGGGACCGGGTCGGTCATCCTGGCCGACGCTGAGGCGGCGTCGGCCGCCGAATCGAGGATCGGGGCGGTGCGGCCGCGTATATAGCCGACCGATAGGATGACTAGGTTGACGCCCGTCTCCATGACCGAGAAGGCTACCGCTATCTTGAACAGGTTGGGCTTGGCCATGACTCCCCAAAGCCCCACGAGCACGAGGACCGCCCCCGAGGCGGCGACCGGGTTGATCTTCGCTAATACTTCCAGCGCGTTCATTCGCGGTCTCCTTTCAGGGCCTCGAGGATGCCCGAGAGCTCGGCGCCTACCTTCAGGCCGATGACCGAGTATATGAGCGGTACGCTTCCGGCGCTCAGGAGCGAGCCGACGCGGCCGATCGGCAGTATCCTGGGATCGAGGAAGCCCAGGGCGAAGATGGCTCCCAGGAGGCCTAGGGCCACGTAGGCCGCGCCGGACAGGGACTCGATACCCGTCATGAGGCCGTGGGAAAGCCGGGACTCGGGCCGGGACATGAGGTTGAGGAGGATCGCCGTAGCGATCACCACGCCGCCTTGGAACCCGCCTCCCGGAGTGAGGTGCCCGTGCGTGAAGATATAGACGCCGAACATCACGAGGAGGCCCGTCAGGAGGCCCGTCGCCGTGCGGAGCACCTCGGTCGCGGGCGTCCCGCGGCCAGAGGCGGCGTCCGGTCCCAGGCGCTTCTTAGTCAGCATCGCCCCGACGCCCGCCGTCGCGGCGAAAAGCACCGCCACCTCGCCGAGCGTATCGAATCCTCGGTAGCTCACCACTATGGCGGTGACGACGTTGGCGGCGCCTAGCTCGCGCGGGGCGTCATCGAGGTACCCGGCCGCGAGGGCGCCGGGCCGGTCCTGCACGCCGGCGCGGTAGGCCAGGGGCAGCAGCGCGAGGGCGAAGCCCAGGATAGCCAGGGTAACGAGAACCTTGCGCATCATACCGCGCCTCCCGTCTCGGAGGCGGGGCTCTCGACGCGCTCGTCCGAGTCCTCGGCGTCGGCCTGCTTGGACCGGGCCAGGGCGTAGAGGAACACGACCATGGTCAGGCCCGAGCCTATCGCCGCCTCGGCCATCGCCACGTCCGGGGCCCCCATGAGGAGGAACACGGCGCTGGCTACGAGGCTGACCCCGCCAGAGAGGATGATGGAGACGAGGAGGCTCTTAGCGAGGACCGCCCCTACGCCCGCGGCGATCATGAGTATCCCGGCCGCGAGTATCGCTATGTCAGTCGCCATGCTCGGCCTCCTGCGGCGCGCTCGCCGCGATCGGCTCGTCCGCCGCCAGTGCGTCCGGTTCCAGCCTAGCGCCAAGGCGCTTCCTGAAGCCGTGCGCGGCCCGCGCGAGCGCGTTGGAGCTTACCGGGTTGGTAAGGGCGATGAAGCCCGCGAGGAGGACCGTCCTCCCCAGGTAGTCCGGCCTCATGACGCCTATGCCTATAAGGAAGAGTATCGAGCCTAGCGTCGTCGCCTTGGTGCCCGTCTGCATGCGGGTAAAGGCGTCGGGCATGCGCAGTAGCCCTATGGCCGATAGCAAGAAGAAGACGGCCCCGACGAGGCTGATGCAGGCGCCTAGTATTTCCGCCATCACAAGCCTCCTTCCAGGTAACGCGCGAAGGCCACGACGCCCGCGAAGCCGACGAGCCCGTACACCATGGCGACGTCTACGTATATCCGCCTGCCCGAGAAAACCGCGAAGGCGACGATGAGCGAGGTCGCGATGATGGTCATCGCGTCGAGGGCGACGATCCTGTCGACGGCCCAAGGGCCTTTGGCGAGCCTGACGCTCGCGAGCAGCAGGCCGAGTATCGCGATGCCGGTGGCGACGCTGAAAATCCCGTTAGCCACAGATCACCTCCAGGTATTTCTCGAATTGAGACACGATAGCCTCGGTCGCCCCCTCGGGGTCCGCCGCCGCTACCTTGATCCAGTGTATGTATAGATCCTCTCCCCTCGTCTCGACGGTGATGGTCCCGGGCGTCAGCGTGATCGCGTTGGCTAGCAGTAGCCTTCCCAAGGGAGTCTTGAGCGCGGTCTTTACCTTGACGATACCGGGGGCGATCGGCAGGCGGGGATGCAGTACCCTGAAGGCGACGTCGAGGTTGGAGAGGACCAGGGCCTTCAGGAAGACGAACCCGAAGGCTACCGAGTAGGCCAGCGGCTTGGGGCCTAGCCTTAAGTCGCAAAGCGGGGACGCCGGGAAGAAGGGCAGTACGGCGACGAGGAGCGCCGCCGCGGCCCCGGCGATCGCCTCTTCGCCGCTCCACGGCGCCGTGAGCACGAGCCACGCGCCCCATAGCGCGAGGAATACTAGGAACCTAGCCTTGAGTGCTTTCATGGAATGCTCCCGATTGCTCGCCAGCCGCAGGCGGACGAGAGGATGAGATAGTATAAGGGCATTTGGATATATGTAAATCGAAATATACGACATTGGATATTTTTATTCCCGTCGACCCATTGGCCGAGGGGCTCGCCGGCTTTTTTCCCAAGGAGGCCCGGGGCGGCTGTATCGGGGCGAAGGCGAGCGGCGGCCTTGGCCCCGCTCGCGCGCTACGGAGGCCCGCCGCGAGCCGGTTCCTTGGGAATCGATATGATTCGAGCGGTGTCGAACACATTCCTCTTACTATAGCGGAACGCGCTCGCGGTTTGGGGCCGATATCGGCTTTTTTTTAGGATGAGGCGGTTCCCGAAGACCCTGGAGGCCGTATCCTGCGCCGGGTCGCCCGAATTAACGGTCGAGGCCGAGCGGTACCTGCTCGAGGGCAGGCCCGCGAAGCTATCGGCCATGCCGAGCGGCTTGAATATCTCGTCGCGGATATAGGAAGCCGCCGGGAGCCCGGTTCGTAATCGGGGGCGAGCGCCGCTACCCGGCTCGACATCGGCCGGGGAGAGAGCCGGGAGGCTAGGTCCAGGAGCCCGGGCTTGCCCGGAATGCCCGCCGTATGCGACAGCAACTGGGCTACGGTGATTCTGTCCTTGCCCCGCTTGCCGAATCCCGGCCAGTACCTGGAAACCGGGGCGTCGAGGTCCAGCTCGCCCCGGTCGGCCAGCATATGCACGGCGGTCGCGACGATCGACTTCGTGACGGAGTAGATCATGAACGGCGTCGAGCGGATCACCGGTGCCGAGCCCTGAGCGGCGATAGCGCCCCCGGCTCGATTGAACGCCTCCGCCCCGCCATATGGATACCTGGGCTCCGTAGTGCAGCCCGTCGCGTATCTGGGCGTCGAACGCCTCGGATAGCGTCGCTAGCGCGTCTCCCGTCCAGGGCTCTTCCCCTTAGCGCCTCTTCCACCGCTCGTCGCCTCCGGTAGCCGGGCGCGAACAAGCCCCCGGTCGTCGTAGCCGACGGCCGGGGGCTTATAAGCGGGGCTTGGGTCGCTAGGGAGCCAGGATAGCCTTCCTTAGGAGTCCTTTCAGTATCTGGACCTTGTAGCGGTTATGCTCCAGCGGGAATACCTGCCTGGCCGCTACCGCTCCCGCCGCCTCCGCGGTCTCCTCGCTGGCCGCCTTGCCGACGAGGGCTTCCTCCACGTTCACCGCTCGAAGCGGAATGGGGGCGACGGCTCCGAACACTATCCTGGCGTCCTTGATCGTCGCGCCGTCGAAGGTCAGGGCGGACGCGACGCTTACTATCGGGAAGTCGATGGAGTTGCGTATCCTGAACTTCTGGAAACTGAACCTGGTTCCCGGCTTCGGCGCCGGTACGAATATCTCCGTCACCAGTTCGTCCATCTCCAGTACCGTAGTCGCCATGACGCCGACGGTGTAGAAGTCCTCCGCGGCTATCGTCCGCTTCGTAGTCTTTACGCTGGCCCCGAGGGCGACGAGGGCGGGCGCGACGTCAGAGGCGTTGACCGCTACGCAGCTGCAGTCGAGGCAGCGATGGGCCTCGATGCCCACCTTGCCGTCGTCCAGCGTCGCGTAGTCCTCGGCGTCGAGGCATCGGCTCGAAGGCGCGACCTCCTTGACGCCGACCCTCTCGGATGCCTTGAGCGCCTCGGCGTTGATCCCCCTGAGCGCTTCCCTCGCCGCGTCGACGCCGGACGGCTCAGGCCTATCGCCGGTAAGGTAGGCGGCGATGGACCTCGCCGATTTCCTGCCGGCCGCCAGGGCCTCGACAGCCGTCGCCGGTCCCGTCACGACGTCGCCGCCGGCGAACACGCCTGTCACGCTGGTCTGGAAGGTTTCCTCGTCCGCTTCGATGCCGTTGCCCTTGGTAAGCTTGATGGCGCCGTACGAGGCGTTATCGAGGCCCAGCAGGCTCTGGTCCTGGCCTATGGCGGATATGACCCAGTCGGCCTTGAACAGGAAATCGCTGCCCTTGATCTCGACCGGCCGCGGCCTGCCCGACGCGTCGGCCTCGCCAAGCCTCATCTTCGCGCATTCGAGGCCGACGAGGTTCTTTCCGTCGAGTACCGCTTTCTTCGGGGCGACCAGGAACTGCAGCTCGACGCCTTCCTTTATGGCGTCTTCTATCTCCTCGTCCTCGGCCGGCATCTCGGGCCTCGTCCGGCGGTACAGCAGCACGACCTTCTTCGCGCCGCAGCGGAGCGCCGTCCTGGCCGCGTCGATGGCGGTGTTGCCGCCGCCGACCACG
The DNA here is from genome assembly GCA_018816345.1 of Spirochaetota bacterium. Lineage (GTDB taxonomy): Bacteria > Spirochaetota > Spirochaetia > Treponematales > UBA12059 > SZUA-370. Next base: position 50,547 of record JAHIWG010000078.1, on the reverse strand, counting down.
GCGACCACGCCGGAGAGGGCGGGCGGGCCGTTCCACTTCACGCCTTCGAGGAACGATATGCCCGGTACGACGCTCGCATGGCTCTCGTTCTCGATGCCCATGCCCTTGGCGACCCATGAGCCCATGGCGAGGAAGACGGCGTCGAAGCCTTCTTTCCTGAGTCCGTCGAGCGTGAAGTCCTTGCCGAGCCGTTGCCCGGTCTTGGCGACTATGCCCGTCGACAGGAGGAAATCCAGCTCCCTGTCGAGGACGCCCTGTGATAGGCGGAAATCCGGGATGCCGTAGCGCAGCATGCCGCCGAGCTTCGGCTGCTTATCGTATACGACGACCCCGAAGCCTCGCCGCCTGAGGTAGTACGCGCAGGAGAGGCCGGCCGGCCCTCCGCCTACTATCGCTACTTTCTTGCCGTTCTCCGCGGCCGGCGGGTTCTTGTACTTCCCGGCGTTCTCGAGTATATAGTCGCCGACCCGCCTCTCGACCGCCCTGATCGATACCGCGCTGTCCTGGTCGGTACGGTTGCATCCCTGCTCGCAGAAGTGCGGGCAGACGCGGCCCGTTACGGCCGGCATCGGGTTGTTCTCCAGGATGATGCGCCCCGCCTCCTCGATCCTTCCCTCGCGTATCCTCTCCATGTAGCGCGGTATGTCTATACTGTCGGGACAGCCCGAGGAGCATCCGGGCGCGCCTACGCGCATCGACCCGAAGATCGAATGGAACCTGTTCTCGCCGGTCAGCGCGGGGCACTTGTCGCCGCCCTTGCGGAGGCAATGGAAGACGTTGTCGTAGCCGCGGTAGTACCAGCATCGCGGCTCCTGGCAGATGTTGCCTCCCAGCGTGCCCATGTTCCGGAGCTGGGGGGACGCGACGGCGTGCGCGGCGTCGGCGAGCAGGGGTACGGACTTCCTGACGACGTCGCTCCTCGCTATCGCGGAGAGGGTGGTAAGGGCGCCTATCTTGATCCCGCCTTTTTCCTCGCGGATGAAGTCGAGACCCCCGATGCCCTTGAGGTCGACGAGCACCCGAGGGTATACGGGATGCACTTCGTCCTTGAGCACTCCTAGTATGTCGGTGCCGCCCGCTACCGCTACGGCCCCCTTGCGGTATTCGCCGAGCTTCGTGACCGCGTCGCCGAGCGACGTAGCCGATACGTGTTCGAATTTTCGCATTCCCATGGTTGTACCCTCAGTCCTTTCCCAGGGCTTTGAGAATCTTCTCCGGCTTGATCGGAATATCGTTCACCCTTACCCCTATGGCGTTGTATATCGCGTTGAGGATCGCCCCCGGCGTGCACGACACCGTGCCTTCGCCGATGCCGCAGGCCCCGTACTCTCCGGTGCCCTTCCATACCTCGAGCAGCACGGGGTCGATGTCAGGCATGTCGGCCATGGTCGGGATGGTGTAGTCTACCCAGTTGAAGTTAAGCGGTATGCCCGTCGCCTTGTCGTAGATTATCTCCTCGGTGAGGGCCTCGCCCATGCCCATGCACTGCCCGCCTATCTGCTGGGACTCCGCGCCGGAGGCGTACATCACGGTGCCGCAGTCGTTGACCACGACGAGCCTCAGTACGTCGACCTTGCCCGTGCTCGTGTCTACCTCGACCTCGGCGAAGTTGGCGAAAAAGGGGACGCCAGTCAGGGCGACGTCGGGCGATCGGCTCTTGGCCACGGTGATGGGCGCGTTGTCCCCCTTATGGAGCATCTGCTTCACCGTCATCCTCAGGTCGGGCCGCGACGCGACTATTACCTCTCCCTCGACGATGTCGATGTCGGAGGCCTTGACGTTCAGGATCTCGGCGCCGGCTTCCCTGAGCCTCAGCTTGAGCTCCTTCGCCGAATCGATCATGACCTCGGCCTGGAGGAACGAAACGGCGCTGTCCGTCTGGACGCAATCCTTGATGCCGTCGTTGGTATCGGTGATGCTGGTCCAGTGTATATCCTCCACTCCTATACCGAGGAAGCCCAGCGCCTCCGCGCAGCCGAGGACGTTGCAGGTGTTCGAGCCGCCGCCGACCTCTATGGTCGCCGCGTTGAGCAGTACCGTGCAATCCGGGTTGAGCGTAAGGTTGACCTGCACCTTGCCTCGGCGCTTCTCCTGCCACTCGGCGTGCCAAGAGGGATGGCACGAGAACCCGACGCCGCGCCTCTTGACGCCGTCGTAGGCCCTGCCCTTGCCCGGCAGGTGCCGCTTGTCCTTCCATCCGAGACGCTCGGCGCCCTCGTTCAGCACCGCTACGAGGCTCTCGCTCGGTAGCTTCTCCCACTCGTGCGCGAAGTTCTTGATGCATAGGTCGATGGGATCCATGCCCAGCCTCTCGGCTACGGCGTCCATGACGTGCGCGAAGACCAGGTTGAACTGCGAGTTCCCCACGCCGCGCATCATGCAGCCGGGGATGACGTTCGTGTAGACGCCGTACGATTCCATCCGTAGGTTGGGGATGTGGGCCATGAATACCTCGGCCAGTTCCTTGGGAACGAACTTGAGCGCGAACATCGACAGGTCGGCGTAGGCGCCGACGTTGCCTATCGACTTGAAGTGCAGCGACGTGATCGTCCCGTCCCTCTTCGCCCCGGCCTTGAAGGTGTAGATTGCCGGCTGCCTGGTGTTGAGGAAGCTCTGGTGCCTGGTATGACGGTACTTGACCGGCCTGCCGGTCCTCATCGCCAGCAGGCTCGTTACGAGGAAGAACGGCTGGTCGCCCGTGTCGCCGCGCCCGAACTGTCCCCCGACGTACGACGCTATTGCGCGTATCTTGTGGAGGGGCAACCCGAGCATCTCCTTTATGTGCATGCGTAGCTGGTCCGCCGCGTAATGGTTCGACCAGACCGTCAGCTGGTCCGCCTTCCACTGCATGAGGCAGCACCAGTTGTCCATGGAGCCCTGCGTGGCGTTGTGGAATACCGATTCGCCTTCGACGACGAATTCGGCCCGCTTGAAATCCTCCTCGACGTCGCCCCGATCCTCGAACACGTCGGGGCCGCCCGTCGGGTCCGGCGCCAGGACGTTCGTCTCCTGGATGTCGGGGTGCACCAGCGGCGCGCCCTTCTTCATCGCCTCGAGAGGGTCGAGCACGAACGGCGAAGTCTCCCAGTCTATGTCGATGAGGCCCAGCGCCTCGTCCGCGATCTCCTCGGTCTCGGCGGCCACGGCTATTCCCATCTCGTCGCCGACCCAGCACGCGTACTCGCCCAGCACGCGCCGGTCGCGGAACTGGAACATCATGCGGTCCCAGCTCACCGTATCGACGCAGTCGGTCCAGCCGGCGTTCGTCAGCTTGAGCGACTTGAACTCGGGGTCCTCGTAGGTCATTATCGAGACGACGCCGGGAAGGGCCTCGGCTTTGCTTAGGTCGAATTTCCTTATCCTGGCGTTAGGATAGGGGCTGCGGAGTATCTTGGCGTACAGCATGTCCGGGAAGCGGGACTTGATGGTCATGTCGTCCGCGTACAGCGCCCTTCCGCTGGCCTTGTCCGGGCCGTCGATCTTCGGCCTATAGCCGCCTACGAATTTGCGGGGTACCCGCGGCTTATACGCTTGGCTCATGACGCGCTCCTTCCGGCCGCGATCTTGGCGGACGCGCGCAGGACGGCCTGGGCGATCCCGGCGTAGCAGCCGCAGCGGCAGATGTTGCCCGCCAGCGCGTCCTTTATCTCGGATAGCGTCGGGGACGGGTTGTCGTTAAGCAGGGCCCTCGCGGTCATGACGAACCCGGGCGTGCAGTAGCCGCACTGCATGGCCGTTCCGTAGCCGGGCTCCGATTGCTCGGCGAAGGCCTGGACGACCGGGTCGTCGGCGGGGAGGCCCTCGATCGTGGTGACGTCGCGCCCGTCGGCCTCGACCGCGAGCACCATGCACGAGAGGACGGCCTTGCCGTCCTGGATCACGGTACAGGCCCCGCAGGCTCCCTCGTCGCAAGACACCTTCAGCCCGGTGAAGCCGAGCTTCTCCCTGAGGACGTACGAAAGCGTCGTGGCGGGGCTCAGGTCGGATTCGAGCCTGAAACTACGCCACGAGCCGTTCACCCGGATCCGGATCTCGCGGGGCTGATCCGAGCCCGCGACTGCCGGTTCCCTGACGCCACGCGTAACCCCGTTTTCCTTGTTTGGCATGGTATTCCTTCCCGATCGTCATGGACCGGCGGACTGTCTTCGCTTCCGGGCCTTCATACGCAATCAGGTGCCAAGCAAGCGAATGAAATAGTTCGCGAGCCCATGTGGATAATATTTCTTCAGCATAGGGTCGCCGGCCCGAGCTGTCAATTAAAATTTCTTTCCCCGTTGATAAATCGAAGGTGGAAAAAGTATAAATAATTAATTAACAAAATTAATATAATTTATCAATTGGAGTAATGCGGGCGACGGCTATAGAGAATTAATAATTTTTATTGACGCGACTTGGTAATGCCATATAGTTAACGTGTGCAGGCACGCCTGCACGGAGTTCTATTCACACCACAAGGAGGCTTTATGAAAGCCGGAGCATCAACCGTGGGCATTAAAAGGAAGCGAAATAAATTCCTGGTCATGGTGGCGATTGTGGGCGGAGCCGCGCTTATGACGGGCGCGTGCGGCGCGAAGGAGGCGGGACCCGCGGCGGAAGGGCAGGCCAAGAAGGAAGTGATCAGGTGGAGGCTGCAGTCGTACGCCGGACCTGCGCTTAACGATTTCGTCGTGAAGAACGCCATCGACGAATTCAATATCGCCGCGAACGGCGAGATGATCATCGACGTGTACACGGCGGACCAGCTCGTGCCGCAAGGCGAGCTGTTCCGCGCGCTGCAGGAAGGCACGATCGACGCGGTCGTGAGCGACGACGACTCGATGGCGTCGCCGGTCGACGTCTCCGTCTTCGCGGCCTACTTCCCGCTCGCGGCGAGGTACGGCCTCGACGTAAACGTGCTCTGGAACTGGTACGGCCTTAACGAGATATGGAAAGAGGCGTACGACGAGATCAAGGGCGTCACCTGGCTGAGCCAGGGAAGCTGGGATCCGTGCAACTTCGCCACGACCAAGCCGATCAACCACCTGAGCGACCTTAAGGGACTCAGGATGTACATGTTCCCGACGGGCGGGCAGTTCATGCAGCAGTTCGGCGTGGTGCCCACCGTGCTACCGTACCAGGACGTGGAGATGGCCATACAGACCGGCATGCTCGACGGCGTGGCCTGGTCCGGCATCACCGAGGACTATACCGTCGGATGGGCGGACGTAACGAAATATTATTTAACCAATCCTGTCTCGGGAGCGTGGTCCGGAGGCTGGTTCGTCAACACCGACGCCTGGGCCAAGGTGCCCCCGCACCTGCAGCAGCTGTTCAAGCTCGCGATAGACAAGTCCCACTACTTCAGGCTCCACTGGTACTGGTACGGCGAGGCTAACTACCGCGTGAACGGCGGGAAGCTCACGCTGACGACCATCCCCGACTCGGAGTGGAAGATAGTCGAGGAGGCCGCGTACAAGTACTGGGACGAGATCGCGAAGAAGAGCCCCAGGAACGCCAAGGTGGTCGCCATCCTCAAGAAGTATATCGACACCATGGAGAAGGCCGGGGCTCCGTACAGGTACTAGGCCGCGGCGCTACGTTCTAAAGCTATTTCCCATGCGCGCCCCCGTCCCGCCGCCCCCCGGCGGTAGGACGGGGGCTCTGGGAAAGCCTGTCTAATTGCCAGGAGGGATCGATGCTAAGGGCGGCAAAAACGTACGTGCGCATCGTAGACGCGACGAGCCGGCTAGTCGGCAAGGTCGTGATGTTCTTGATTTTCATAATGATGGGGATACTGCTATACGATACGATCATGAGGACCGTCTTCGGCCGTCCTAATATCTGGGCCGTGGAGCTGACCCAGTTCTTCATGGCCGCCTATTATCTGCTCGGCGGCGGATTCACCCTGCTCGTCGGCGGGCACGTCAGGATGGACCTGTTCTATAGTAGGTGGACCAAGAAGGGGAAGGCCGTCGCCGACGTCATCACGTTCGTACCCCTGCTCGTCTATATGATAATCCTCCTATGGGGCGGGATACAGGGCATCCAGTACGCCATCGAGTATAAGCAGATCACCTACTCGGCCTGGGCTCCGCAGGTGACGCCGATAAAGATCTTCATGGTAGCGGGCATCTTCCTCATGTTCCTGCAGGTCATATCGGAGCTGATCAAGGACGTAGCCGATATCAAGGGCGAGAATCTGCGGATCGAGGAAAAATCATGAGCGGCTATTCCTTCATGGCGCTGATGATGTTCTCCTCGATGCTCATCATGCTGCTATCGGGCCGGCATATCTTCGCCGTCATAGGCAGCGTCGCGTCCATATTCGCGGTGATGCTATGGGGCGTGGGAGGGGTGGGCATGGCGTTCCAGGCCGCCTTCAAGCTCCTCGTCTGGTACCCGCTCCTTACGCTGCCTATTTTCATCTACATTGGCTACATGTTCGCCAAGTCGGGCATAGCCGACGACCTGTACCAGATGATACACGTCTGGACCGGGCCGATCCCCGGGGGATTGGCGATCGGCACGATACTGCTCATGTGCGTGGTGTCGGCGATCAACGGCCTGAGCGTAGCCGGCATGGCGGTCGGCTCGAGCATAGCGCTGCCCGAGATGCTCAAGAGGAAGTACGACAAGAGGATGGTGACGGGGGTCATCCAGGCCGGCAGCTCCCTCGGGATCATGATACCGCCGAGCGTCGTGCTGGTGCTCTACGGCATGATAGCGAGGCAACCCGTCGGGAGGCTCTGGCTCGCCGGCTTCATGCCCGGATTCCTCCTGGCGGGCCTCTTCATCGCCTATATCCTAATCAGGTGCGCCATCAACCCGAAACTCGGGCCCGTCTTGCCCAAGGAGGAGCGCACGATGCCGCTAGGGCAGAAGCTGCTGCTGCTCCGCGCGGGCCTGCTGCCGTTGTTCATCATCTTCATGATGTCGGGCCTGTTCTTCATGGGCATCACGAACCTGGTAGAGAGCTCGGCCGTCGGCGCCGTAGTCACTACCATCGCCGCGCTGCTCAAGGGACGCCTGACCAAGAAGGTCATGGGAGAGGTCCTCCGCGATACCCTGAGCGTCAGCTGCATGTTCATGTGGGTCATCCTCGCCGCCCTGGCGTTCGGGTCCATATTCGACGGGCTCGGAGCCGTGAACGCCATACGGGATCTGTTCCTCAATAACGGCTTCGGCCCCTGGGGCGTCATCATAATGATGCAGCTGTCGTACATCATCATGGGGATGTTCCTCGACGATACGGCCATGCTGATAATCGTGGCGCCGCTCTATATCCCGCTCATCATCAAGCTGGGATTCGATCCCATATGGTACGGTATCCTCTATACCGTAACCTGCCAGATCGCGTACCTTACGCCGCCTTTCGGCTATAACCTCTTCCTCATGAAGGCCATGGCCCCCAAGGAGATTACTCTGGGCGACATCTACCGCTCGGTCGTACCCTTCGTGCTCCTGATGATCGTCGGCCTGGCGATTATCATGGTCTTCCCGGGAATCGCTACGTGGCTGCCGAATCTGTACTATAACAAATAGGCGATACGAAAAAGCCCGCATCCTGCTTCCTAGAGCAGCCTGCGGGCTTCCTACCTATTACTAGCATGTCGTTCCGTTTTGATCCGGGCGGGAATCGAACCCACTACCTATTGCTTAGGAGGCAATCGCTCTATCCAAGTGAGCTACCGGACCGTAGGCAGATAGTAGATCGAAGCGGGCGAGCCTGTCAACGGCCGGCCCCCCTCCCGCCGGAGCCCTCGGCGCCGGAGCCCTCGGCGCCGGAGCCTTCGGCGCCGGAGCCTTCGACGCCTGCCGGGCGGCCTTCCAGCCTCGCGCGCTCGTCGGCTTCCGCGGCGAGCCGCTCGAGTTCCGCGTACGGGTCGGCCGAGGTCTCGTCGTAGCCCGTCTTGAGATCGTCGAGGTACCCTGAAAGCTCGCTCGCCTTCTTCCGTATGTCCTCCAGGGCCTGGCGCTCGCCGGCCTCGGGCAGGGCCTTCATCCTGGCCATGTCTATCTTGAGCTGCTTAAGGGCGTTCGCGGACGATCCGAGCCTTAGCCGCAGGAGCTCCCGCTGGTCCTCCAGGTCCTTGCAGGCCTTCTCCTGCCTCGCTATCTCGGCGATGGAACGGCCGTATTCGTCCTTGAGGGCCTGGCTGGTCGAGCCGGAGCGCTTCGCCTCCAGCTCTTCCCGGTCGCGCCTCAAGGCGTCCATGGGTATGGTCGAGACGATGCCGTCTATCTCGTTGACCGAGTGCGAGAGCATCTTGACTTGATCGACGTAGCGGTCGAGGGTCGGGATCATGTCCTTGCCGAACTCGTCGGAGCCCTTGCCCGCCTTGAGGTCCTTGACGATCTGGTCGCGGATCGACGCGACCTCGGCGTAGACCGACGCGTACTGCCCGGCCGAGGCCCCGGCCCTGCGGTTCGCGCCTATCCTGAACAGCTCCCGCCACGAATCCACGCCGAGCAGGCGCCATAGCTTCTTCTCGAGTCCCCGGAGCGTGCCCGGGTAGGAAGCGAGGTGGCCTAGGAAGCTCAGCGCCATGATGCCGGACGGTATGGCGGCCCAGAGGAATCCCGGGGAGGTCAGGAGATTGATGGTGAAGAGGAGCGGCGGTACGGAGACGACGCTGGCGAGATGCATGGCCATGCCGTCCCGGACCCTATTGATCTTCTTGTAGACGTCCAGCTCGCTTGGGGCTAGCTCCGGGATCTTATCTACCTCCGACGCCTTGGCCTTCCCGCGTACCGTCGCGAACAGGTTGCTCACGAGGCCCGTCCCCCATGCCGCGGTAACGATGGCGGCCCAAGTGAACCCGGGGGCGAAGGTCAGGTTAATATACCATAGGAGCGCGTTGACGCCGGCGAACGATAGCAGGTTGCCTATGAAACCGGCGCTGGACTTCCTGGCTCGCGCCTCTAGCTTGTCGCGGTAGCGCGCGAAATCGGTCTCTATCTCCTCGGAGCCGGGCTTGAAGTGCTCCGAGCTCCTGAGCTCTGCGTCCCACTTCCCCGTCCCGACCTCGGCCTGGTGCCTGCGGAATTCCGCCTTGATGGCGCTCTTCTCGTCACCGCCGGAGATCCTGTCTATGGTACGCTCGAGCTTCTCCGCGGCGCGCTCTATCGAGCGCTCGGCTCGGCCGCCGACGTCCTCGTAGCGGGAGTCGTAGTCCCGTCCGCGGCGGCTTCCCCTGCCTCGGGAGCCGGCTTTCTGCCAGTCCCCGACGCTCTGCTCTATAGCGCGGGCTATGCCCTCGACGGCCCGGCCTATATCCGAGGCGAGATCCGTTTCCCCCGCCTTGGCGCCGCCTGGGCCGGAGAAGGCCTGGCCGAACGGCCGGTCTCCCTGCGCCAAGGAGCCGCCGGACGGCCCGGTCTTCTGCACGAGGCCCTTGTCGGCCATCGACGCGATGACTTCCTTGGCCTCGACGCCGTATTCCCCGTAGCGCTCGAGGGCCTCGGCCACCGTGAGGCGGCGCCCCATGGTCTTGGTATCCTCGAGTATCGCCTTGCGTATGTCGTCGAGTACGGCCTTCGCGGCCTCGGGGCCGTAGCCGCGGTGGGCGGGGGAGGGCGTGCCCGGCAACGGGGCCGCGGTCGCGGCGGCGTCGTCTATCTCCGCCGGCTTGAAGCCGGGCCGCGGCTTGTCGCGGTCGGGGTCGAATTCGACGTTGGGGCTGGCGACCTCGTAGGCGTGGATTTCCTTGGTGATATTCTTGAGGGAGACCTTGCCCAGTTTCTCCGCCCTGAAGTCGAGCTTATTGAGTACCTGATTATAGACGTCCTGCGAGAAGCAGATGGTGCCTGGCCTGGCGAACGACTGGAGGCGGCTGGCGATATTGATGCCCTCGCCGAGGGCGTCGTTCTCGAAGAAGTAGATGTCGCCGAGGTGCAGGCCTATCCGCAGCAGGAGGGCCTGTCCCTTGCCTTCCTTATTATGCTCGTAGACGGCCGCCTGTATCTCCATGGCGCATTGGAGCGCGTCCACGGTATTGCGGAAGTCGACGAGGAAGGCGTCGCCTATCGTCTTGATGACCGTCCCGTGCCGCTTCGTCACGATGTCGGTGATCAGCGTATTATGGTAACGGAGCACGTCGAGCGTACCCGCCTCGTCCCGTTCCATCATGCGAGAGAACCCGACTATGTCGGTGTACATGATCGCCGCGAGGCGATAATCTTTTTGTTCCATGCTCACCACGCTAGCATAGATGAGCGACGGCTTAGGGTCAACTATATTATGGAGAACTGGACGTCGAGCCTGGCAATATCGGCCTTCTGGAACCTGACCCTGACGGCAGCGCCTTGCTCGAGGCCCGATGCCCTGATCCTCGTTTCCAGGCCTATCTCCGGCAGGTAGAGCTGAGCGTCCCCTCCGCCGGCCTGTACCGCCACCGCGTCGCCTTCCCAGCCCGGCCTGTCGAGCAGCCACGCGATCGTCCAGTGCAGCTCGCTCTGGCGCTCCGCCTTGCGCACCGCCTGGGCTCCGGCGGCGGCCCGGGCCAGCCTCATAGACAGCTCGTCGGCGGGGAGGGGCGGCGGCGAGGATCGTCCCGATTCGGCCGCGAGGGCGGCCCGGGCCTGCTGGTGCCCTAAGAGGTCTCCGTAGCGGCGGAGCGGGCTCGTCGCCTGCGCGTACATGGTCACCCCTAGCCCCTGGTGGGCCCGAGGCTGCGCCCCCGCCATGCCGGCCTTCATCAGCCTGCGCTTGGCGAATTCTCCCGCCAGGCCCCCCGGGAGCCCTTCCCGCGAGCCAGGCGCTTCCTGGCTGTAATACGGGAACGGCAACCCCCTGTCGAAGGCCCACCTAGCCAGGCCCTCGCCCGCCATCACCATCATCTCCCGCACTACGCCGCTCGAGGCGTAACGAGCCACCGGATCGATCCTCGGCTCGCCGGAGTCTACCCAGACGCGCACCTCGGGAATATCGATGTCCACGGCGCCGTTGCGGAGCCTGTAGGCCTTGCGGAGCTCGGCTACCCGCGCGAGCTCGGCTAGCGGGCCCGAGGCGAGCATGGGGTCGGCCTGGCCGTACGAGGCCCTCGAGACCCTGACGAGGCTCGGCGCGACCCTGACGTCGGAGACGAGGCCGTCGGGGTCTAGCGCTATCCTGAACGACAGCGCCCGGGACGTCGCCGAGAGGCCGAGCCCGAAGCGCTCTAGGGCGGCGTCAGGCAGCATGGGGATCGCGCCTTCGGGCAGGTACAGGGTGCCCGATCGGTTCGAGGCCTCCAGGTCGGCGGGGCTGCCCGGCGTTATGGCGCTCGCCGGGTCGGCGACGTGCACCCAGACGGCCTCGCCGTCCCAGGATACGGCGTCGTCGGGGTCGTGGCTCCAGGCGTTGTCGATGGCCCAGGCCTCCATGCCCGTCAGGTCGACGCGGCCCTCGTCGTCGTCCGGCCCCAGCTCGAGATCGGGCGCCTTGGAAGGATGCCCCGAGCGGGCGGGGTGGGGATTAGTCCTCGTCGTCCACAGGCCGGCTTTGAGGAGCCAGGCCTGAGCGGATTCCGGGCCTTCGCCGGCTCCGATATCGCTGGCCATACGGGATTTCTGTGTGCGCCCGAGCGCCAGGGCCTCTACCTCGCCCCAGAACCGCTCGTCGCCCGGTTCGGTCTTCCCGCGCTTGGCCCGCTCCACGAAGGCGGCCCTCTCGGCGGCCTCGCCTTCCTTGCGCCTGCGCTTGGCTTCCTCGGCCTCCCGCTCCTCGGCCGAGAGCGCCGCGACGCGCTCTCCGTCCATCCGGAAGAGGATTCCCTCTGCGGCCGCGAGCCTGCACGCGAGCGTCTCCGACGGACCGGCCGACCCGAACGCCAGGTCGGCGAGCTCGCCGAGCGATAGCGACGACCCGGCGGTCATGTCCCAGGCCGTCTGGAACTCACCGCCTTGGGCTGGCCTCGGCACCGCCTTGAGCGGGCCGGGGTGGATTGGCTCGACGTCCTTGTCGCGTACGCGGGCCGGAGCGCCGCCCTCGAAGGTAAGCTCGATGCGATCCCCGTCGCGCCTGACGATCGCGGGACGTGACTTGAAGAATACGAGGGCTCCATCGGGTATCATGACTATCCTTTCGGGGCTGATGGATGTAGTATAGGGGCGATGAGTCGCCCGAGGCAACGCCCGTCGGAGTAGCCTTATTGACGAAACCCTCGTTTCGGGTATGCTTATGCGGTGCGGATAGCGCCCCGGATTGAAGCGCGGGTCGTTCTATGAAATCGGAGGAAATCATGGTAGCTCTAATAGTCGGTATCGTCTGCATCGCGTTCGCCGTTTTCGCCTGCATCCCTGGCCCGCTGGGCTGGTGGCAGGACGTCCTGGCCTTCCTTCGCGGCTCGATTCCGGTGCTCGCGGCCTTCATAGGCCTCATAGCCGTGTTCATTGGCGTCGCCGACATCAAGGACAGGATAGAAGCCAAGAAGGAAGAGGCCGAAGAGGCGGCGACCGAGAAGAAAGAGTAAGGCCCCGGGTCCGCTTGACACGATATGCGATGTATGTGATTATACCGCTCGCCGTTTTTTACGCTAATGAACTCCACGAAGGTGAAGGTATAGATTGATGAAGACCCTATTCGTTAAGCCGGCTGAAGTAGCTCGTTCCTGGTTCGTGATAGACGCCCAGGGCCAGCGCCTCGGCCGCGTAGCCGCCAAGGCGGCTATCCTCGTCCGCGGCAAGCACAAGGCTTGCTACACCCCGCACCAGGAAATCGGTGACTACGTCGTGATCGTTAACGCCGAGAAGATCGAAGTGACCGGCAATAAGTTCAACGACAAGATGTACTATAGGCACACCGGCTTCGCGGGCGGGCTCAAGAAGAACACGTTCGCGTCGCTCATAGAGCGGCATCCGATCGACCCGCTCGAGATAGCCATCCGAGGCATGCTCCCCAAGGGACCGCTCGGCCGCAAGCTCGCGAGGAACGTCAAGGTCTATTCTGGGCCGAACCACCCGCACGCGGCCCAGGCGCCCGTCGCTATCGAAGTCTAAGAGAGGTATACGATGGTCAGGAATCTCGGAATTGGAACCGGAAGGCGCAAGACCGCCGTCGCGCGCGTCTACCTTCGCGAAGGCAGCGGCAAGATCACCGTCAATAACCTCGAGCTCGACAAGTACTTCCCGGTAGCCGAAATCGCCGGTTCCGTCCGTCAGCCCCTCGTCGTGACCGCGAGCGACAATAAGTTCGACATCGTGATCAACGTGGTCGGCGGCGGCCCCAACGGCCAGGCCGGCGCCTGTAAGCACGGTATCGCCCGGGCGCTCAGCCAGGTCGATCCCGCCTCGAGCCTGGCGCTCAGGAACAACGGGTTCCTTACCCGCGATCCGCGAATGGTCGAGCGCAAGAAGTACGGACAACGCGGAGCCCGCAGGCGCTTCCAGTTCTCCAAGCGCTAAGAAGAACGGACGAAGGCGGCCAGGTGGCCCGTATCGTCTCCTACGAGGAGGGAGCCCTCGGCACCGTCAAGGCGGTCGCCGAAGACGGCTCCCTTTTTCGTTTTAAATCGGCCTACGACGCCACCGGGCTATTCGCGGCTCCGGTCGGCGTCCGTCCTGAGCCTCCCCTGGATATCCCGGACGAGCTGCTGTCGGCGGCCGTCGAGGCCACCGAGGCGGAGGCGCGCGCCCTCTCCCTCCTGGCCAGGGCCGAGCAGTTCCGCTTCGGATTGGAGCTGAAGCTCGCCTCCCGAGGCGCCCCGAAAGCCGCGGCGAAGGCCGCCCTCGACAGGCTCGAGGCGGAGGGGCTCCTATCTGACGAGCGCTACGCGGAGTCGTGGATCCGGCAGCGCTGCCGTTCTAGGGCCGAGGGTCCGAGGAGCCTGTCGGCCTCGCTGTCGTCGCGAGGGGTGGACAGGCGCGCGATAAAGACGGCTCTATCCCGGGCGTTCGAGGGCGAGGCGAGGGGCGAGGCGATAGCCCGGGCTGCCGCCTCGCTCGCGGCCAAAGGCTTCGATACAAGGCGGTCGCGCGCTATTCTGATTGAGCTCGGCTGGCGTTCCGGAGAGGTCGATGATGCCATCGACGCCATCGAGCAGTAGAAATACCTTGACATTTCGTCACCTTTCTTGCAGAATGATTGCAAATCATACCGTATGGGAGAGCCGCAATGGATGACGACATCCTAACAATTGAGGAAGTGGCCAAGTACCTACGCGTTTCTGAGCGTACCGTTTACGATTGGGCCCAAAAGGGAGAGATCCCCGCCGGCAAGATCGGAACCGTGTGGCGTTTCAAAAAAAGCGAGATAGAACGCTGGGTAAACGAGAGGCTTTCATCTAATAAGCCGATTTCTTCTCTGCATCCCGTCCGTATGCGTAACGTCCTCTCGCCGGATCGGGTCGTGTTCCTGGACTACCCCCGTAAAAGGGACGCGCTCGTCGCGCTCGCCGAGCGTCTCGGGGCCGCGCCCCAGATTAAGAGCAAGCAAGAGCTTGTCACGGAGCTCCTTCGCCGCGAAGAGCTCATGAGCACGGCCATAGGCAGGAATATCGCCATACCCCATGTTCGCCTATCGAGCGTGACCGACTTGGTGGTAGCCGTCGGCGTGAGCAAGTGCGATATCCAGGATTTTAACGCGTTCGACGACGCGCCCGTCAGGCTCCTGTTCATGATCGCGGCCGCCTATAACCAGCACGCCTACTACCTGCAGACCCTTTCGTACTTCAGCGCCAAGCTGAAGTCGAATGAGCTCAGGGCCGGGATACTGGCCGCAGCCGATCCCGCCGCCGCCTACGAGCTCCTCATAGCCCAGGACGAGGACTGAGAACAGTTCGAAAGACGAAGAATTCTATACAGAGACGCGGAGAAGATGAGTATTAGGGAGGGTGCCCAATGAGGGCACCCTTTTTTTAATCCTTCGCTCGGCGAATAGAAATACTCAATAAAAGGTTTTCGTCGACGCCGTTGTTCGATTCTTATATTTCGTTTTACCCATCTTCTCTGTGTCTCCGTGCCTGATCCTTGTATACTTGGCATAACATTGCGCGGCGAGGGGTATTCGTGGTACGATTGCTAGCTATTCACAATAAAATCCATGCTATACGAGGTGCGTACACGTGTTCCTGAAAAGCCTCGAGATATTCGGTTTCAAGAGCTTCGCGGACAGGGCCAGGGTCGATTTCTCCGAGGGCATATCCGCGCTGCTCGGCCCTAACGGATGCGGCAAGTCGAACGTCGTGGACGCCATCAAATGGGTGGTAGGCGAGCAGTCGGCGAGATCCCTGCGCGCCGAGTCGATGGAAGACATAATCTTCAACGGCACCGAGACCAGGAAGGCTCTCAACGTAGCCGAGGTCACCCTCACTATATCTAACGAGAAGGGCGTCCTCCTCCTCGACGTGCCCGAGGTGGCTATAAAGCGCCGCCTGTACCGTACGGGGGAGAGCGAGTATTTCATCAACAACCAGCCGGCCAAGCTCAAGGAGCTCCGGGAGCTGTTCTGGGATACGGGCATCGGGAAGAGCGCGTACTCGGTGATGGAGCAGGGACGCATAGACCAGATCCTGTCCAGCAAGCCCGAGGAGCGCCGCTATCTCTTCGAGGAGGCCGCCGGCATCACGAAGCACAAGGCGCGTTCCCGCGAGGCCGAGCTGAAGCTCGAGCGCACCGAGGAGAACATGCGCCAGGTCGAGGGCATACTCGGAGAGGTCAAGCGGAGCCACGACACGCTCAAGGCCCAGTCTGAGAAGACGCTCGCCTACCGCTCTCTCCGCGACGAGGTCTTCAACGCCGAGCTGGACCTGCACCTGCTACGCCTCCGAGGCTTCGTCAACGAGAAGGAACGCCGCGACACCGACATCGCCGCCAAGACGGCCGAGCGCGACGGGCTGCGGGGCCAGATAGACGGCATCAACGTGTCGCTCGAGGAGAACCTGGATATCGTCAACTCGATGGAGGCCAAGCTCATCGAGGTTCAGAAGACGGTCTACGGCCTCGCCGTGGAGCGCGTCGGCAAGGAGAAGGAGCGGAAGCTCCTGTCGGAGCGCGTCGCCGAGACGCGGGCCAAGATCGACCAGGCCCGGCTCAAGCTCCGGGCCCTCGCCGAGAAGCTCGAGGGCCTTCGCGAGGACGAGGACGAGAAGAACGAGATCCTGCGCGGCCATAAGGGTCGCATCGCCGAGATAGAGAAG
Source organism: Spirochaetota bacterium (assembly GCA_018816345.1). Lineage (GTDB taxonomy): Bacteria > Spirochaetota > Spirochaetia > Treponematales > UBA12059 > SZUA-370. The sequence goes on along the minus strand of JAHIWG010000078.1, from coordinate 34,453 downwards.
AATATCGTCGGTTTCGAGGGGTCGATCCGCTCCGCCGAGGACCGCATCAAGGCCAACGACGCGGCCATAGCCAAGGCGGAATCGGAGATCGGCTCGTTCGAATCGGAGCTGGTGACGGCCCAGTCAGAGCTGGACGCCATCACCGAGGACATCGTCAGCGAGCTGGACGCGCGGCTCAAGGAGACGGGCTACTCGGCTAGCGAGCGCAAGGCCGCCGAGGAGGCCATCGAGAGCCTCATCGCCGGCATCATCGCGCGGCTCTCCGGCAAGGCGGCCATACTGGAGGACCTCGCTACCCTCAAGGATTACGGCGCGGCCGAGGCCAGGGCGCTGATCGAGAGCGCCAGGACCGCGATGGCGGAGGCGGCCGACCGCGCCAAGGAGCTCAAGGAGCGCTACGAGACCTACCGTCGGGCGACCCCGTCGTTCATAGACGAGTTCCTGTCCCCCGAGGGCATCATCACGAAGAAGCGCGCCGTCGACGCCCTCATGGCCTCGTTCAAGGACGGCGTCGCCGAGCGCCGCGAGCGCATCGCGGCCCTGCGCGAGGAGAACCGGGAGCTTTCGCTCCGCATCGACGAGTACCGGAAGACGCTCGAGGAGCTCCGAGGCAACCGGATACGCATGCAGACCCAGGTGCAGTCCGCCGAGGAGCAGCTCGGCATGATAAAGCGCGAGATAGTCAGCCAGGAGGGCTACTACCGCGAGCTGGATAGCGAGACGAGCATGGAGGTCCGCAGGCTGTCCGAGGCCGAGGAGGACCTGTCGTCCATCGACGAGGAGATAGCCGACATCGAGAAGCGCGGCCGCGAGCTCACATCGGAGCTCGAGCGCCTCGAGAAGGACATCGCCATAAAGAACTCCGACCTCGGCAAGCGCCAGGAGGAGCTCAAGAAGAAGATAGACAAGCTCGGCTCCCTTCAGACGGAACTGGAGCGCCAGCACCTGGGGCTCGCGCAGACCGAGACGGAGATACGCAACGTCAAGGATAACTTCCGCGAGCAGTACGGCCGCGAGCTCTTGGAGTTCGAGGAGCGCATGTACGAGCTGCGCGCGCAGGCCTCGGACCTTAGGGACAGGCTCGCCGAGCGCAAGCAGAAGCTCAAGGACCTAGGCTCGGTGAACCTGATGGCGCCCGAGGAGTACGCCGAGGTCAAGGAGCGCTACGAGTTCCTCTCCACCCAGCTAGGGGACCTGCAGAAGGCGCGCGACGACCTGAAACGCATCACGCAGGAGATACGCGACGAGAGCGCCGAGATGTTCCTGTCCACGTACAACCGCGTCAAGAAGAACTTCCATAACATGTTCAGGCGCTTGTTCGGAGGCGGCCGCGGCGAGCTGAGGCTGATCGACCCCGATCACGTCCTCGAGTCGGGCATCGAGATATACGCCCAGCCGCCCGGGAAGAAGCTGGAGAACATATCGCTCTTGTCGGGAGGGGAGAAGAGCCTCACGGCCATCGCGCTCCTGTTCGCCACCTACATGGTCAGGCCATCGCCGTTCTGCTTCCTCGACGAGATCGACGCGGCCCTAGACGAGCAGAACGTCATACGCTTCGTCAACCTGCTCCGCGAGTTCGGCAGGACGAGCCAGTTCATCGTCATCACGCACAATAAGAAGACGGTCACCGGCGCCGACGCCCTCCTCGGCGTCACGATGGAGGAGTCGGGCGTCACCAAGGTGATCGCGGTCCGGCTGGAGCGATCCGACGGCAAGCCTATTACCATGCCCGCCCCGAGCGAGGACTTCGACGACGAGGACGTGGAATACGAGGAGGGCCGCGAGCTCACGGAGGCTCCTCCCGAGAGGCAGCGCAAGCCCCGGGCCGTTACCGCGGAACCCGCCGCCGAGGAAACGCCGCGAGAAGAAGCCGCCGCGGAGGAAGCTCCCGCCGAGGAAGCCTCCGAGGATGGAGCCTCCGAGAATGGAGCTCCCGCGGAGGAAGCCATCGCAGAAGAACCCTCCGCCGAGGAAGCGCCGCCAGAGGCATCCTCGGCCGTGGAAACTCCGATAGAGGCGGTTCCCGCCGAGGGAACCCCGGTCGAGGAAACGAAGGACGCATGAAGGCGCCCGCCTTCCTGGTCTCGGCGCGTAGCGGGCTCATCAGGCTCGCGGGCCGGCTCGGCAAGGTAGTCCCGTCGCTGTCCGGTCGCTTAGTGTCGCTCGTGGGCGGGAGAGCTCTTCGCTTCATCGCGATAGGCCTCGGCGCCCTCGCCGTCGCTATAGCGGCCGGGGCCCTTATAGCGGGCCTTGGCTATCGCCAGCGCCGGGCCGACTCGGGCCTTGGCTCCCCCCGGGTCGGCGGCCGGACTCAGGCGCCGTCCTACTCGGCGGCGGAAGTCCCCCGGTCAGGGCCCGAGCTCGCCGCGATGCTCCTGATACCCGAGGCCGACGAGTGGCCCTATCCGCTGGCGCTCGAACCCAAGCCGAGGTATACTGAGGCCGAGGCGGCCGCGTTCCGCCCGGATATAGGCGCGGTGGACGTCTCGGAGCTTACACGGCGTAGGAAGGCAGAGCTTGAAGCTATATACGGCGCAGTCGATTGATAGCCTCTTTCGGTCGGCCCGATGCGCATTCGTCGTAGCCTGCCTGTCTATGGTCGCGCTCTCGTGCGTCTCCGAGCCTCCTCCCGCGGAGCCGGTCGCCGGCGGTCCTGTCGCCGCCGAGCCTTTGGCCGGATCGCCCGCCGCTAGCCCGGAAGCAGCCTCCGTATACGCCTCGATGCGAGTCGCGCCGCCCGAGGCCCTCGAGGCGGCCGTTACCCTCGAGGAGCCGGCGCTCGCTATCCCACCCCCTGCCTCGCCGTTAGCCCCGCCGGTCGATATCACCGTGCTCTCTACCATCCCGACGCCGGCGCCCCCGACGCTAGCCCTTCCTGAACCGAAGGTTCCAGATCCGGTATCTTCCTCGATCGCGCCGCCCGCGCCTCCCGCCGTAGCTCCGCCGACCGTCGCCAAGCCGGACCCCGCGGCTCCCAGCCCCGCGCCGCCTAAGGCCGCGATCCCAAAACCGGCGGCCCCTAAGCTAGCCGTCCCGAAGCCGGTAGAGCCTAAGCCAGTTGATGCTAAGCCGGTTGATGCTAAGCCCGCCGTCCCAGAGACCCCGTTAGCGAGCGCCGAAGCGGCCAAGCCGGCCGGCGTTCTTCCGGCGGCGCCCGCGTCCTCGGCCCGATCCGTAATAGCCGCGCCGGCCCAGCCGGTAGCCGAGACTCGGGTCGAGACGGCCCGAGGCGAACGCTTCGAGCTACGCTTTCCCGGGTCCGGGTGGATATACCTCGGCGACGAGGAAGGCAAGGAAGGCCTCCGCTACGAGACGAGGCGCTTCGAGGGCAGTCAGGCCGTGTTCGCCTTGGATCCCGAGAGCGTCGGCGAATACGTCCTGCGCTTCCAGAGGCAGAATCCGGTAGATAGGTCTACAGAGCTTAGCCTCGTACGGGTCGTCGTCTCCGAAAAGCCTGGCTCTCAAGTCGCCGCCGCCCCTATCGCGCCGCCCGCAGCTACGGCGCCGACGGCGGCTTCGCCCGTGGCGACGGCTCCCGTCAAGGCGACGGACCCAGCCGCCTCGGCCGCGCCCGCGGCTCCCTCCGGCGCCGCGGCTCCCGTAGGCGCCGCGATACCAGCGAGCGAGCCCGCCGCGGCCGATCCGGCGTCTTTGCTCGCCTTGGCCAAGGCCGAGCTCGAGGCTAAGCGCGTCCAATCCGCCATCCAAACGCTCGATCGCTACCTATCGCTCTACCCGTACGGCAACGACGAGGTCTTCTATCTCTACGGCCTCGCGTACGAGCAGGATACGCCGTTCAGGAACGTCAAGAAGGCCTACGAGTACTATTCGCGGGTGAAGAACGAATACCCCAGGAGCTCTCGCTGGCGCGAGGCCGCCGACCGGGCCGCTTACCTGGAGCGCCATTACTTCGGCCTTCGCTGAGCGCTTGTAGCCCCTTTTCGCTTGTGATATCATCTTGTCATGTCAACAATTAAGCTGTATTACGAGGAGCCTGGAACCGAGGAGGCCGATTCGGCGGTCGTTCGCGCGATCGACGGCGGCGACGGCCGGTTCAGCCTCGTCCTAGATAGTACTATCTTCTACCCGGAGGGCGGAGGCCAGCCCTGCGACCTTGGGACTATAGCCGGGCTCCCGGTAGAGTCGGTGATAGAAGAAGGCGACGACGTAGCGCACGTCGTCGTCGCCTCCCGGGCCTCGCTCGCGGAGGCCGGGGTAGAGGTGGGCGCGTCCGTACGCTGCCGCGTAGACCTACGGCGTAGGCTGGACCACTCGGAGCAGCATACCGCGCAGCACCTGCTCTCCTCGGTGATTCTGAGGCTGCTCGGCGCGACGACGCTGTCGTTCCACCTGGGCGAGCGCTACTCGTCCATAGATATCGACCGCGCCCCCCCGGAGCGCGCCGACGTCGATGCGGTGGAGGACGAGGTGATGCGCATCGTATCCGACGACTACGCTGTCGTGACGCACCTGTGCCCTCCCGAGGATCCCGCCGGCTTCCCGCTCCGCAAGCGGCCCAGCGTCGGAACCGGGCAGCTTCGCGTCGTGGAGATAGACGGGCTCGAGTATTCCGCGTGCTGCGGTACGCACGTGCAGAGCTCGGGCGCTCTCGGCCTGTTCCGCGTCACCAAGGTCGAGAAATACAAGTCGGGCTGCCGCGTCTATTTCGTAGCCGGCCGCCGGGCCTTCGCCGACTATAGGCGTCTGGCCGGCCTCGCCAGGGACTGTTCCGCGGCCGCCGGCGCGCCCGAGGACGAGCTTCCCCGGGCTATCGTCGCGCTCAAGGATAGGGTCAGGTACGGCGATCGGAGCCTCGAGGAGGCCCGCGACGCGATAGCGGGTTACGAGGCCTCCGCGCTCGACGGCGCGACGCCCCCGGGCGAGGTCGTCTTCGCCGAGGCCCGGGACTTCGAGACGGCCTCGGGCTTGGTTCGCGCCCTCGCGAGGCTCGGTCGGGTATCGCTGGCGGCGAGCCGGGCGGAGCTTAAGGTAGCGGCAGGCTCGCCCCCTCAGCCCGACGCGGGCGCCAAGCCCGTCGACCTCCTCTTCGGGCCCGCGGCCAAGGCTCGAGGCGGCAAGGGGGGCGGCGGCAGGACCTTCTTCCAGGCGGCCTTCGCGGACTCGGCCGCCTTGGACGCGTTCCTATCGGATTGCCGCCTGCCTTGACAGCGGCTACTGAGTTAACGAGACTTTGATTAGATAGCATCGAAGGGAACATAGAGTGGCTCGAAAAAGAATGTTAGGCTTCAGGGGTACGATGATCCTTTGGATCGCCGGGATCACGACGCTCGGTTTCGTCGGCATGGTTACCGGGCTATCCTTCCTAGTGAAGAAAGAATTATCGACGTCTAGCTACGCGGCCTCGGAGACCGCGGGCAAGGGCTACGCCTCCGAGGTCGAAGGAGAGCTGGATATCAGCATCTTCGCGGCCGAGCAGCTGGCCACCGTCGTCTCGTCGTTACGCAGCATAGGCGCCGACAGGACCCAGGCGCTTGATTTCCTCCATCATTATATGGAGACGAATACACATTTCGGCGGCGCTTGGTTCATCTTCGAGCCCGGGGCCTTCGACGGCGACGACGAGTCGTTCGCCGTCGAAGGGGCTAAGCGGGGCGATTCGCGAGGCATGGCCCCCGACGGCCGCTTCGTCCCGTACTGGAACCGCTTCTCCGGCGAGCTCATCCTGGAGGAATGCGTCGATTACGAGGGCGGCCCCTCGTCGGCCTACTATGCCGAGCCGTTATCCACGGGCAAGGTCACGGTCACCGAGCCGACTGTCTACCAGATCGCCGGGACGCCGACCATGGTCGTCTCGTACTGCGCGCCTATCATCGTCGAGGGCAAGGCCGTCGGCGTAGCGGGAGTGGACGTATCGATGGATACCCTCAGCGCGCTCGTGGGCTCGATAAAGCCGTTCGGCCTCGGCTACGCTTTCCTCATAAGCGATAAGGGAACGATCGTCGCGCATCCCGTCGCCGAGGCGGTGGGCCAGCCCTACGCGGGGGATACCGACGAGGCGACCCGGCAGCTCATCGGCTCGTACACCCAGGGGTGGATGCATACGGAGATTAGGAACTCGATAGCCGACGGCACGCTGTCGCATATAGTCGTCGTGCCGATGCCGCTAAGGGGCACGGGCCGATACTGGGGCCTAGGGGTACTGACCCCGATAGACGGGATGCTACGTGCGGTAGGAAAGCTGATCATCCTCGTCATCGCCATGGCCGGCGCCGTGCTCCTTCTCTCCGTCGCGGCCCTATGGCTCGTCGTCGGTCGGGCCATAAAGCCGCTGGAGCGCACGGCCGTCGCCTTCGGCGAATTGGCCCAGGGCGACGCGGACCTGACTCGTACCATTGAGCTCAAGCGCAACGACGAGATAGGCGATCTCGTGGAAGGCTTCAACGCCTTCGTAGGCAAGCTGCGCGGAATAATCGCGACGCTCAAAGGCGCCCAGGGCTCCATGGGCGGCATAGGGGAGGAGCTGGCTACCAGCTCCCACGAGGCGGCCAGCGCGACCGCCCAGATACTGGCCAATATCGAAGGGGTGCGGCGACTCTCGGCCAATCAGGAGTCGAGCACCAGCGTCGCCACCAGTTCCGTCGTCTCGGTGGTAGGGGCGATATCCGACCTCGATTCGCTGACGGAGACGCAGGCGGCCGGCATATCCGAGGCCTCCGCGTCGATAGAGCAGATGATAGGCAATATCGGCTCGGTGAGCTCGTCCATCGGGCACATGGCCGAGCGCTTCGAGGAACTGATGAAGACCGCCGTGGCGGGCAGGGAGAAGCAGGAAGCGGTCGTCGCCAAGGTCGGCATCATAGCCTCCCAGTCGGAACTGCTGCTCGAGGCCAACCAGGTCATAGCCAGCATCGCCAGCCAGACTAACCTCCTGGCCATGAACGCCGCGATCGAGGCCGCCCACGCCGGCGAGGCGGGCAAGGGGTTCTCCGTCGTGGCGGACGAGATACGCCGCCTGTCGGAGACCTCGTCGGAGCAGTCGCGGACCATAGGGGCGGAGCTATCCAGCATCAAGACGACGATAGCCGAGGTCGTGATAGCCTCGGCCGAGTCCGAGGAATCGTTCAATACGGTCTCGTCGAGCATCGACGCGACCGACGAGCTCGTCCGCCAGGTGGATCACGCGATGGCCGAGCAGCGCGAAGGCTCGAGGCAGATACTCGAGGCGCTCCGGGACATGAACGCCTCCGCGGAGTCGGTGCGGGACAGGGCCAAGGCCATGACCATCGACGCCCAGCGCGCCCGGGAAGGCATGTCGTCGCTCCTCGACACGACCTCGACTATAAGGGGGAGCATGGACGAGATGGGCGCCGGCGCCGAGCAGATAAACAAGGCGGCCCAATCGGTATCCAACCTCGCCGAGGCGACCCGCGAGAGCATACGCGCCATGGACGAGGTCATAGGCAGGTTCGTAGTCTAGGGCGGCCCGAGCCCGCCCGTATCCGGCGAGCCCCCTTAGAGGTGGAAGAGCTTCTTGAGGCTCGCGCGCCTCATCACGCGGTAGTGCAGGTAGGCGAGGGCGCCGGCTATCGGCAGGCAGGTGATAGCCACGATGGCTGACCATTCCGGGTAGACGGGCCTCCCGCGGGCCGCGTCTAGTACTATCTCCACGCCGATGCAGACGGCTGACGCGCCGACTAGGGCCACGCCAATGGCGTTCAGGCCCCTGCGCCCCATGCGCGATATCAAGGCCGCGCACGCCATGACCGTAGCCTCCACGACGGCGACGATAGGAGCGCCTATCGCGGGGAACCACGAGCTGGACGGGTCGAAGAGGTCGAGCGCGAGCAGGTAAAGCGGCGTCGCGATGGCCACCGCCCAGGCCGCCGTCCATCCGCGGCCGCGCATCGCTACCGGTACGGCGACGATGACGTAGAGGTACGCTATCGAGGCTACGGGATAGAGCGACCAGCCGACGCGGCGCTCTATTAATAGCTCGACCGCCAGCACGGTTAGGCACGCTATTATCGACAGGACGGCGGATAGCTCGAGGAAGACCTTCCGCTTCTGCGGCTCGGTGAGCCGCTCGAACTGATCGACGTCGATCGCAAGCTCGGGATAGGCCGAGGCGGCAGGCCCGGGTTCCGACGTTTGGGGCGGCTGGGTCGACTCGGTCGGCTGGACAGGCTGGGCCTGCTGGACGGGGGCGTGGCACAGCGGGCAATGCTTGGCGGTCTCGGCTAGCTCCACTCGGCAATTCGGGCAAATCGGCATGGGCTCACCTCACATATTGGATTCTAACCTTACCGGCAGACCCATGCCGGCAAGCCTCGTGAAGAAATGCCTCTCCATCTCCGGCGACGAGGCTAGCGAGCCGAAGCAGACGTAGAGCCTGTCCTTCCAGCTGACGAGGTTGACGTTGCTCTTGCACCTGACGCGCGGAGCCGGTATGAACTCGAACCGCTCGACGCGGCTCGCGAGCGGCTCCGGCAGCTCTACCGGCCCCAGGTTGGAGACGCTCCCGGATATCGTATCCTCGCCCAGGTGGGAATGAACCCACTTCGCGGCCAGGCCTTTCAAGGCGAGCGGGAGCATCCTGACGATCAGGTTCCTCCCGCCTCCGACGTTCCTGGCTATCTGCCTGGAAATACCCTTTCGATGCACCTCCGCCTGCATGTAGTGGTGGACGCGGCCGACTATTTCCGGGAAGTCGTAGGAACCCAGCCTGGTATCGAGGGTCGGCAGCACGAAGAGGGAGAAGTTCCGCATCGTGCCGCTCGCGAAGATACGGCGGAGGTTGACGGGCACCTCGACGGACAGGATAGGCCTCATACCGCGCCGTATCGGGGCCGGCAAGGCGCGGAAGATGTCCTGGAGGCTTGCGAAGTACACCGCGACCATGAACTCGGTAAGGGTCGCCCCGTGCTCCCTGGCCGCGCGGAGCGCGTCCGCGAGGGGGATTATCCCCGTGGTAACGCGGTACTGGCCAGGCAGGAGCGGCAGGCTAGGAATGTGGAACGCCTTGCGGCCGCGCTCCGGGAACGGCATGCCCCTATCGAAGTACTTGTTGAACGAGTCCTCCGATTCCTCGGGGGAGGGAGTCTCGCCCGGCCTGAGGATTCCGCATGGCTCGGCGGTCTCGACGCCGAGCAGCCTGTAATACTCCATGATGACGGCCTTCAGGTAGGCTAGGGCGCCCGCTCCGTCGGTGAGCACGTGGCAGAATTCCACCGCTATCCTGGAACCGTAGGCCCTGACGCGGTAGAGGAGGCTCCCGCGCCTCCTCGCCCTCATGTTAAGGCACGGATACCTGGAATCGGCGACTGGCGCGGGCGTCCTATCGGTAAGCGGCTCGAGGTAATACCAGAAGAAGCCGCTGCGGAGCTCCACGGCGAAGTAGGGGAAGCGAGGGCCTAGGCTTGCCATCGCCTCCTGCAGCGCTGGCAACCGTATCCGTTCGGTAAGCGTCGCAGATACGCGGAACGCCAGGGTCGCGGTAGCGTTCGTCAGGGCCGGCATGAAGCTGGCGGCGTTATCCAGGATGAACCAGCGGTCCTCTCCTTCGCGCTTCTCCGTCTTCGAATACCGCTCGTTACGGCTCTGTCCGCGAGCGGACGACGATGGCTCCATGATGCGAGTCTAGCGCAAAAGCCCCCGCGTTTCTATACGCGCCGGGTCCGGCGGCGCTACGATCGCGGAGGGATCGTAGCGGCCCGTCTCACGCGACGATATCGTATTTCTCAAGCGAGCGGATCACCGCCGCGCCTTCGCTGAAGAACTCGACGCCGGTATCGCCGTCCTCGGGATATACGGTAGCCGTCAGCGTCGCCCGCCCTCCCTGGAGGAATACCTCGACGCTACAGCGGTCGATGAATACCCTCATGCTCAGGACTCCTCCCCGGGTATCGACCCGCGCGGATCGAGTGCCGCAGCCCGCGGTCCCGCGGGCCGGAGCGGACAGGTCGCGGATGGGGACGCCGCACCCGCTCCGGTCCATAGCGACCATGCCGCTCTCGGCCGACCAAGCGATCACGGTCGCCCCGCCCTTCCCGGCCAGGACGCGAAGGCCGAAAGCCCTGGCCTGGCTGACGTCGGCCTCGATCGCTAGCTCGAGGCGGTCGCCTTCCACGCCGTCCACGCGCAGTACGCCAGAGAACGCCACGGCCTCTCGCCTGACCGCGCCGCGCCGATACGCCGAGAGCTCCCGTACGGGCGCCTGGATCAGCGCGTCGCCGTCGAGCGTCAGCTCCCGCGGGAGGGTCATCGATCCGGCCCAGCCGTGCCCGAGCTCGGCCGTAGGCATGGAGCGCTTCCACATCTGCATCCAGGCTATCATGACCGTCCTGCCGTCGTCGGCCTTCATGGCCTGCGCCGCGTAGAAATCGTAGCCGAGGTCTACCTGCCTGTACGGGGAGCCGCGGAAGGTACCCGAGACGGTATCCAAGGCGCCGACCGAGTATACGACGGAGTGCAGGTTACGGTGGCCTTCCTTCCTGATGTTGGTCGGGGAGCATATGAGGAGGTCCCGGCCGTCGTCCATGCGCACGATATCCGGGCACTCGACCATGTCGGCGTCCGGGCACGACCAGGCGTCCCCGGCGTATTCCCACCCCGCCAGGTCCGCGGAGCGGAAAAGGAGGATTATACCGGAGCCGCTACGCCTGTCGCGGGCCCCGACGAGGCAATAATAGGCGCCGTCCCGCGCCGTTATCTTCGGGTCGCGGAAGCGGAAGACGCTCGCGTGCCGGGGAAGGTCCTTGGCCCGGATAGCCGGGTTGCTCGGGCGCCGCTCGAAGGATAGGCCGTCCGCGGAGGACGCGAGGCATTGGAGCTGGCCGAACGGCGAGACGCCTGTATACATGACGGTCAGCCGGCCGTCCTCCGCGATCGCCGTGCCCGAGAAGCAACCGAGAAGGCTCTCGTACCAGCGCTCCGGGGCCAGGGCGACGGGCTCGTGCCTCCACGAGACGAAGTCGGTCGTCGTCGCGTGCCCCCAGTGCATCTTGCCCCAGCGCGGCGCGAACGGATTGTGCTGGTAGAAGACGTGGTAGGCTCCTCCGAACGACGCGAGGCCGTTGGGATCGTTCATCCAGCCGGAAGGCGGCGATAGGTGGTAGGCCCCGCGGTATCGCGGGTCGACCCTAGCGGCGTTAACGGCGGAGTTTGCCCGGTCCAAGGCATTCATGGCGGCTAGAACACCGTATCCCGCAGGGTCTTCATCTCCGCCGCGAGGCCCGGATCCGGCTCGCCTCCCGACCTCCTCGTCTCGAGGTACGATAGGAGGCGGGCGTGACGGGAGCTCGTTATCGGCCAGTTCCAGACGACGAGGATGCCCAGGGAGAGGAGGACGGCCGGCGCGAAGGCGATGGTCGCCCTTATGAACAGCTTGAGAGCCTCGGGCTGGGACTGGAAAACGAGCCGCTCGGCGAGGCCCTCCACGACGCGCCTCGGCTGGACGAACCCGGAAATGCCGAGGGCCGCCATGAACGACGCGTTGGCGAGAGCCGAGGCGCATTTCCTTACGAAGGTCTGCACGCCTGAGAAGGTCCCTTCCATGCGGGAGCCGAAGAATAGCTCCCCGACGTCCGTCACGTCGGCGAAGAGGCTGTTGAGGAGCACTACGGGGAAGGCCATCGAGACGCCCATGACGGCCGCTACTCCGTAGACGAGGGCAGGGTTCCGGGGCGTCACGAGGAGCGTGGCCAGGCCGGCGCCGATCCACATGAAGCACCCGGCGATAGTCACCGCGCGCTTGCTCGACAGCCGTACGAGCGGAGGTATGAGCATGGCGGCGAGAATCTCCACTACTATCAGCAGGGCCAGCACCGCCGTGAAGTCGTCGGGCCGTTCGAGGACGTAGGTCATGTAGAACTGGAATGACGTCGTGATCAGGTCCAGGGAGACGAAGACCGCCAGGTACAGGGCGACGAGGGCCCTGAACGACTTGAGCCTGAACGCGTCCCTCATCGCCCTGAGGCTTATCCCGGCCGCCGGCGACGCCGAGAAGTCCTTCCGCTCCGGCACGAAGAACACGATCGCCAGGTAGGGGAGGGCGAATACCAGGCCCATCAAGGCGGCCATGGCGAGGTAGCCGCGGGAGTAGCTCCCGCTCGAGGAGGATACAGCCTTCACTATGGCGAGCGGTACCACGGCGCACATGAGGGAGGCTCCTAGTGAGAACATCATGCGTACGGTATTGAGCGAGTTGCGCTCGTAATAGTCGAGGGTGACTTCCGCGGCCATGGACATATAGGGCACGAGCACCATGGTCGTGACGGTGTTGTAGAAAACGTATGCCGCGGCGGCGTAGGCGATCCTTAGGGCCTCGCTCGGGATGGACGGCGGGTACCAGAGCCAGATCATCGAGACGACTATGAGCGGCATCCCGGCGAGGAACCACGGCTTACGGCGGCCTAGCCTCGTGCGCGTATTGTCGCTGATCGCCCCCATGAGCGGATCGCTGACGGCGTCCCACAGCCTGGCTACTACCATGATGACGGCGGCCCAGGCCGTCGGTATGCCCAGTATGTTGGCGAGATAGAACGCATACAGGAAATTGACGATGTTGAACGAGCCGCCGCCGTATATATCGCCCATGCCGAAGGCTATTTTTATCCCGAAGGGAACCTTGCCTTCCTTAGCCGCGGTCTTCGCTATGGCGTCCTCGTGCATGTCTTCCTCGCTTTCGAGCCATATTTAGCCGATATCGGGGGAGTGTCAAGGAATTATTAGCCGCGGGCTTCGGCATCCGGGCGGGGCTGGGCCCGTTGGAGGGCCGCGGCGAAGGCGCTACGCCGCCGTTTCCGGCTTCGTAGCGCCTTCGGCCCCCCGGGAGGGGCTACTTAAGGATAGTGGCGAACTTGAAGTCTTCCGGGTTCGATACTATAGGCTCGAAGCCCTTTACCTTGGCGTTGATGAAGCAGTAGGTCATGGGAGACGCGAAGAAGAGGTTCGCGGCGTCCTGGTAGAGGATCTCCTGCGCCTGGTTGTACAGCGCGGAGCGCTTGGCCTGGTCGAGCGTTACCTTGGCCTCTTCGACGAGCTTATCGAAATCGGGGTTGGAGTAGCCCCAGACGTTGGCGCTGCCGGTCGAGTGGAAGAAGAAGTAGAGCGATCGGTCGGGATCGATGCCGGCGCCGTTCTTGCCGGCCATGACCTGGTGGCCCTTCTTCTTCCAGGCGTCTACGTACTGGCCTATCTCCATCTGCTTGAGGGTTACCCTGATGCCGACGCCGGCGAGCTGCTGCTGCAGTACCTGGGATATCGCGACCACGTCGGGGTAGCTGCTGGGCACGGTCATCTCCACGTCGATACCGGACGCGTAGCCGGCCTCGGCGAGCAGGGCCTTGGCCTTGGTCTGGTTCTTGCGGAACCAGGTATTCTTCGAGACGTCGATGGCCCACTGCTTGAGGGTGGGGGATACCGCGCCGGCGATGACGCCCTCGCCCTTGAGCGCCTTCCTGATGAGGTCGGGGCGGTCGACGGCGAGGGAGAACGCCTGCCTGACTTTAACGTCGTCGAAGGGCTTCTGGGTGAAGTTGAAGCCGAGGAAGTAGTAGTCGCGGGTCTGGAACGACTTGACGACTATATTCCTGTTCTTCTTTACGAGCTCCACGTTCTGGGCCGAGAGGGTGGTGTAGTGGATGGACCCGGTCCTGAGGGCGGCGAGGCGAGCCGACTCGTCGGGGATGATCATGTACGTGACGCCGTCGAGCTTGGGGTAGCCGGCGAGCCAGTACTTGTCGTGCTTGACGAGGCGGACCTGGTTGTCGGGTATCCACTCGGCGAGCTTGAAGGGGCCGGTGCCGCAGGCGACGTTGGCGAGGCTCCCGGCGTTCGCGTCCAGGACTTCCTTGGCGATGATTGCCGTGTAGATGCTCGTGAAGTTGGAGAGGAAGGGCGCGAGCGGCTGGGATAGCTTGAACTCGACGCGGTACTTGTCCAGCACGTTGACGGACTCGACGAGCTTGAAGTTGGATCGGCCGGTGCAGCCGTTCGCCGGGTCGAGGATACGGTCGAAGGTGTACTTCACGTCCTGGGCGGTCATCTCGCGGCCGTTGTGGAAGTATACGCCCTTGCGGACCGTGAAGACGTAGGTCGTGTCGTTAGGGTTGGTCCACGACTCCGCGAGCTTGCCCACGAGCTTCCCGGTCTCGTCCATGTCCACCAGGGTCTCGTAGATCCTGTTGGTGATGCGCACCGACGAGTAGGCGGTGCTCTTGTGCGGGTCGATGCCCGCCGGGTTGGCGTCCGCGCCGACAATCAGCACCTGCTTGTCGGCCAGCTTCTGGCCGAACGCCGCGCCGAACGCGACGGCGAGCATCGCGACGATCGCTACGATTCTTTTCATTAGGTCCTCCTTGCTCTATTTCGTCGGCGCCCCGCGGGGCCGCCGTTTCTGCCTTAGTATAGGTGGCAGGCGACGAGCCTCCCGGGGCTCGGCTCCTTATCCGGCGGAACGGATCGCCTGCAGACCTCCATCGCCTTGGGGCAGCGCGGGTGGAACACGCAGCCGGGGGGCGGGGAGGCGGGGTTAGGCACGTCGCCGGAGAGAATGATCCTCTCCTTGCGCTTCGACGGCTCCAGCGAGGGGACCGCCGATAGCAGGGCCTCAGAGTACGGGTGCAGCGGGCGCTCGTAGAGGGCGCCGGTCTCGGCCCGCTCCACGAGGCGCCCCAGGTACATGACCCCTATGGCGTCGCTGATGCGCCTGACGACGTTCAGGTCGTGGGAGATGAAGACGTACGTGAGGCCCAGCTCCGTCCTCAGGTCGACGAGCAGGTTGAGTATCTGCGATTGTATCGACACGTCCAGGGCGCTGACGGGCTCGTCGGCTATCACGAGCTTGGGCGAGCACATAAGGGCCCTGGCTATGGCTATCCGCTGCCGCTGACCGCCGGAGAACTGATGGGGATAGCGCCTGCCGAACTCGGCGGCGAGGCCCACCTTCTCCATCATGGCGTCTACCATCTCCTGGGCCCTCTTGCCCGAGGCTATCCCGTGCACGACCAGGGGTTCCTCGAGGAGCTTCCCTACCTTCATACGGGGATTGAGCGAGCCGAAGGGATTCTGGAACACCATCTGCATGTCCCTCCTGGCCGTCCGGAGCCCTTCTCCCTCGAGCGCGGCGAGGTCAACGCCGGCGAGCCTGACCGATCCGCCTGTCGGCTCGTGGAGCCTGAGGATGGTGCGCCCCGCCGTCGTCTTCCCGCAGCCGGATTCGCCTACGAGCGCGAAGGTCTTGCCCTTGTCCACCGAGAACGATACGCCTTCGACGACGCGAATGGCCCCCGTGATCCTGTTGAATACCCCCGACCTGACGGGGAAATGCTTCTGGAGGCCCTCGACCTCGAGTAGCGCGCTCATGCTTCCTCCCCGTAGAGCCAGCAGCGGACCGACCTTCCGTCGGGCCGGATCGAGACGGGCGGAGCCTCGCGGCCGCAGCGTTCCATGCGGCGCGCGCAGCGCCCCTGGAAACGGCAGCCGGGCCCGAACGACCCCGCCTTCGGCACGGACCCGGGGATGGCGTATAGCTTGCCGTCCCTGTCGCCTATCGACGCTACCGACTTCCGCAGGCCTTCGGTATAGGGGTGGAGGGGATCGGAGAAGATCCTGTCCACGGGGGCCGTCTCGACCAGGTGACCGCCGTAGAACACCGCGACCCGGTCGCAAGTCTCCGCGACGACCCCGAGGTCGTGGGTTATCATTATCATCGACATGCCGTTGGAACGGACGAGGCCGTTCATAAGGTCGAGTATCTGGGCCTGTATCGTCACGTCGAGGGCGGTCGTCGGCTCGTCGGCGATGAGGAGCCTGGGCTCGTTTATCATGGCGATAGCGATGACGACGCGCTGCAGCATGCCCCCGGAGAGCCTGTGCGGGTACTCCGCCGCGATGCGCCTGGGCTCCGGTATGCCTACCTTCCCGAGCATGGCGACCGCCCTCTCGATGCCCTCGCGCTTGCCGACCTTCGCGTGGAACTCGAGGCTCTCCGCTATCTGCTCGCCGATGGTATACAGGGGATCGAGGGCCGTCATCGGCTCCTGGAAAATCATTCCGATGTCCTTGCCCCGGACTGAGCGCATGCGCGAGGGGGGGAGGGACAGGAGATCGACGCCGCCCATCATGATCGATCCGGACTCTACCGAGAGCGGGGGCGAGGCTAGGAGGCCGGCGACGGCGTAGGCGGTTACGCTCTTGCCGCAGCCCGATTCGCCTACTATGCCGAAGACCTCCCCCTGGCCGACCTCGAAGGAGGCGTCGTCTACTATGCTCGCCTTCGCGCCGCGGGTGGCGAGGCCGATGGATAGTCCTTGCACTGACAGTAGCGTGTTCATCGTTGTACGTTCCTCACGGTCACTCGACGTTCTTTAGCTTGGGGTCGAGGATGTCCCTGACGCCGTCCCCGAGCAGGTTGAACGATAGGATGGCCAGGATTATAGCCACGGTCGGCGCGATGGCGGTCCACGGCGCCAGTTCCATGATCCGCCGGCTCTCCGACAGCATCGAGCCCCAGGACGGGTTGGGAGGCTGAATCCCCAGGCCGAGGAACGACAGTGACGCCTCGACGAGTATCGCGCTCGATAGCGACAGCGTCGTCTGGACTATGAACGGCGCCATGACGTTAGGCAGCACGTGCCTCAGGATGACCCTGCCGTCCTTGACGCCTATCGACCGTACGCTCGTGATGTACTCCTGGGCCTTCACGGAGAGCACCTCCGCGCGGACCGTCCGCGTGAAGACGGGGATCCTTACTATGCCTATGGCGATGATGGTGTTCCCGAGGTCCGGCCCGAGCACCGCCACGATGGCGAGCGCCAGCAGGATCGAAGGGAAGGCGAAGAGCACGTCCATAAGGCGCATGATGACGTTGTCGACGACACCGCCGTAGTATCCGGCGGCGAGACCGAGCGCTAGGCCTCCGATCGCCCCTATGCCCGTCGCGACGAGGCCTACGTAGACCGAGACCCGCGCGCCGTACACCAGGCGCGAGAATACGTCGCGCCCGAATTCGTCCGTCCCTAGGAGGAACCCGGCCCCGGGCGCCTGGCGGAGGAAGTCGCTCATCTCGAGCGGGTCGTGCGTCGCTATGAGCGGGGCGAAGACGGCTACGACGACGACCGCGAGGACGCCCGCCAACCCGACGCGGCCCGTCTTGTCGCGCAATAGCTCGGCGAAGAATTGCTTCATTGATGTCCGCCTATCGGTAGCTGATCCTGGGGTCTATCCAGGAATAGATAACATCGACGATCAGGTTGATGATCACGAAGATGAAGGCGAAAAAGAGTATCGATCCCTGCACGACCGGGTAGTCCCGCTGGTTGATTCCGGTCAGCGTATATAGCCCGAGCCCGGGCAGGGAGAATATCTGCTCCGTGACCACCGTGCCGCCCAGGAGCGACCCGACCTGCATCCCTATGATGGTGACTATGGGCAGGAGCGAGTTCTTGAGCGCGTGGCGCCCTATGACGACCCGCTCCGTGGCGCCCTTGGCCCGGACCGTTCTGATGTAGTCCTGCTGGAGGTTCTCGAGGAGGGCGGAACGGGTCATACGCATGACCGAGCCCGCCATGATGGCCCCGAGCACGAGGGACGGCCATATGAGCGAGCCGAGGTTGCCCAGAGGACTCGCGAAGAAGGGCGTGTACTCGAGGGGGGGGTAGTACTGGAATACCAGGGACAAGACCAATAGGAGCATGGTGCCGAGGGCGAAGTTGGGGACCGATACCCAGATCAGCGCGAATACCCTGGCCCCCCCGTCGACCCAGGTATTGCGCTTGACCGCCGCGACTACGCCTAGCGGGATGGCGATGATCCACGAGATGACCGACGAGTAGACTGTCAGCATCAGCGTGACCTTGAAGCGGCTCACGATCTCGGGCAGGACCGGCAGGCCGGTCCGCATCGACACCCCGAAGTCGCCCCGTAGCACGCCCGAGATCCAGTTCCAGTACTGCGCGTACCACGGGTAGTCCATGCCGTACTGCTTAAGGAGCTGCTGCCTCAGCTCGGGATTGCCCTCGATGCCCATCATGAGGTCGACGGCGTCCCCCGGTATCATATGGAGCAGTATGAATACCGCGAGCGAGATGCCGAAGAGTACCGGGATGAACAGCGCTAGCCGCCTTAGAATATACGTTCGCATACTCGATAGTATAAACTCGATTTAGGATATCGCAACTCTTTTTTTTATAGAAATACTAAAAAAGATGAAAAATAGTTTCATCTAGCATTTAATTGGGCGCGTCGCGGCTACGATGCGTCGCGGCCGGGGCGCGCTATGGAGGAGGCGGCGCAGGGCAGGGGAAGAGGCCGGGGCGCGCTATGGAAGAGGCCGCGCGGGGCCGAGAGGCGCTTACAGTTCCAGCGGCCTATGGTTATCGGACAGGCGCTTGCGGAGGTAGTCCCTGTCAAGGCCGAGGTCCGAGACGACCTTGCGGAGCTGCTCCGCGGAGAGCAGGTTCTGCTCGGCGTACAGGTAGCAGAGGGCCTTCTCCGCGATGCAGGGAACCTCGAGGGCGGCCATGTTCTCGGGGCTCGGGCGCGGCCCGTCGAGGTGGAGGCGCTTGAGGCTGGCGTAGAGCCTGGAGCGCCCTATATCGCCGCCGATGGCCGCCAGCTCGGCGAGCAGGGGCTTCAGGTCTCCCCGCGAGGCCGCCTCCCCGAGGGGCTTGAGCGTGAAGAACGTGTATTCCTTGCCGGGAAGATAGTGGTGCTCGTCGCAGCGGGTGCAGTAGTTGGGCTCGCGGGGGTCGTCCTTGACCCTGTCGCCGCCTACGATTATTAACGGGTCGAAGTAGAGGGCGGGGCATTCTAGGCCGCCGGCGTTGTAGTATCGATAGGTATACAGCGAGTCGGCTATGCAGTCCGAGTGCTCGCAGTACGCGGTCAGGGGGAACACGTCGGTGGCGTTCTCCAGGAGTAGCCTGGCCGCCTGGTTGAATATCTCCTTGCGGAAGTTGAGGACGAGGGTCGGCAGTATGAACACGAGGCCGCGGGAATCCGATTCGTTCCTGATGAGGTAGGCTACGCGCTCGTCGTAGAACGAGGCCTCGTCAATAATCCAGGTGCCGGCCTCGGGGTGCTCGGCGATAGCGGTCTCGAGCCCGAACGAGTCGGCGGCCTGGCTTATGGAGTCGCCGCATCGCTCGTAGCCGCCCCGGTAGGGCAGGGCGTCGTCGGGGTACTCCTTGAACCTGTCGGAGTCTATGCCGAACCTGACGAAGTGCATGAGCCGACGGTCCGCCCCGGCCGTCGTCGTGCGAGCGGCGACGGCGTCGCCCTTGCGGAGGGCCACCCGGGAATCGCGCCAGACGCGGGCGCTGTACTCCGTCTTGCCCGAGCCCATGGGGCCTATGACGAGGATACGCCGGCCGGGCTTGGCGAAGTCGAAATGGTCGAACGAGCGGTGGACGCGTATGCTCGGGAATCCGAGGCTGAGGAGGAATGACTCCCCCGGGTCGCGCGCCGCGCCCGGGGACCTGCTCTCGTCCGAGCTCACTCCTCCTCGTCCTCTTCAGGCAGCGGCAGGGCGCGCTTGGCCGATACGAAGGCCGTGCCCACGCCTACGCCTATGAGGCCGGCCGTGAGGAATCCGCCGCCGACCTTGGTGGCCACGAAGCGCAGGTACTCGGCCAGGTCGGGCAGGGACGCGCCGCTGGCTCCGGAAGGCAGCCTGTAGAGCCCGCCTGGGGCGACCAGGTAGGGGACGAGGCCTATGACGAGCACTATGGCGCTCGGGAAGAGGACGCGCTTGCCCATGCGAGCGAGCCTCTTGCGCCACTCGGAGTCGGATACCATGACGCTGGCGAAGCATAGCCCCGCTCCGGTTATGAGCAGCCACGCGCTCGCCCCGGAAAGGCCGGCGCCGATGGTGCCTAGCCTCGCGGGAGTCTCGAACCTGGAGCCGGGCTCGCCGACTTTCCAGGCGTCGGGCTGCTCCCTGGCGGCCTCGACGACGGCCGTCTTGACCGCCTCTCGGCCCGCCGGACCCGCCGGAACCGTTATCACCGCGGGAAGCGTGGCGGGGTCCCCGGTTGAACCGGGGTCCCCGGCCGAACCGGGGTCCCCGGCTCGGCCGGGGAGGGCGACGCCGACGGGCAGGCTCGCTGCGGCCACGTAGGTATCCGCGAAGACGGGGGCCCCGGAGACTAGCGCGGCCTTGAGCGGCCTGGCGTCGACCGTGAAGTAGGCCTCGCGGCGGCCCAGCGCCTCGTAGGCGGCGTCTATCGCGTCCTCGGCCGTGGCTACGACGACGCCAGGAGGCACGGAGGCTTGGAAGGCGGTGACGGCGGCCTTGCCGTCCAGCGTCGCGCGGCCGAGCGTCAGCGTCTCGGGCGCCATCTGGACGAGGTCGGGCGACTCGAGGAGCGCGGTGAACCGGGCGTCGGTAACCATCGACTTCACCGTCGCCGGATCGCTCGCTATCGGCCTGAGCGAGGCCAGGGACAGCCCTCCCAGCAATAGGGGGAAAGCCATGCAGATATAGAGCCCGAACCCTAGTAGACGCCTGAAACCTTTCATGATCGTGCCTTTCCTGCGTAGACGACGTACGGCCGAGCCTTCGGCGAGCCGAATCCCATGGACTTGAACGGATGGATGTCTAGGGGATTCTGGTACCAGCCGACTATCGAATCGGTATCTATGACGTTGAACGATACCGAATGGTAGAGCGGCAATAGCGGAGCGTCGGACAATAGCTTGCCTTCGGCCTCCGCGAGGGTAGAGAGCCTGACGGCGCCTTCCTCCGCCATGGAGCGCTCCATGAGAGCGTCGTACTCGCGGCTCTTGTAGCCTGCCTCGTTAAGCCCGGAGTCGCCGGTCCACATGAGGAGGAAGGCGGCCGGATCGGCGAAGTCCCCTATCCAGCTCGTGAACGAGAGCGAGAAGCCTTCTTGCCTGACGTCCCGTATCGTCGCGCCCTCGGGCACGACGACGCGCTCCACCGAGAGCCCGACGCGCTTCCAGGCTTCCTCTATGACGGCGATGTTGGCGTCGTGGGTCCCCGATCGGTACGAGACGAACCGCACCGCCGGCAGGCCCCTGCCTTCCGGATAGCCCGCCTTGGCCAGGAGCCTCAGCGCTTCCTCCTCGTCGCGCGATGAAATGCCCGCGGGAGACTCGTAGCCCGCGAAGGGGAGCACGAGCACGCTCGTCGGCTCGTAATAGCTCTCGGGATCGCGTATCTTCTCCCAAGGCACGAGCAGGGCGAGCGCCCTGCGGACCCGCGCGTCGTTCCACGGCCTGCGAGAGGAATCCCAGAAATAGTAGCCGGTGGCGAACATCGGCGCGAACTTTATTGACTCGGCGGACGCGAGCCCGTCCAAGTCCGCGGTATCGGTGAGCCAATCTACCTCGCCGTCGTTGAAGAGCCTCGTCGCGGTCTCGTCGTCGTCGAGGAACAGTATCCTGATACCCCCGGCGGCTACGTTCTCGGCGTCCCAGTATCCCTCGTTCCTGGCCAGGGTCAACGCCGATCGGTCCGACGAGGCTATGACGAAGGGGCCGTTCCCGACGACGGACGCCGCGTCCCAGGCGCGGACGCCGCGCAGCGAGGGGTGGACGGGCACGAAGGCGCTATGGCAGAGGAGCCTGGTGAAGTACGCGGCCGGCGACGCGAGAGTCACGACGAGAGTCCTCTCGCCGGTCGCCTTGATGCCCACGGAGGCGCGGGACTTGTTCCTGCCGGTCCTGAAGGCCTTGGCGCCCTTGACTATATCGAGGAAGACCGCGTATTCGGCCTTCGTATCGGGCGATAGCAAGTAGAGCCACGACTCGACGAAGTCCGCGGCTGTGACGCTCGAGCCGTCAGACCACCGCGCGTCCTCCCTGAGCCTGAACGTCCACGTCTTGCCGTCCTTCGACTTCTCGAACGACTCGGCCTGCGCGCGGACCGGGTCGAGGCTCTGCGGATCGTAGGTGAACAAACCTTCGTAGAGGGCCGTGAATATTTGCATCTCATGGGCGTATATGGATTTGTACGGATTCAACTCTACGTCGTACCTGCCCATGCCGACGACGAGCTCGCGCGGCGAATCCGCGCCCGCGGCAAATAGGCGCGGCGCCGCCGACAGTAGCAGCGCCGCTAACGGGACTAGCGCGGCCGCGAAGGGCCTCGGGGATATCTTCATCGTCGCTCCTCGGTGACTACGCCTTCGCGTCGATCATGCGTCCCGGATGCCCAGGCGCTTCATCTGCTCGAGCTCTTCCTTCTGGGCTATATACTCGTGCTTCTTCTGGTTAGCCTTGATTATAGCGTTCTTCAAGGCCCCTAGCTCGATCTTGACGTTCCTTACGCGGCCCTTGAACTCCGGATCCTCTATGGCCCCGAGGAAGAAATCGTCGAGCGCCGAGACCTTCCTATGGTACGCCTGGAGTTCCTCTATGCTCTTGGAGAGGAATTTATAGATTATATCCTCGGAGGAGCCTTCCATCCGCTTATACGGAGCGCTCGTCTTGGATATCATGCCGACGAGGCTCTGGGCGCGTTTCGCGGCCTCGAAGCAGAAGGCGCTGAAGTCTATCGACTCGTTCCTGCGCTCGCTGGACACGGGGTCGAGGTACTCTACCTCGTGCACGACGTGCTCGCCCTTCTTCCCGAACATCTCCCGGAGCGCACGCTTGACCTTGGTCATGAACGACTTGTCCATCGATTCCAGCAGGGACTGGTTCTCCTCGAGCTTCTTGATCGCGTCGTCGAGCTGGAATCCCACCCCGATAATCACCCTCGCGCCGTCGAGCAGGACGGTCTTGAAGTTGCGCTCCGTCGACTTGTCCTTGCCCTTCTCCTCTTCCACCTCGAGCCGCTTGAGGATCTCGTCCTTCAGGTTCTCGCCGTCGGAGCCGTAGTCCTCGGCAAGGACCTCTGCCACGAGCTCCGGGTAGAAGGGCCGGTCCCCGGCGGCCTCGGTGGCTCTCTGCCGTATCTTGCGGATCACGTCGTCCTGGTGGGTAACGACGTAGTCGCGCTCGAGTCGCATCCCGTCGACCGCGACGCGCCTGAGCTCGAGCTTGTAGCGCTCCTTATGGATGAGCGTCAGGTCCTTGAGGGCCTGGAATATCTTACGGCTCGTCTTCTCGAGCTGGAGCAGCCCCTCGTTTATGATACCCGCGGAGAGGGGGTCCGTCCCCTTCCTGACCTGGGAGACCAGCTCGGCGAAGTACCTCGTATTGGTATGCGGGCTGTTCTCGGTGAACTGGGTGAAGGCGAAGTACTTAGTAAGAGCCGCCAGACGCTTTATGCGGCCCATCGTCAGGAAGTCGACGCTGAACTGATAGTAGTTGTTGAGGAAATCCAGGTACGACTCGAACTGGGAGAGCCTGATGCACATCTGGTCTATCTTATCGCTCTCGGCGAAGGGGCTCTCGGAAGGCGTGGTCACCTCCGAGATCTTGAGCTCGTACTTGTACGGGTCCTCGATGATGAGCCCCTTCCTGAGGAGCACGTTATAGATAGCCTGATAGGCCGACTGGAATAGCTTGAAGTCGTCCTTGAGCTGCTTGAGCTCCTGAGTATCCATCCGCTCGATCTTGCCGAGCAACGCCTGTTCGAGGCGATTCGTGTACGCCGCGTTTTCTTCCATCTTCAGGCTAGTATGGAATAAAACCGCTAGGGAGGCAAGCGCTTATCGCCGCCCCGCTCGCCGCGGCGAAAGCGCGTAGGCTCCGGGGGCCGTGTCCGGAGTATGCGTAGTCCGCTAGGATCGTGGAGCGCGACCGCCTTACGGGCGGCTTGCCTCGCCGCGACGCTCTATTCGTGCTCGCCCATCGCCGGTAGCATGCCGGTGCCCGTGGAGCTCCCGGCCTTCCCGCCGTGCTGGGCCGGCGCCGACTCGTGGGAGCTGACCTGGGTGTCGAGCGGGAGCGAGGGCGGCCCGCTGCTCGCGCGGCCAGGGCGTATCGCCGTCATCGACCTTCCCAGGGGCTCGGAGGCGGCGGTGCTCTGCCGGGCCGCGTTCGGCGCTCAGAGGAGCCTGCCGTACGGGGCGGCTTGGCCGCAGGGGCTATCAGCCGAGGGGACGCTTCGACCGGGCGCGGCCGGAGGCTTCGCCGCGGCCTTGGCGGCCACGCTATACCGGGCCGGCTACGAGGCCTGCGGCCTAGACTTGCAGCGCCTGGCCTCGGAGGCGGAGTCGAGGCTGGCCGATCCGTGGGACCTGGAGCCCGCGGCCCTGGCGGCCGTGGCCGCGGAGAGGCGATTCAGGGCGGACTACCTTAGGACTCCCCCCAAGTCGGTCGTCGGGCTTACGGGGCTGCCCGGCGCGCTCGTCCCGGATAGCCCGTGGGGAAGGGCGGCCGCGCCCGACGCGGAGGGGCGCGCCGCGCTGGAGCTGCCGTCGGGACGCGTCAGGCGATGGATGGGGGGAGGCTACGAGCTAACGGTCGCGGTATCCGCGTCGGGGGAGGCTGCCTGGACGCTGTCGGCCCCCGTCGCGCTCTCGTCTCCCGTCCAGAGCGGTATCCTCACTATGAACGAGCTGCCCGAGCCCTCCCTGCTCTCTACGGAGGCGTCGCCGCCGTGGGCGAGCGCGATATGCCTGACTATGGCCAGGCCGAGGCCCGTGCCCCCGAGTTCCCTGCTCCGGGCCCGGTCGACGCGGTAGAATCGCTCGAAAAGCCTAGGTACGTCGCGCGCCGGTATGCCCGGCCCGTCGTCGATCACCGCGAACCGCGCGAAGCCGCCCCCGGGCGACGCCTCCCTCGAGGCCTCCACTCGTATCGTACCGCCTTCAGGGCCGTACTTGACCGCGTTGTCGAGCAGGTTTAAAAGGGCCTGCTCGAGCAGCCCCTCGTTAGCCATGACGGCTAGGCCCGGCTCCGACCGTAGCCGTATGGAAACGCCCTTGGAAGCGGGAACGTCGCCTATCGACTCGACGGCGCGTTCCATCACGCGCAGGGCGTCGACCCTGGAGGCCTCGACGCCGCCGCGCTCGGGGCCCTCGAGCCTGGCGAGCGTGAGCAGGTCCTCTATGATCGACGTCATCCTGTCGGCATGCCGCCCGGCTATGCCGAGGAATCGCTTGGCCTCGGCCGGGTCTCTGACGTCCTCGAGCGTCTCGATGAAGCCCTTGATGAGCGTTATGGGCGTTCGCAGCTCGTGCGAGACGTTGGCGACGAAATCCTTGCGGACGCGCTCCAGGCGCTTGAGCCTGGTTATGTCGTTGAGGACTATCACGACGCCGGAACGGCCCTCGCCGAGCGGGAGCGGCGCGGCGTTAGTCCAAAGGTACCTGGTCCCCTCTCCGTACAGCGTTATCTCGGCCTCTTCACGGACGCCGCCCGAGGCGCATCGCCTGGCCATCTCGTCGAGGGCGACGCTCCCGCAGGCCTTAAGGACGCCGCGCCCCTCGAGCCCTTCCTCGTCCCCGGCCCTGCCGAGCAGTTCCCTGGCCTTGGGGTTGGCGAGCCTTATGACGAGGTTCTCGTCCGTGGATATTACCGCCTCGCCCATCCCGTCGAGTATGGCCTCGAGCTCCCGTTTCTGGCTCTCCATGGCGACGACCCTATCGGCGAGCTCGGCGGCCATGGCGTTCATGGTGTCGGCTAAGGGGCCGAGCTCGGGGTCGTCGAAGCGCCTGGCGCGGCGGTCGAGCCTGCCGGCCGACCATTCCTTGGCCGTGTCCTGAAGGGCGCCCATGGGCCTCGCTACCGACGCGCCGATGCGGGCGCTCGCCGCCGCCATGGCCGCTATCATCGCCGCCGCCACCGCCGCGAACGCGGCTATGAACGGCGCCATGCCCGCCCGTAGCTCGGGGGCGCCCATCGCTATGCGTACCACGCCGGTGACGGCGTCGCCGGAAAGGATAGGCGCGGCCGCGTAGGCCATCGTAATGCCCAGGGTGGGCGAGGGACGCATGCTCGTGGCCGCCTGGCCGCGTAGGGCCGAGGCTATCTCCGGGCGCCCGGCGTGGTTGTCCATGGCGCCGGTATCGGAGCCCGAATCGCCGAGCACCGATCCGTCCGGCGCTATGGCCGTCACCCTGAGGCCGGTGCCCGCCGCGGCCCGGTCGCAGAACGCGTCGAGGGCCTGGCCGCCCTGGCCGACGGCTTGCGCGGCGTTGGCCAGGGCGGCGGCGCTCTGGGCGAGGGCGGACAGCGTGGCCTCGGAATACAGCCGCCTCATGGAGAGCGCGGACGCCGCCGCCATCAAGACGATCGCCGCCGCCGATATGGAGATGAGCGCTGCGAAGGTCCGCTCGGCGAGTCGGGCGCGGCGCATCACTCGTCCTTGAAGCGGTAGCCGACGCCCCTGACGGTCTCCACGAGGTCGGCGCGGTCGCCGAGCTTCTTGCGTATCGACAGGACCTGCACGTCTATAGAGCGATCGGTGACGGGATAGTCGCGGCCGCGCACGCGGTCTATTATCTGCGAGCGCGTGAATACGCGGCCAGGGGCCCTGGCGAGCCGCTCGAGAATGGCGAATTCCGTGGCCGACAGGTCTACGAGCCGGCCCGCTATGCGCAGCTCGTGCCGGCCGGGGTCCAGGCGGAAGTCGCCTATGGCGAGCGCGTCGTCCTCCGCTTCCTTCGGGACGGCGGACGCGCGCCGGAGCGCGGTCCTGACCCTGGCGACGAGCACCCGGGGGCTGAAGGGCTTCGTCACGTAGTCGTCAGCGCCCAGCTCGAGGCCCGCGACGACGTCCGTTTCCTCGCCCCTGGCGCTCACCATGATGACGGCCGCCGCCCGCGCGCCTTGGTCGGCCTTGACCCTGCGGAGCAGCTCGAGGCCGTCCATGCCGGGGAGCATCACGTCGAGGACGACGAGGTCGGGCTTCCTCTCCTCTATCGCCTTGAGTCCCGCCTCCCCGCTCGGGGCCTGGAGGACCTCGTAGCCCTCCTTGCCGAGGGTATAGGCGAGTAGCTCCCTGATGTCGGGGTCGTCCTCAACGACGAGTATCGAGGCTTTCGCCATGGCGCCGCTCCTATTCGTTTAGCTCGGTATGCGCGCCTGTCAGCATGAAGACCACGGCCTCGCATAGGTTTGTGACGTGGTCGCCCAGGCGCTCGAGGAAGCTGGACGTCGCGATCAGCTTGGTCGCCTGCTGGGCCTTGCCGGGATTCTCGGCGAGGTAGGCGAGGACCTCCTGCACGAAGGCCTTATGCTCGGCGTCGACCTCGTCGTCGCGAGCGGCCGCCGCGCGCGCCCTCGCCTCGTCGTGCTCCAGGTAGGCGGCCACGGCCTCGTGGACCATGGCCAGGTCGACGGCGGCCATCCGCTCCAGCCGCTCGAGGGAGCGAGGATACGGGTCCTCGGAGAGGCGCCTGGCGGCCTTGGCCAGGTGCACCGCGTGGTCCCCTATGCGCTCGAGGTTGTCGGTTATCTTGAATACCGTCACCAGCTCCCGCAGGTCCCTGGCTACCGGCTGCTGGGTCGCTATGAGCTTGGCGGCCTGGTCCTCGATCTTGAGCTGCATGGCGTTGACGAGCTCGTCCCCCGCCTTGACCTCCTTGGCCAGGGCCACGTCGCCGGTCTTGAGGGCCAGCAGTGCCTTGGTCAGGTCCTCCTCGACCCGGGCGCCCATGGTCAGTATATCGTGATGGAGCCTGCCTAGCTCCTCGTTGAACTGGATGCGGGTGGTCATCTCGTCTCCTTTATAGGCCCATCAGCCGAAACGGCCTGAAATGTAGTTCTCGGTGCGCTCGTCCCGCGGATTGAAAAATAGCTCCTTGGTGTCCGAGTACTCGACGAGGTCCCCCATGAGGAAGAACGCCGTCTTATCCGATATGCGGCCCGCCTGCTGCATATTATGCGTTACGATGATTATCGTATACCGCCGCTTGAGCTCGTCAAGCAGCGTCTCTATCTTGGCGGTGGATATAGGGTCCAGGGCGCTCGTAGGCTCGTCCATCAGCACGACGTCGGGCTCCACGGCCAGGACCCGCGCTATGCATAGCCGTTGCTGCTGGCCTCCGGACAGGCCCAGGGCCGACGAGCGCAGCCTGCCCTGGACCTCCTCCCACAGCGCCGCCTGCTTGAGGCTGCGCTCCACTATCTCGTCGAGGGCCGCCTTGTCCTTGACGCCGTGGACGCGGGGGCCGTAGGCGACGTTGTCGTAGACGCTCATGGGGAAGGGATTGGGCTTCTGGAAGACCATGCCGACGCGCTTGCGGAGGTCTATGACGTCCGTGCCGGGGGCGAATATATCCGCGTCCTCGTAGAGGACGGAGCCCTCTATCCTGACGCCGTCGATGAGGTCGTTCATGCGGTTGAGCGTCCGTAGGAAGGTGGACTTGCCGCAGCCCGACGGGCCGATGAGCGCCGTGACGCTCTTCTCGCCGATGTCGACGTCTATCTTCTTCAGCGCCTGGGTCTTTCCGTACCAGAGGTCGAGGCCCTTTATGGAGAACTTAACGGGCGAATCGTGCATCGAGCGCATCCTTTACGCGGCCGCGGAGCGGTTCATCCGGCCGATGAGCCGCTTGGCGGCGAAATTGAACAGGAGCACGACGAAGACCAGCACGGCCGCC
The DNA here is from genome assembly GCA_018816345.1 of Spirochaetota bacterium. Lineage (GTDB taxonomy): Bacteria > Spirochaetota > Spirochaetia > Treponematales > UBA12059 > SZUA-370. Next base: position 6,029 of record JAHIWG010000078.1, on the reverse strand, counting down.
GTCGAGAAGGCCCTGTCGAACGAGATCCCTTCCGAGAAGAGCAGGTATACGTGCGCGGACAGCCCCCTCGCCGAGGAGAACAGGCCCTTGGCCAGCTGGTAGTCGGAGCCCATGGTGAACAGGAGCGCGGCGGTCTCGCCCACCGCCCGTCCCACGGCCAGTATCAGGCCTGTAAGGATGCCGGGCATGGCCGCGGGGACGACGACGCGCGCTACGGTCTGGAGCTTCGTGGCCCCTAGCGCGAGGGATCCTTCGCGCATGGCCCGGGGCACCGACTTGAGCGCCTCCTCGGAGGTGCGGATTATCGTCGGCAGTATCATCAGGGTGAGGGTCAGCGATCCCGAGAGCAGGCCGAAGCCGAACCCTAGGATGTTCACGAAGAAGAGGAAGCCGAAGAGGCCGAAGATTATCGACGGGATGCCGGCCAGGGTCTCCGTGCCGAGCCTGAGCGCGCGCACGAACGGGCCCTGCCTCGCGTACTCGACGAAGTAGACCGCCGCGGCCAGCCCGAGCGGGGCGGCGAACGCGACGGTCAGGAGGAGCATGAGGAACGTGTTGGCGATGATAGTCGAGATGCCGCCCGTCCTGCCGGACAGGCGAGGCGCCTCGAGGAGGTAGCCGATCGTCAGGTTCCATCCCGACGTCCTCCTCGTCAGCATGGCGGCGGGCAGCCCCGCGACCGCCGCGTCGCCGGCGAACGCGAGCCCGGCGGCGCCGCTCGTCCCGCCTATGGCTGCCAGGTACTCGAGGCCGCCCCCCGGTACCGGAGAGCCCGGGCCCGCCGGGTACTCGAGGCCGGCGGAGCGTACGGCCGCCGCGAGCACCGAGCCTTCCGGCGGGGCGACGGGCGCTACGGCCAGGTCGGGGCCGCCGAATTCCTTCCAGTTGCGGGCGCGCCCCGACAGCAGGTCCATGACGTCGCGCCCGCTCAGGTCCTCGATGTAGCTATCGTCCACGAATTCGGCGACCTCGGGATTCACGGCGAGGACGAGGCGCCTGAGCGGCAGGGTCATGACGCCGGGGGCGCCTCTGGCGGCGGCCTCGGGCACGATCGCGACGGCGCCGGGGGTCTCGGCCACCGCCGCCAGCGCGGCCGCGCTCGTCGAAGCCGTTTGCACGAGCCCGCCCCAGGCGGGGTACCCGCCGGCCTCCTCCGTCCCGAACAGGAACGCCTCCGCGCGGGCGCCCTCGGGCGTGGCCGGATCGATCGCGATAGGCGTCAGGTCGTCGTCGGAGCCGTCGATCTTGGCCCAGTCTATATACTCGTCGGTGAACATGCCGTAGAGGACGCCCCAATCGAGCGCGCCCGGGGCGCGCCCCGAGTTCACCGCCACTACGAGGCCGTCAGGCGCGTCCTCGGCGTAGGGGAGGTACGCGGACCTGTCGATGTTGGAATACCTGAGTCCCTTATACAGGATGAAGCCGAGGATGAGCCCGAGCACGGCTATCGTCAGGATCGATAGCCCCCTGATCGCCGTGAACGCGACTGCCTGGCTTCCTATCGCCGCCCTATGCCGGGTCCCGGCGCTCCGGGTCCCGACGCTCCGGGTCCCGACGCTCCGGGTTGCCGAGGTATCATTCACCGCTTTTTCCTTCCAGGTCGGATATCGACTTCTTGAGGGCCAGCTGGACGACGAGGTTGAGGACCAGGATGAACGCGAACAGCACCATCCCGGTGGCGAAGAGGCTCGTCAGGTGGTCGCCCGTCGCGTAGCTCATGTCGGTGATTATGTTCATGGTCAGGGTCCGTACCATGCCGTTCAAGCCGCTAGGCATTATGGGCGCGTTGCCTCCGACCATGAGCACGGCCATCGTCTCGCCTATGGCGCGGCCCATACCCAGTATGACGCCGGCCAGGATGCCCGAGCGGGCCGCGGGCACGAGTACCCGCGTAATGGTCTGCCAATGCGTCGCGCCGAGCGCCAGGGAGCCTTCCTTGAGCTCCCTCGGAATGGCCCGGAGCGATACCTCCGTGACGCTGATGATCGTAGGCAGGGTCATGATCGCCAGGATCATGGCCGCCGATAGCGCGCCGTAGCCCGAGCCGCCGAACAGCGTCCGCGATACGGCGCTGATAACGGCGATGCCGAACAGTCCGTACACGACGGACGGTATGCCGGCGAGCAGCTCCACGGCGGACCTTATGAACCGAGCCGACCTCCCGTCGGAGAGCTCGGCCAGGTAGATGCCCACCGCCAGTCCCGCCGGGACGGCGATCAGCAGCGCCAACCCCGTCACCAGGAACGATCCTAGTATGAACGACAGGATCCCGTAGCCGGGATTCTCCGCCGTCGGCTCCCATCGGGAGCTGAACAGGAATTCCAGGACGGGCACCTTCTCGAAGAGAGGCGATCCCCGCTGGAATAGGAACGCCGTTATGAAGACGACCGTCACGACGGAAAGCAGGGCGGCGGCGAATAGCGTCGCCTCGACGGCGCCTTCCAGGATCTTCCTTCTTCTCATCCTCTGGCTTCTCCTGCGCGCGATAAGGCCGGCCCCCGCGTCTCGCGAAGGACCGGCCCGGGGCGGATGCCGCCCTTATTTCTTGGGTAGCGGTATGTAGTCGGCCGACTTGACTATGGCCTGGCCCATGGGGGAGAGGATGTAGTCGATGAACGCCTTCTCGACGGTCCCCTCGACCGGTTGCGACTTGGTGACGATGTAGAGGTAGCGGGATATCGGGTACTTCTTGGCCACCACGTTGGCGGTGGTGGGCATGACCTTGTCGATGGAGAGCTCGAGGCCGCCGGCCTTGATGACCTCCTGGGCGAAGGCCATGCCGACGTAGCCGATGGCGCCCGGAGTGGCGAGCACCTTGACGGCGACCTCCCCGTTCTCCTTGGTGACGATGGCGTTCTTCGTGTAGGCTATCGCCTTGCCGAAGGGCTTCTGGCAGACCAGCTCCCAGAAGGCGGCGTAGGTCCCCGACGACTCGTCGCGGTTGACGACGACTATCGGCGCGTTCGCGCCTCCGAGCTGCTTCCAGTTGGTGACGTCGCCGTGGTATATCCTCGCGAGATCCTCCATGGAGATGTTCTTGATGCCGGTGCCCTTCTTGTTGACGATGACCGAGAGCCCGTCGAGGGCGATGGGGGTGGCGACTGCCCCCTTGAGCTGATCGGCCGAGAAGTCGGCGGACGAGCCGGAGAGGCTGATCTGCCCGGCGAGCAGGGCCTTGAGCCCGCCGCCCGATCCCACCGCTTCGTAGGATATCTTGAGGCCGGGGTTCTCCTTCTGGAAACGCTCTATCGCCGCGTAGGCGATAGGGGCGACGGTCGTGGAACCGCCGAACGTGTAGCTGCCCGAGTACTGCGCGTAGGCGCCCGCGGCGGCGACTAGCGCGAGCGTCGCGATGACTATCCTCTTCATTGCTTACCTCCCGACGCGGGCCTTCGTTCGCCGCGTCGAGTAGGAAACTACAGCGCCGCGATTCGCTTACCGTGAGCTCCGCGTTAGAGAACGGTTAAATCCGCGTCTCGGGCTTCCCTCACGACGAATCGCCTCATATTCGCCATGGCGCGCCCCGCCTGCTCGCTGTTCCTGTTCGCGCCTTCCCCGAGCCCCGCCGCGACGGACCTGAGCCCCTCTGTCTCGCCGGCTATTTCCGCGGCGAGGCCGCTGATCCTCGCGCTCAGCTCGGTGATGCGGCCTACGTCGGCGGATACGACGCCTCCCGCCTGCCGTATCTCGGCTGCGCTGCCCCGCACTTCCTCGGATAGCGACGACATGGTATCTAGCTCGGCTACGACCGCGAGGCTCTCCCGCCGCTCGTCGGATACCGCGCTCCTGATGCGCTCCTCCAGGTCGCCGACCTCGCGTATCAGGTTCCTCATCCGCTCGAACGACGCCTCGGCGTCGCCGGACCGGTTCCTCATCGCGGCTATCGTGGCCTTGACGTCGACCAGGGTCCGCTCTATCTCGCCGGAGCGCTCGGCCGTCGACTCGGCAAGCCTCCTGATCTCGTCCGCGACGACGGCGAAGCCCTTGCCGGCCTCCCCCGCGTGGGCCGCCTCGATCGCGGCGTTCATGGCCAGCAGGTTAGTCTGCCCCGCGATGCTCGTGATCACGTCGCTCGCCTCCGCCAGGCTGTCGGACTTCTTGAGGACGTCGTCCGAGAGCTCCCTGACCTCGGCTATCGTCTCGGCGCCGGCGATCGACGCGCTGTTCAGTTCCGAGAAGGCGAGGGCCATCGAGTCCATGCCCTCGGAGGACGCCGATATGCGCGAGGCGAGGGAGTCCACGGAGTCCCTGGAGCGGCGGATGGCCTCGGCCTGCTCGTCCGCCAGGCCCGATAACTCGGATACCTCCCCGATGATCTGCTCTATAGCCGAGGCCGAGGCCCGCAGCCTCGCGTCCTCGTCGGAGACGAAGCCCTTCATCTCGGCTATCCGCCCGGATACCGCCGTGACGGTGCGCTCGGTAGCGCCCGTGGCCTCGAGCAGGGCCGTCGCGTCGTTCTGGAGCTCGACCGTCGACTCGCGCAATGTCCTGACTATAGCCGAGACGCTCTCCCCGACGACGTTGCTCCCCGAGGTGAGCGCCCCTATCTCGTCCTTGCGCCTCGACTCTATCCGGCCGGAGAAGTCGCCGTCGGCCATGCGGCCGAAGGCCGCCGCCAGCGCCGTAATAGGCTTCGTAATCGTTCTCGCGACGAGGATGGACGATACGAGGAGGAGGACGACCATCGTCGCCGCTATGAACGCCTGCGAATAGGCCGAGGCGTTGGCCGGGGCCTCTATCTCCGAGACCGGGACCGATACGGCCAGCCTCCAGGTCTCGAGCCCGCCTATATCGACGGGAACCGCCACTACGAGCCGGTCCGAGCCCCCGGAGCGTATCCTGATAGGCTCGGTCGACCGCTCGGCCTCGTGCCAGTCGGCGTCGGCTCCGGAGGCGGCCGACAGCCCGTCGGCGCCCGCGTCGGCGAGGGCGAGGATGGCCTCGGCGTTCTCCGGGCCCTGGTCGTCGGCGAAGAGGCCGAATAGCTTCCCGGGATCGCTGTGCGCGAGGATCACGCCCTTCCTCGAGACGAGCGCGGCCCAGCCGTCGCTGGCCGATACCATCGAGGAGACGACGCCCGAGAGGTAGGCCAGCCCGATGTCGACCCCTACGACGCCGTAGGCCGTCCCGTCCTCGCCCATGAGCGGGACGGAGATCGTGGTCATCGGCGTACCGGCCGCGTCGTCGTCCTTGTACGGCTCTATGAGGACCGGCCGGCCCGACTTCGCGGGAATGGCGTAGTAATCGCTATCGTAGTAATCCTCGCCCCAGTACATCAGCTCCTCGGCGATGCCGCCTTCGTCCCTATGGACCCAGGGAGAGTAGCCCCCTGTCCCGTCGTAGCCTTCCGCGTCGACGAACGACCCGTCCCGCCCGTCCCACGCGTCGGGCTCGAAGAACGCCCACGCGGCCTGGAGGCTCGCGTCGCGCTCGAGCGACCTCCTGAACAGCGCCTGGGGGAAGGAGCGGTCGGCCTTGCCCGCGTTCCTGGTCTCGGTCAGCGCGTCGGCGAGGAACTCCGCCGTCCGGGCCGCCGAGGACAGCTCCTCGGAGAGCCCGGCCGCGCTCTCCGAGGCCAGGCGCTGGAAGAAGAACACGGAGGAGGCCCGGAGGGATCGCCAGGTTCGGAGCGCGCCCCAGGCCTGGAAGAAGGTCACGGCCGGGACTACCGATACGAGGAGCATGAGGAGGATCCGAAGGCTCAGTTTTTTCATTATCCGCTCTCCGTTGCGCATCGCGATTCTTTAAATCTTAGTATAGCGAACGCCGGGAGCGGTACGCAAACGAGCCTGCCTAGGTTCTTCCCGGCTCGCTACCGACGAGGCGGGCGCGGCTCTCGGAGGGCGCGTCACGGCGTCGACCTAGGCTCGCGGCCTTATTAAACGATAAATAGTTCCTCGAACCTTGCATCTCTACTGCAAGCAATAGAGCCTCTCCCTGCGTCCTCATGGCGGAGGTACAGCCATGATTCCCATATTTTGTCCCAATCCCCATTGTTCGCATCATTATGACCATGGAGGTATGTATCG